>JAHQWE010000053.1 GCA_019633985.1 Acidiferrobacterales bacterium | reverse complement strand
GGGGCGGGTTCTATCATTTGAAAAAATTCACCGTTGGGCCCGATGCCGTTCCCGCCAAATTACACTGGTTTAAATGGGAAGCTTATACAACGTGGTTGAGTGGTATCTCGCTGTTAGCAGTGGTGTACTACTTTGATGCCAGGGTGTATCTCCTTGATCCAGCCGTATCCCAGCTGCTTCCGTGGCAGGGCATTGTCGTAGGAGTCGTTGTTTTGGTTATAGCCTGGTTGGTCTATGACGTATTATGTCGAACATCGTTAAGGAATAAGCCGCTGTTATTAGGCGGTATTATTTTTCTCTGGTTTGCATGCCTTGCCTGGGTGTTAACGCAGCTACTAAGTGGACGGGCGGCCTATATCCACCTGGGCGCGGCAATTGGCACCGTGATGGTCGCCAATGTGTTTTTTGTGATTATTCCCGCGCAGAAAGAAATGGTCCGTGCATTAGCGGAGGGAAGGGAACCTGACCCGTCATTTGGCGCCAATGGGTTACTGAGAAGCAGGCACAATAATTATCTCACGCTGCCAGTTTTATTCACCATGATCAGCAGCCATTTCCCCAGCACCTACGGTCATGAACTCAACTGGTTAGTGCTGGTGATTATCTCTGTTGCTGGAATCATTGCGCGTCACTACTTTAATCTACGTCACTTGCAGCGAACTCTGATTTGGATGTTACCCGCTGCGTTTGGCATCCTATTGACTGCCATGTGGCTTGCTGCACCACGAACAACTTTAGTAGCTGTAAATAGCCCAGCGGTATCGGATGAGCAAATGCTGGGCATTATGGAAAGCCGCTGCGTAGCTTGTCATAGCGATGTACCTTCGCATCCAGGCTTTGTCACCGCTCCAAAGAATGTGGTGTTGCAGAATATCGAACAGATTCGGCAGCATCGTTCTCTCATTTACCAAACTACTGTGGTCACTCAAGTTATGCCCCTTGCAAACCTAACTACAATGGTTGATTCTGAACGTCAGCAGGTAAAGCGATGGGTGGAAGCGCAATGACACAAGATTATCCAAGAGATATGACCGGTTATGGTCAGCACCCTCCCCATCCCGAGTGGCCGCACCGTGCACGAGTTGCCCTACAGTTTGTGATCAATTTTGAAGAGGGTGGTGAAAATAATATTTTGCATGGAGATCACGGTTCCGAAGCGTTTCTGTCCGAAATTGTCGGCGCGCAATCGATACCCGCCATGCGCCACGCCAATATGGAATCCATATACGAATATGGTTCTCGCACAGGATATTGGCGGTTATACCGTATCTTTACCGAACGTCAAATTCCAGTCACGGTGTTCGCCGTAGCAATGGCACTAAAGCGAAATCAAGAAGTGGTGGAGTCGATGCACCGTGCCAGCTGGGAAATTGCCAGCCATGGCTATCGCTGGATTGATTATCAACACTTTTCGGAGAAAGAGGAGCGAGAGCATTTAGAACAGGCGATCGAAGTACACCAACAGGCTACTGGTGAAAAGCCAAGAGGTTTTTATTTGGGGCGCTCCAGCCCAAATACCCATCGCATCACAGCGGAGCAGAGCAACTTTGTTTACAGTGCGGACAGCTATGCGGATGAGCTCCCCTACTGGATCAACGATTTTTCTCAACCGCTACTGATTGTGCCGTATACGCTGGATGCCAATGACATGCGTTTTGCCACCGCCCAAGGATTTAATAGCGGTGATCAGTTTTTTAGCTATCTGAAAGATAGTTTTGACGTGCTGTATGAGGAGGGAGAGAAGTCGCCTAAAATGATGTCAATCGGATTACATTGCAGACTGGTTGGGCGGCCGGGCAGGGCAGCAGCGCTGATTCGATTCCTTGACTACGTACTCAAGAAAGATCGAGTATGGTATGCCACTCGTCTTGAAATCGCTGAGCATTGGCGTCATCGTTTTCCTGCTCAGGCGATTGCGCAATTAAGTCGTGGAACGAATATCGGATCAAATACCAATGAGTGAATTTGCAAAACAATGGGTTAATCTCGCTTCTGAAAAGTTAGGGGCAAAAGCGATTGCATGTACAGATGATTTTTTCGCGCCGATGCAGCGTATGTTGCAAGATCATGCCCCGGTATTTATTGAAGATAAATACGATGACAACGGAAAGTGGATGGATGGTTGGGAATCTCGACGAAAACGGGTAGCGGGTCATGACTGGTGTATTGTCAAACTCGCTGTGCCTGGTGTGATTCATGGAATAGAAATTGATACCAGTCACTTTACGGGTAACTATGCACCTGCAGCTTCGCTCGAGGCATGCTATTGCCAAGACGAACTTGTTGATCATATTGAAGGTTGGCAACCGCTTCTGGAGAAAACGAATTTAGAGGGAGATTCCCATCAAAGTCTCGCGATAGATCCCTCTGACGTAGTGACCCATGTCCGATTACATATTTACCCGGATGGTGGCATTGCCCGTTTGAGGCTCTTCGGTAGACCGACGGTCGACTGGAAATCCGTCGAGCCGGGCACCCTGGTTGATATTGCGTCTTCACTGAATGGTGGGGTTGCCCTGGATTGTAATGATCAACACTATGGGGACATTCGAAATTTGTTGACCCCGGGACGTGGCGAGAATATGGGGGATGGCTGGGAAACGCGCCGTCGGCGTACACCGGGTAATGATTGGGTAACCATTGCCCTAGCGCATCCTGGCGCAATACAAAAAGTAGAGATTGATACTGCGCATTTCAAAGGTAATTATCCTGATCGTTGCAGCATACAAGGCACGCTGATTCACGCTTCCGGTACAGAGAAGACTGTATCAGATGGCGAAAACTGGCCAGTGCTGCTTCCTGAAATGAAACTCAGTGCAGATGCCCAGCACTATTTTGATTCTGAATTGGCAGACATTGGCCCAATTTCTCATGTTCGAATCAACATCTTTCCTGACGGTGGACTCAGTCGGGTGCGTCTCTGGGCCTATATCGCTGAGGAAAATGCGTAATGTCTGACTCGATCGTTGAACTGAAAGCGATACCTTTAACCAAGTCTCGATTCGCCGATTTTGGGCAAGTGATTGAGCTCGAGGGTGCCCAAACCATCAGTATCAATCAGGGGCTGACAACACGCTTCCATGATTTGTTTAATGTCGATACTGATGAGGAAGGGGGAAGAGCGATAGTAAATGTGTTTCGCACGCAGCCACTGACTTTTCCTCATAAGGTTTCCCTCATGGAGCGGCACCCATTGGGGAGCCAGGCTTTTATTCCTACCGATCAAGAACCGTTTCTGGTATTGGTGGCAGCCGCAGGTGATACGGTAACTTCAAAAGATCTCCAGTTGTTTCGAACAAACGGTAGACAGGGTGTGAATTTTTTCAAAAATACCTGGCATCATTTTCAGATCGGCACGGGCGGCACTCGAGATTTTATTGTGGTCGATCGCGGCGGAGAAGGAAACAATCTTGAGGAAATCACGGTGAATGATCACGTGATTATTACTGAAAAAGAAGTGGTGCTCTTAACTACTCCAGAAGACGCATAGCCGCAGTCGACTGAAGTTCCCTATTATTAAAGATGACGCAATTTGAGCAAATAATCATCAATAGAAATCCATCCCGGTGGTGTGCTGAGTGAATAGCACTTCTGGCAAAGAAAAAGACACGATTGAAAACCAGTTATGGTTTGATCCTTCCCTGTGTTTTATCGGCAATCAATGGTTACCCGCAAAAAGTGGGAAGCTGCTTGATGTGTATGATCCGTCGACTGGAGAGCAGATCAGTAAAATTAGTAGAGGTGATCAAGCTGACATAGATAGCGCGATATCACAGGCCAAATTTGCCTTGTCCAATGAATGGGGAAACTCTACAGCAGTGGAGCGAGGAAGAATTCTTTATCGTATCGGGCAGCTAGTACTGGAAAATACCGATCGCCTCGCCTTCCTTGAAGCATCCGACGTTGGCAAGCCTTTGAAACAGGCCAAAGCGGACGTATCTGCACTGGCCCGTTATATGGAGTTCTATGCCGGGGCGGTGGATAAGGTGCATGGTAATACCATTCCGTTCCTCGATGGCTATACAGTTTATACATTGCGTGAAGCCCATGGGGTAACCGGCCATATCATTCCCTGGAACTATCCGATGCAGATCATCGGTCGATCTGTAGGCGCGGCGTTGGCCATGGGAAACGCGACAGTACTAAAGCCTGCTGAAGAAGCGTGTCTGACTGCGTTAGCCTTCGCTGATCTTGCCAGACAGGCAGGACTTCCAGCCGGCGCTCTCAATGTGGTGCCCGGTTTAGGTACCGAGGCAGGTGCTGCATTGGCAAGACATCGTGGTGTTCGTCATGTGTCGTTTACTGGCTCTGTAAATGTCGGCAAGCAAATTCAAACCGCTGCAGCTCAGAATGTGGTTCCCGTGACATTGGAACTCGGAGGCAAGTCCCCGCAAATCGTGTTTGAGGATGCAGATATCGACGCAGCGATTCCATATCTGGTCAATGCCGGAATACAAAATGCGGGTCAAACCTGTTCGGCCTCATCACGCATATTGGTCCAACAAGGTGTATATAAGGAAGTGGTTCATAAGATGGCTGAACGATATCGGCAGCTCAGGGTTGGTCCTGCACTGCAAGACAGAGACCTCGGTCCACTCATTTCTCGTCGCCAAAAATCGATTGTTGAAGACTATTTAGAGAAGGGCAGGGATTTACCCATTGCTTCACAAGGGTCGATAGACGCAGATGCACCTAATCGAGGCCACTATGTTGTCCCCGTTTTATTTTCTGATGTTCCTCCTGACCATGTGTTAGCGCAGCAAGAAATATTTGGACCCGTGCAAGTTGTCATTCCCTTTGTTGATGAAGGGGAGGCTTTGCAAATCGCAAATGGGACTGACTATGGATTGGTGGCTTCTATCTGGACTCGCGATGGAGCGCGACAAATGCGCATGGCGAAAAAGATTCGATCTGGCCAGGTATTCATCAACAATTATGGTGCCGGCGGAGGCGTTGAGCTTCCATTTGGCGGCACCGGACTTTCAGGGCATGGCAGAGAAAAAGGCTTCGAGGCGCTGTATGGTTTTTCTCAGCTGAAAACTGTCGCTGCATTACATGGGTAGAACAATGAGACTGGATCAAAAGGTAGCGATTGTGACAGGTGGCGGTTCAGGTTTTGGAGCTGGAATTGTAAAGAAATTTTCCAAGGAAGGAGCCAAAGTGATGATCGCTGACATCAATATTGACTCGGCCCGCGAAGTAGCAGAAAGCTACGGTGATCAAGTCCAGGCTTTTCAGGCGAACATGAGCCTAAGTGATAACGTGTCCGCTTTATTTGATGCCACTATTTCTGCGTTTGGCCAAGTTGATATTTTGGTCAACAATGCAGGTGTGACCCACCTGCCTGCTGTGATGGAAGAAGTGTCTGAAGAAGATTTTGATCACGTGATTGCGGTCAACGCCAAATCAGTGTTTCTGACTGCCAAACACATTGTTCCGTACATGAAAGAACGAAAAGCAGGTGTCATACTCAATGTCGCTTCAACTGCGGGTATCAGTCCACGACCGCGGTTGAGCTGGTATAACGCCTCAAAAGGGTGGATGATCACGGCGACGAAATCCATGGCGGTAGAGTTAGCGCCATTAGGAATTCGAGTGAATGCGATTAACCCGGTAGCAGGTGAAACGCCGCTGTTGAAATCGTTTATGGGTGAAGATACACCAGAAATGCGCGCTAAGTTTCTGTCGACCATTCCCTTGGGACGTTTCTCTACGCCGGAAGATATGGGAAACGCCGCGTGTTTTCTATGCTCCGAAGAAGCCAGTATGGTAACGGGGGTATGTATGGAAGTGGATGGTGGTCGATGTATATAAAGATAATCTGTCTCTTAAGTTGAGTCTTCACCAAAAACCTGCTGCCAGCATGGCAGTATGTCTTCGGGATGAGCCGTGGCGTGAAATACCCCTCTGGCAATAGCTCGGCTGAGACAAACTGCAGCTGCATGACCAATCAGAGATAAGTCTGCTACATCGACCTCCTGTGAGCGCGCGCCCGTGGAAACCGAAAAAACCAGATCCCCGTCGAGTGGGGTATGAGCGGGCACAACTGCTCTGGCAATGCCATCTTGCGCGGCAACCGCGATTCTTTTTAAACCCGCTTTATCCAGTTTCGCATCCGTGGCGATGATCGCAATCGTGGTGTTGGCTTTGGGGTTGAGCTGTGGGTATTTTCCTGACTCGGGTAAAGCTAAACCGTCTTCCGGAAGGGTAAATCCGCGCCCGCCAAACTCTTCTTCAACTTCGAACGGGCTCGCCCAGAACTTCCCTGTCTTGGGCACAACCGTACTACCTCGAGGATTCGCTGCCACTAATGCGCCAACGGTTATCCCGTTATCAAGTAGTAGAGACGCGGACCCAAGGCCACCTTTCAAAGTTGCCGTTAGTGCACCATAGCCAGCACCTGCCGAGCCGAGAGAAAATTCTTTCTTCGCGCTATTGAATGCTCGTTGGCCCAGTTCGTGATAGGGGTTTTTTGTCCACTCTTTGTCCCCACCGTTTAAAAGATCGAAGAGAATCGCGGCTGGAACAATGGGTACAGAAACGGATCCGACGGGGTATCCCTTTCCTTGCTGGCGCAGGGCCTCGCTGACACCCGTTGCCGACTCCAGTCCGAATGCTGATCCCCCGGATAGAACCAGGGCATCTACTCTGTCTACGAGATTATGGGGTGCTAAGCAGTCGGTTTCCCGTGTTCCAGGTGCTCCCCCCATGACGTCGACGCTGGCTAGGAAGGGCGTGTCTGCTGTGAGTACTGTCACGCCACTTTTCAAATTGTCATCGGCTGCATTTCCGACTAAAAGGCCGTTAACGTCAGTAATCAGGTTGTTTGGACCAGGTCGTGCTGTAGTCATCGCTATTTTGGGTTGTAAGGCTGGTGGTGTTCTGATTTGAATTATGTATGGAAAAACGCCTTAGTTCGCTGTACTACTTAACTGTGTAACTAATTTAGGAACAGCTGCTAACAAGCGGCGAGTGTAGTCCTGTTTGGGTGCCGTAAATAAGATTTCCGTCTCGGCAGATTCCACAATTCTACCTTGATGCATTACCAGGACCCGATCCGTCACATTTTTTACAACAGATAAATCATGGGAGATAAAAAGAAACGACAGCTTCAGAGTGTTTCCCAGTTCTGCCAGCAAGTCGAGCACCTGCGCGCGGATTGACACGTCTAAGGCAGAAACTGCTTCATCTAATATAATTAACTTGGGGCGAATAATCAGCGCGCGGGCAATAGCAATGCGTTGGCGCTGTCCGCCAGAAAATTCATGAATATACTTTTCGGCATCGGCGGTGTCTAACCCTACGCTTTCCAACGCCTCTTCAACCCGTTTGTTTTTCTCGCGACTGCTTATCGATTTTCCTTCTGCGTAGAGGGGTTCAGCGACAAGCCTTCGCACACGGTGACGGGGATTAAATGAGCTATAAGGATCCTGAAAAACTACTTGGATATTTTTTCTTGTGTGTTTGTTCAGTCTTTTTTCACCACTTAATAGTTTGTCCTCGAGATAGGCATTTCCGCTAGCGACTGGCATCAGTCCAAGCAGTGCTCGTGTAAGGGTAGATTTACCGCAGCCGCTCTCTCCCACCAAACCTACGTTCTCACCTGGATAGATGTGAAAACTCACATTATCGACTGCTCGAAAAACAGGAGCTCTGCTGAAGAGAGACCGCCTGGGAAGCGGATACTCACACACCAGATTCGATACAGTTAGCAATTTCTTTGCTGAATTGATCTCTGTGGAATCCCACGGAAGCACGATTCGATGTGGAATATGATTCGAGGCGGCGATCAGCTTTTTTGTGTAGTCATGCTGCGGTGCTTGAAACAGTGCACTGGTCTTGCCGTATTCCACGACGTTTCCATTTTTCATGATGATCACGTTATCCGCCACGTTGGCGACGACAGCGAGGTCATGAGAAATTAATATCATTGTCATGCCTGAAGACTGTTGCAGTTCTCTCAGGAGTTCCAGAATCTCTCTCTGTGTGGTGACGTCCAATGCAGTTGTTGGTTCGTCCGCAATAAGTAACTTCGGTTTGAGTGCAACCGCAATCGCTATCACAACGCGCTGTCTTTGCCCTCCAGACAGTTCATGGGGATAGCGATGTAAGGGTATGGTATTTCGGCGAAGACCACATCGCTCCAGCGTCTCTGCGGCCAACTGAGTGGCATCAGATCGATTCAATTCGGTATGTAAAAGAATCGATTCTGTTACTTGCTCGCCGATGGTGTGCACCGGGTTCAATGCTGTCATCGGCTCCTGAAAAATCATACCAATCTCTTTACCGCGAATCTTGCAAAGCTCTGAATCAGTTAAATGATTGATGAGTGTGCCGTCAAATTCGACCTCACCATGACACCTAGAGCCATGGGGTAGTAGACCCATAATGCCTAGTGCAGTCATTGATTTGCCTGATCCACTTTCGCCAATCACACCACAGACTTCTCCTGCGGCGAGTTCTAAATTGACATCCTGTAAAATGGATTCTTGATGAATATCAACGGATAAGTTTCTCAGGGAGAGTAGCGACATTGTTACTATCCTAACTAGCTTCGTTGCCGACGGAGTTGTGGATCCATCCAATCTCGAAGCCCATCTCCCAGTAGGTTCAACCCCAGTACCGTGAGGACGATTACCAGACCGGGGAACAAAGCAAGATGGGGCGCGATAGAGATCAGAGTTTGACTATCCGCCAGCATGCGTCCCCAACTCGGAACAGGCGGTTGAGCGCCTAATCCGACATAGGAAAGCGCAGCCTCAGCAAGTATTCCCAGGGAGAATTGAATCGTCGCCTGTACGATAAGTAAATTCAGAATGTTGGGAAGGATATGTTCAACCGAAATTTGAACAGTGTTCTTGCCTGCAACACGTGCCGCGAGAATGTATTCACGCGCCCACAACGCCATGGCGCCGCTGCGCGTCAGACGGGCAAAAACAGGAATGTTGAAAATGCCAATTGCAATAATTGCGTTTACGGCGCCTGGCCCAAAAACCGCGGTAATCATGATTGCAATGAGAAGGGCAGGGAAGGCGAAGATGAGATCATTGCTACGCATAATAAGTTCATCTAACCAACGACCCTGCCATGCTGCGGCACATAAACCTAATGGCACGCCAACAATGACGCCGATACCCACGGCGATGAATGCCACTGCGATGGAAGTGCGAGCACCAACCATCAACATCGAAAAAATATCTCTGCCGAAGTGATCGGTACCAAACCAGTGCTGCATATTTGGCAGAGCCATTCGATTTTTGATATCGATAGAATCTACTTCGTAAGGTGTCCAAAGATAAGACAAAACAGCAGCGAGGAAAAACAGGGCTACCAAGATCAGCCCCGGCAAGAGCTTTTTAAAGCCAGTGGTGTTCGATGGCTTGGTCATTTCCGCCGACCTCGCATTCTGGGGTCGACCCAGGCATACATGACATCAACCGCAAATGTCACCATCACCACTGCAAAAACCAGAAGCATCAAAACACTTTCCACCACGATTAAGTCTCTCTGCGCGATACTCTGGAATACCAGGCGTCCTAACCCTGGTAGGAAGAACACATTTTCAATGATGATGGCGCCAGCAAGCAAAAAGGAAAACTGCAGGCCGATGATGGTGAGTACGGGAATCATGGCGTTTCGCAGTGCATGACGGATGATGGCCTGCTTTCGCGTCAGCCCTTTCGCCCTGGCTGTGCGTAAGTAGTCTTCATTCAATACATCTAGTAGTGAAGATCGTAGCACTCTCGCGAGTATGGAAGCCTGGGGAAGCGCCAAAGCGATTGCGGGCAGCGTCAGGGATTTCAATCCGTTTAATACTCCTTGATCCCATCCCGGAAAACCACCTGCGGAAAACCAGTGCAGTTTGATCGCAAAAAAGAAAACTAACATCATGGCGAACCAGAAATTGGGTATGGCAATACCGAGCTGGGTTGCTCCCATAATGCCGGTATCGAACCCACTGCCGCGTCGGGCCGCAGAAAAGACACCAGCGGGAAATGCAATGACTATAGATATTAATAATGCGTAGATAGCCAGCGGAAGCGAAATCCATAAGCGATCTGAAATCATTCCCGCGACAGGCGTGCGATAGGTGTACGAAGTGCCAAAATCTCCGGTAACCAGACCACTTATCCACGATAGATAGCGTAGGGGAGGGGAAAGATTGAGTCCCAGCTCCTGACGCAACGCCTGGAGGGTCTCCTCGGAGGCATTGATGCCGAGCATATAGGACGCAGGGTCACCCGGAACCACCTCTAATACGAAGAAAATTACCAGGCTGGCAACAACAAGTGTTGCGATTAATGAGCCCAGGCGTAGTAAAAAGTATCGGAGCATTCACCAGTCCAGTGTGGCCTAGTCAGCCAGACTGGGTTGTTGTTGATTAAGTAAGTTGAGGGAAGGAGTAACCCAAATATCTCACAAAAGCGAATTTAAGTTGAAGAGAAAGAAGATAAATCGATTTGAAGCTGATCCGGATTTACGGATAAGTTTCGGGCAGTCAAATTTGAGGATTTAGACTCCATCTGTTGTAACCAGATGGAGTCTAAGCATCGGACAATTAAGGAATATGCGACTTATTCCGCCCAGAATACCGCCGTCAGGTCGTTTGCCTGAGTGGGGGCATTTTCCCACAGCCCTTGGATCTTGCTATTGGCAACGCCCGTTTTCGCGAGCTGGAACAAAAAGCCGTTCACATAATCATTGGCAATGATATTTTGTGCCTGCTGTAGCAATTCTGTGCGCTTTTCATCATCAGATTCAGATTTGAGTGTTTCCATAACACCTTGCAACTCAGCGTTCTCATATTGAAAGTAATAGTCTGGCTTGACGTAGATTCCAATGTCCATAGGTTCGGTGTGAGAAACAATCGTTAAATCAAAATCCTTACCTTTAAATACCTGTTCGAGCCATTGCGCCCATTCGAGGTTTTCAATCTTGGTTTCAATTCCCACTGACCGGAGTTGCGAGGCAATAATTTCGCCACCGCGTCTTGCATATGCGGGAGGGGGAAGTTTCAGGCTGAGCTCCAGATTCCCAACACCGGCCTCCTTCAAAAGCGATTTGGATAATTCAGGGTCGTAGTTAGAGTTTGCGGTTAAATCTACATAAGCAGGGTGATGTGGAGCGAAATGAGTACCGATTGGCGTGCCGTAACCAAACATCGCTCCTTCAATCAAAGCAGAACGATCGATGGCATGGGCAATCGCCTTTCGTACTTTACGGTCGCTCAATTTTTCGCTTTTGTTGTTGATTGAAAGAATAGTTTCGCCCTCTGTTGATCCGAGTACGACACTGAATCTCGGATCAGCTTCCAATTGCGGCAGGTTTTCAGGGGCAGGGTAGACTGGGAACGCATCCACGTCTCCGGCCATCATTGCAGCAAATGCCGCGGTAGGTTCGCTGATAAATTTGAAGGTGACACTTTCGAGCTTGGCTGGCTCTCCCCAGTAATTCTCGTTTCGCTTCAGGTTAATCCTGTCTCCCTGAACCCAGTTATTAAAGACAAAAGGACCGGTGCCAACGGGAGCGGTTTTGGCGTTCTCAATTGATTCCACAGCAACAATGATCGCATCTCCCCAGGCCAGGTTAAATGGCAGATTTCCATCTGGATTGGTCAAGTTGACCACAACAGTTGAATCATCGAGTACTTCAACGCCTGCGATGTTTTCAAATAGCCCTTTCTGCGCATTCGTAGATTCTTCTGCTTGCGCACGCTCTATGGAAAACTTTACATCATCGGCGGTGAACGCTGTGCCATCGTGAAACTGCACATTCTCTTGAAGTTGAAAAACATATTTTTTACCTTCGTTCTCCACCGACCAACCTTTTGCAAGGGCGGGTTGAATACTGCCATCTGAAGCGAAGCGAGTAAGCCCTTCGAAGATGTTCGCATACACGACTTCATCAATTGCCGCAGCGGCTCCCCCTGTCGGATCAAGATTGGGTGGCTCCAACTGCATGCCAATCGTAATTCCTGATTTGGCAGCAAACGCCGTCACGCCGGAAAGCATTAATAGTGAGAAGAGGATAAGTCGAAAAGATTTGAGCATAGAAGGTTTCCTCAGTTTGAGTACGTAGGGTACAACATCATCCCGTTGCACTGAACAGGGATAATTCGAGTTATAGGGATTTTAACTTGCGTACTATTGATCAGTCCTGAACCGATAGAAATAATTGTCGGTTTAGCGCCTCATTGACATATATTTTTGGCCAACTCACTACTGTATGTTGATCTTGCCGTGCGGAGCGAAGATGTTGACCAGTGATCGGGCCATCACCTGGGCAGAGTCCAGCATGTCGCGAATGCCAATATATTCGTCAGGTTGATGCGCTAAATCCAGAATCCCAGGACCATAGGCGATGCAATTATGCAGTTTTCCGATCCGATCTATGTGTTTTTGGTCATAGGTGCCAGGCGAAATCACATATTGAGGTTCCACCTGCAGTTCATGCTTTATTGCCTCGGACACAGCGGTGACGACCGGAGCAGATTTTTCCGTCATGGTCGGCAGGACGCTAAACAGTTCCCGAAGATCATAGTCAAACGCTGGGCGTTCTGATTTGACTTGTTCGAGAATCTCCTTTAATTCTGACTGCACGTCTTCCAGACTCTCTTCTAGGAGAAACCGGCGATCAAGGATCATTCGGCAACGATCCGGGACGAGAGCCGCGGGGAGACCGGTATAATGATCTTCGGGTTCATCCAGTCCGCCATGGAGCGAATTAATATTCAAAGTTGACTGCCGTGCTCCTTCGGGTACGATGGGGTGAGTTGTGGTCCTTTGTGTCAGCGCTGGAAAAAGCCGCTCCTCAAGCGCCTGAATAACGGCCCCCATATGTCTCACCGCACAGTCACCCAGGAACGGCATCGAGCCATGGGCGATGCGACCAAAGGTTTCGACTTCGGCCCACCATACGCCGCGATGGCCAAGGCAAATCCGGTCTTTATTCAAGGGTTCAGGAATAATGACATGTTGAACACGATCAGGGTCAAACCATCCTTGCTCCGCTAACCAGGCGACTCCGCCGAATCCACCGGACTCTTCATCGGCGGTTGCCGAAATTTCTATCGCGCCCGTGTAGTTTGGAAAACAATCAATAAAGGCCTCTACAGCGATAATACTTGCTGCCAATCCACCCTTCATGTCGCAGGCGCCTCGACCATATATCTTGTCATCACTGATCACCGCTTTGAACGGATCGACAGTCCAACCATCTCCAACTGCGACGACATCACTATGAGAATTGAAGTGGACGCACTCACCAGCATTGGAACCCTCGTGGCGTGCAATGATATTCCATCGCGGATATTTATCACTGTCGCCCAAAGCGCCTTTCGCTCGAATTTTTCTGATATCGAAATGACGGTGGGTCAGACGCTTCTCGAGAAATTCGCAAATTTCAAGGTAACCGTCTCCTGGAGGATTAATCGTGGGTATCGCTATCAAGTCTGTAGTGAGTTCAATCAGATCTGCCTTTCGAGATCGAATTGAATGGGACAGGTTAAAAAGAGGAGTATCCGGAGTCATACCAGTATATTGCCTCTTTCGGTTAAACAACTCCAGCGGATTACCGCCGCCGTGTAAAAAACGGAGAGGAGGGGGAGAATATGACAGACAGGCCGTACGAATCAGATCAGGAATGTCTGCTCACTGAGGACTCAGAGTAAAGCGGGTAGAGCACACTTCTCTCATTGATATGATGTTGCGTAATTATTTTGTCAGCTCGCATAATGGCGTAAGAAAACAACATTCTGTGGTCAGCAGCCTTTTCGCCCGGATGTCGAAGAAATAAGCTTAAACGCTTGTTTATATGTCGGTTTTGGCGTTCCAGCTCTTGCAATTCGACGGGCTTTTTATCTGCTTCTAGGTGTCTGTGAAGTGGGAGATAAAGATCGTTAGTGACCATGAGTAAGTAGTTGCCCAGAGTACTTTGATAATTCTCAAACTTCTCGACTGCATCCTCTACGGGGCCGCTTTGCAATGACAGGCTGGCAATCAGTGATCGCTTACAAACGCTTAGAAACCTAGTGTCAACTTCGTCCAATAACGAATTGTCAGAGTAAGACGAATAAGGGTTCGTTTTACCCAGTGGTCTAATATCTGTTTCCTTCTTCATCATGCCTCCACTTCTCTAATGACAACAAAGAGCGATTTCTTAGTATGAAACCATGATAACAACTGCAAATAAACCACCGCTTAATAATCCCTGTACCCTTACTGAACATCTGGAGCGTCTGTTGACGACGATCGTCGCCCCACAATTGTGATCTAGTTCATAGAATCTAACAAGGGACATATTCATACTTTCAGGTTAGCAGTACAAAGTCAGGGCGCAGCCGAGTTCTTGCACTGTTATGGTTCAAGGGATGTATATCAGGGAGAAATTAATGAGATTCGTATCCATTTTTCTATTGGCTTTCGTCTGCCACACGTCCAGTGCGGGGTCGCTTGGCAAGTATCAACAGGAGAGGGTGGATGTTCCTATCACCATTGCACCTGTTGGTAAATCTCCTCAAACATCCAGCGTCCCTCAGCCTCGTTTTCCCAGCAGAAATCGCGCTAATGAGGCGAAAAGAAATTTCTACAATACTTTTCATCAACGAGTTCAGCAACTGTCTGCTGAAGACAAGAAAATTTGGTTACAGAGATTTAAAGAAAGCCTGCAAGTCGCATTAGGAGACTCTCCAATCGACGTTGGAAAGATAAACCACTATTCAAGGTTAGTCAGTATCCTGTTGTCACAGCCGGAGGAATAGCATGAAGAAACCCAATTCAGTAACAAAATCTACTGTAGTTTTTATAGTATTTTTGATGTCGCTCATTGGCGTTGCTAAGGGTGCACCAGATGACTTCAGCTATACTGCCTTTCAAGAGGATACCGCCGCATCGAGCAACAATAATGTTGCGAGCAGTGAAGTGCAAGCCACTGACTTTTTAACCGAAGATATTGGGTTTGAAGTCTTTCCTCGAGCGCTTACACCAAATCAAAATCAGTTGACCCAACAAAGAATTACCAACGAGTTTTATTACATCATACTGTTAAGTGCGGTAGCACTAATTTCTTTATTTGTCGTGCTGAATTTTTTGAAAAGTCACGGTCAGTGTCCCCGTGATATTGTCAATGCCGCAGGTTTAATATTAATAATCTTTGGAACTATTATTCTGGTTCTGGTGGTGGATACGACGGAGCAACTTACCGCCGCGATAGGCGTATTGGGGGCAATCGCCGGATATCTGTTTGGGACGATTCAATCCGATAAACAATCAAAGGCGGAGTAGGGGGATGCATCGAGTCTTTCTATCTACGTCGTTCAATAACTCCCATCCGTTTTCCTGGAGCTATCTGTTGAGTCAGATTGTTCAACGATAAGCTATCCGCACGCAATTCGAATTTGAGAGTACCGTTGTCACGATGACTAATATTATTGCTAAATTAAGAAGCAATAGAACGGGCCGACAGTCAATGTTATTAACGGGCGTCAATGTACTTCAGCTTTCGTCAAATTTGAGAAGGGTGACATTAAGCGGTGACGGTTTGAATGATTTTCCGCCCAACTCTGTTGGTGGATACGTCAAACTCGTTTGCAATGAACAGAATGGGGCTAAGCCATTAATGGGAACCTACGCGGTATTGCAGCAATGACCAGTGCTTTACGAAATTGATATCGATTTCATGATCAAGGGGAAGATGGTTCGATGGATGGAATTGCGGCATCTTGGTCGGTGAACACAAAGAGGAGGATGCGATCTCTTGAATGGGTTCCCGACCAACTAGAACATTCAAATTAATGCAAATAAATTCTTATTGCCCGTAGATATGATCGCCCTGCCGGCTTTGACTGGCTAACCTTCCGTCATTGCCAACATATGTCAACGAGAAAGCATTTCTAGGGATTACGAGCGCATTGGACAATATTCGCCCCTGTTTGTCTCCGGATACTAGGAGAAAGGAAACACGGAGGAAGAACAAGAGATTTCAAAAACACTCACTTAAAGACAGAAAGTGGCTCATGTTGCTGAGATCGCTTTGGATTTTAGTTGTCTCCAAAGAGTCACAAAATAGCCACAAAAGAGTCACACGCGACATAGGCTATTAATCAGAGCAGCAATCGTAATTAACCGGATAAGGGGCTAATTTTGTTGTTGCTGTCTCCAAGGCTAAATTGGTTTTACATAAAGAGTCAACTGGTAATAATTTCAGGACCCATCAGCCAGGTTGGCAATGCCGTAGAAATCCAGGGTATATAAGTAACCAACACTAAAAATATAAACATAATTCCGACCCATGGTAAGGCGGCCTTTACAATACCTGCCACTGACATACCGGCAACACCGGCGGTGACGAAAAGGTTCAGGCCGACAGGTGGAGTGATCATGCCTATCTCCATATTCACCACCATAATAATACCGAGATGGATTGGATCTATTCCAAGCGCGATTGCAATTGGAAAAACAAGGGGTGCCACAATAACCAGTAAGCCCGAGGGCTCCATAAACTGACCGCCAATCAATAATATAATATTGACAACGACCAGAAACATTATGGGGCCAAAACCAGCACCAAGCATTGCTTCCGTAATTAACTGCGGAATACGCTCTTCCGTTAGAACATGCTTTAGCACCAATGCATTAGCAATGATAAATAGCAACATAATGGTGAGTTTCCCAGCCTCGAGAAGGGATTTACGCGTATCTTCATGCCAGAGTACGCTCACAACCCTCCACAAGATCATTACACCGCCTTTACCGGATTTGCTAAACGGCCCCATATCGCGATAAACAAAATTGGCAATACAAAATGCATAGACTGCTGCTACGGCCGCCGCTTCTGTTGGTGTAAAAACACCGCCATAAATACCGCCTAATATAATTACAATTAACATCAGGCCCCACGAAGCGTCTCGTGCCGAAGCCAATATTTCGCGCATACCTGCCCACGGTTGTGAAGGCAAACCTTTTACGCGAGCATAAATATATATACCGACCATCAACATCAGTCCTGCAAGAATTCCGGGCACCACTCCCGCCAAGAACATTCTTCCAACAGAGACATCGGTTGCCGCTGCGTATACAACCATCACAATGGATGGTGGGATAAGTATTCCGAGCGTGCCGGCGTTACAAATTATGCCAGCAGCAAATTCCTTGCTATATCCAACTTGTCGCATTCCAGCGATAACAATCGAACCTATGGCCACCACAGTCGCTGGCGATGAACCTGACAAGGCCGCAAATAACATACATGCAAATACAGATGCTATGGCTAGTCCCCCCCGAAAATGCCCTACCAGAGCGATGGCGAACCGGATAATCCTTCTGGCAACCCCACCGGTAGACATAAACGTCGATGCCAAAATAAAAAATGGGATCGCGAGCAGCGTGTAGTGTCCGTGGAACGCTGAGAAAAGTGTTTGTGCAATGGACGTCAGAGAGCCACCTGAATGAAACACCAAAAACAATATACTAGACAGGCCCAGACAAACTGCAATTGGTACTCCGACGGCCAAAAATGCGATTACCATCAGAAAGAGTAAGAGAATTTCCACGTTAACCTTCCTTCGATTCAATAACGGGTGAATTGTCCACACCGTGAGATGCGATTAACGAGGTAGTCTCTCCCTTGACTATCTTGACCGCTACTTGTATGTATCGATACGTAACTAGCGCCAGGCTCAGGGGTAGGACAAAGTATGGAATAAATCTGGGCATTTTTTCATAACGCTCACCTTCATTTAGCCAGGTAGAAAAAAATTGTAGAACATCTGGCATTGGTACATCATCTGTTTCAAGAAATGCCCGCTTGGTAACAAACGGATACCAGTAATCCCAACAACCTTTTAGTAGTAGAAGACTAAATACGAGGCAGGCTGTTACCGCTATCAAGGCGAATATCTTTCTGACACGGGGCGAGACCATCGAAGTTACTATATCTACCCCCAGGTGCAGCGAATGCTTCACGCCGTAGGAAACACCTAGCAATACAAGCCATGCGAACAAGAATACAGTGACTTCAAGCCCCCATAGAATATTGGAGTTGAAGACGTAACGAGCAACGACATTGACAAAAGTGATCAGAGTCATTGCCCCGAGCATTAATGCAATCAAATCCTCTTCGATCCGATTAACGGTATATTTAAGCATCTTGTTTGCTACATCCGGTTATAAAAAAAGGCTGTCAATCCTTAGATCGACAGCCTTATGAGGAGAATCCTAATTGTTTGAAGCTTCCGCTGCGGATATAACATCTGCCCCGATATCGCCTTCAAATCTCGCCCATACAGGCTTCAATGCGGTTACCCAGGCGCTACGTTGAGAAGCATCCAGCTCTCGAACAACTCCGCCAGCATCAACAATTTTCTGACGATTTTCCTGATTGACAGTAAACGCCTCCTTATTCCTGGTTTCGGTCACATCAGTCAGAATTTTAGCGAGTTGATCGCGCATATCCGGCTTTAATCCGTCCCACCACTCAGTAGATGTCACAACCAGATAGTCGATGATGCCGTGATTGGTCTCGGTCACTCCATCCTGCACTTCGAAGAACTTCTTG
>JAHQWE010000052.1 GCA_019633985.1 Acidiferrobacterales bacterium | reverse complement strand
GCAATAAAAGGTGCGTGATCAGATTCCGGAAATTTGAGATCTGAGAAGAACGGCAAACTTTCGTCATGAAGATGCTCGTTATAAATCTCCGCTTTTTTCAGCCTGAATAACAATGATTGTGACACCATAATATGATCCAATAAATTAGGCTGTCCGTGATGAAAGTGCGAATACCTGTTGGAAACAGGAATTGCGTTACTGCAAGCCGCTAAGGCCCGGCTCCCTAATTCCGGATTTCCGGTGTTTTCTACCCTACCCGCAATCGCTTCAACCGGCACCTCTCCAGGCTCCGCGTTGAAATCGCCGCAGACCAAAATATTGGCATCAGCGGCTGAATCAAATATGGTGTCGATCAAATGCCTGGTTTCGAGGGCCTGACCAACCCGACGCAAAGACGATAAAAAGTAACCCTCGGCCCAGCTCGATGTGGTTCCCCACAGATAGTTATCGCTATCATATTGACCCGGAATATTTCCAGGGATACGAGATTTAAGATGCAAGTTAATCACGTGGATCTCACCCAGATCAGGATGCGCGACGGTAACATGTTGGATAGGCCTCTCCCATGTTACGGATTTGGCTTCATCATCTGGCGGGCTGGCTGTAACCTTCTTGTATGCCAGCGCTTCTATGAATGCATGCTTGTATTGCGCGATCTGGACAACGGGGAAGCGGCTTAGCACCACCAGATTTCGCTTGTCGTAAGGCGTGTCGTCTGCAGTCACACTGACAGCGCGTCGATAGTTTTGATATTGCGTTTCTTCAATGATGAAGTCGAGAGCAGATAGAACTCGGTCAGGGTTATCCGAAGTATGGTTATTGGTTTCTTGTCCATGCACCTCCTGCAAGCACAAAATATCGGCGTCAATCCGGTTCAACATTCCCTTCAATGATGCGGCCCGTTGTTGCAGAGTGGGGTTTCTTTGATCACCAGACTCGGTGACATCCAGATTTTCAATATTGTAGGTAGCTACTCGCATAAATCGACCTCCACTGTCTGTGTTCAATCCTTAGCCGCTCGCAACTCATCGAGTCGGGCACATCGTTATCCTATATTTACCCCACAAATATTGAATTAATATTAAATAGTGCACTTGAATATCGTGACTTTTTACACAATCTGTTTTTTGAAATGGTCACTTTCTGGTTTTTTAACATCAAGTTCAATGTTTGCATCACATGTTTTATTCACCTACAGGAAGGCGTGTGATGAACACAAGGAACAGTCAATAACTAACTGTAAAACGGCTAGCGTAAGACCTGTAGTGCACCGGGGTGAAGATAGGGGTTTACTCTGACCCGGTCGACTGGTGTTGCGCTCGGCAACATCGCTAATGACTCCAGCACACCGTGGGTTACAACAGCTACCAGATTGTCAGGAAAATCGGCGCGAACCACAAACTCGAGGCCATCAAATTCGTAAATGGTGCGCAAATCCACTTTCTGCTTCCCTTGAAATTGACCGCTCCCTTGTCTAAGCATCGCAATATTTTCGGGAGACAACAATGCGAATTGAAACTGGTCCGTTCTTAACAGATTATGCACCCTCGCCAGATCAACGGCTCTCGCCGGCCGTGCATTGGCAGACGGCACCGCGATGTTCAACGCCGCAACCAACTCTTTGGAAAACGGATAAGACTCTGGATCTTCCCGCGTCGAAAGCACTAACAAGTGTTTTTGACGATACACCTGGTACTGCCCCCAGGGTGAATGTGCAAAGGAACCAGACGCATAACCACCCAGTAGCAGACAGAGAAAGGATCGACGTTTCAAAATAAGTACACCATATCTAGTTCGCCCCACACTGCGGGGCGAAGAGTTATGAAAACAACTTCAATCAATAGTGCCGGAACTTATCAAACACCCCGAGGTTCAATGTTGCACTCACCACGTAGTTCGGCACATCCACCACCTGTCCGATACGAAGGTCAACGGCAACAGAGCTCAAAATATACGCTTGCTCTTTGGTCATTCCGTGGTTCTCGACAATATAGTCAATCATCTGAACCAGAGCATGCCGTGCGGCCACGGTTAAATCTTCGTTCAAGTTTTCAAGATTTTCGATTTTTGTTCCAGTGAGATACTGATGCGAAGGAGGGACCTCTCCCGCTCCTTTCAGCGGGATACCCACGGTTTGATAGTATCGGGACGGCTCCATATCGATAATCTGATCGTTGCCCTTGGTTGCCGGCATCACCAGTTTTTCGCCCATACCGGAATGGATTTCCACCACTCGCAGGGTCACAACACCACCCATTTCAATCGCGGTACCTGAAACCTCGCCATCACCCTGGGCGTAATGCACATCACCGACAAACAGACCACAGCCGTCGATAAAGCAGGGAAACAACATACGTGTTCCCACTTGTTGCTGTTGCACATCCATATTGCCGCCGTTTTCTCGGGGTGGAATCGTTCTCAGGCAGCGCTCTTCCACGGTTCCTCCCTCACCGCAAAGATCTGCTGGCAGCGCACCGGCACCGGAAGGTGTGAGCACTACCCCTCCGGCACCCGCGAGCGCTGCTTCCCTTTTCAAAATCTTGTCCAGTTCGGGCTCACCGGGCATGACACCAATTGATCCTGGGAACGCTTCATAAGGAATGGTGACCCCTGGCATCTGATCCGATACCGCGCCATTGCGGGTTAGGCGCCAATTCACAATATACGGCTCAGTATAAATGTCACGCAAAAAGCCAAAGCCCGGTGCAATCACGGTGTAGCCGTATTCATCCGGCGCAATATCCACAATCTCGACTTCAATAGCGTCGTTTCTTTTTGCCCCGTTAATATGTACCGGACCGGTCATGGGGTGAACAAGGCCAAGATCAACCGTTGCCAGATCGTCCGCCACTGAGTCCAGTCGAAACTCCGAGTCAAGCGCGTCTCTGGTTTCCAAAATAATCATATCACCCACATTGGCTTTCGCCCTTGGCGGTATGTCGGGATGGTAGCGGTTGAAACAATTGGGATCATCGGAACAATGATCACCCTGTTTGGTCACTTCGACCTTGGTCATCCATGTCTGGTTGGTGGTGTCTGCCGCAGCAGAGGATAAAAAGCCCAATCCAGCAAGAAAAAAGAACATCATACGAAAAGACATAAGCGACTCCGGATGTTTAGATTCTCGAAAAGCTTAATCTACTCGTGGAAATGCAACAAGGCAGAAAAGCCCTCTAGCAGATTGACAGGACAAAAATACGGTTAAAATTCTTGCAAGGATACCCGAGAAATTAACCTTATCTATTGCGGAAAATGCTCTAAAAATAAGGTTTACGTGAAGCGCCTAACGGAGTATTAAAAGAAAAACTATCTGCACGACCTCGGGAGATTCTCCTGTACTGATTCAAAAATCACCCGTTGCGATCACCACGATATCCGCACGGGCGCCATTGCCCAAACCATCGTAGCTTCAGATTCCCCGTTATTGTAGAAACGGTGAGGAATCGTGGAGGGATAAGAAAAGCTATCTCCCGGACCGAGCAAAATAGATTCCTTTCCCAAAACCAAAATCACTTCGCCGCTAATAATGACGCCATGTTGTTCACCCTCAAACTCATAGCCCTCATCACTCTCCGGTGGACTGCCCTTTCCTGGTGCGAATCGGGAAAGCAGCAGATAACAACCACCTGAAATAGTACTCGACAAAAGCTCATCCTCGAAACCAAGTTCTTCTGATGAGCGGGTATACATATTACTCAGTGGTCTTCGAGAGTCTGCACGAACAACATGACTGCGTTCCAGTGGTCCACCTCCACTTTGTTTTGGAAAAAACCATGCAGAGTCCACCGCTAATGCGTCGCTGATTTCACTCAGCAGCTCAACCGAGATTTTGGCCGCGCCTCGCTCGATACGACTGAGATACGCCACCGAGCAACCAACATTTTCGCATAGTGCGCTCAATGTGAATCCCCGCGCTTTCCTCACCTCGCGTATTTCAGCCCCGAGCCGCTGAGCCTTTGTCTCGAACTCCGATTTATCCCCAACTTTGGTCATTGAAACCACACTATTTAGTTTAATTTTTAAACGAAATTATCTTGACAGACAAATATAAGATTTTATTATACTAACTTATCGATCTGAAACCGGTTATCCCCATGCGATTCGACCTTATCCCCAATTTTAGCCCAGGAGAAACTATACCCTGGGACCGCTCTCTCGAAATGATGCGCGAACAATCGTCTCTCGCAGAGCAAGCCGGTTTTACCACTGCCTGGTTTACAGAACATCACTTTGCGCACAATGGTTATATGAATGCGCCGCCAAACCCGATACAAATGTGTACACATATTGCTGCACACTGCCAAAAAATTCGGGTCGGCACCAGTCCGATTGTACTGCCCGACTGGCACCCCCTCAGGGTTGCCGAAGACGTAGCCATGCTCGACAACATGACCCTGGGGCGCGTGGATTTTGGTGTTGCCAAAGGAATCAACGAACGCGCTACTATTCAGTTTAATACTGACGCCGATCGCCGGGATAACGCTAAGGTGATGCGACTGTACCTCGAATCTCTGGAAATTATACTTAAGGCCTGGACCAATGAAGCCTTTACCCACAAAGGTGAGTTCTACCAATTTCCAGTACCGGGATGGAAAGAGACCAACCGATTCTTTGCGCCCCTTGATTCCCGCTACCATGCAGAAGATGGCGAATACACGGCAATGTATTTGCACCCCAGACCCTATCAGCAGCCACATCCCCCGGTTTGGTTGATGTCGAATGCGCCCCCTACTTTCAAGACCGCTGGGGAAAAAGGCTATGGGGTGATCTCCATGTCTTCCACTCCCAAGCGCACTTTGGCGTGTTGGGAACCCTATCGTGAAGCATTGTCACAGTCCCGTGGATATGCAGCGCAGCTTGGAGAAGGTGTGGGTGTCTGTACACCGTTTTATGTGGGCGAAACCATGGAAGAAGCGATAAATACGATCCGCCCTTCTATTAATGCTTACTATGAGTTTCTGGGTGGTTCTCGCCCTGCTGGAGAATGGACCAAGCACGGTTATCTGGATATTGGCGAAGAAATGCAGCCTGAAGATGAAGCAGATGACTGGTTTGATTTCCTCAATAAACGCGGCATTATCGTTGTGGGCTCGGCGGATTACGTGATCGAGCGATTTGCTGAGAGTCAGGAGACCATTGGTCTCGATCATCTAATGCTCATGCAACAATACACTGGCGTCCCCTACAGCAAGATACTCGCCAGTTGGGATCGTCTGTTTGAGCAGGTGGTGCCGCATTTTGGTACCGAGTCTATCGCCCAGAAAAGAAACAGGGCCGCAGCGTAATCGATAGTATTACCTGGGGTCTTTCTCCTCTTTATTTCTCGCTCGATAATAGGAACCCACTATGTCTGACCAGTTTACCTTTCATGAAAAATTCTCCTCCGAAGAGTTGGAAGCGCAATATAACCTTCGATTGGGCCGACCAGATTATGAGCAAACCGTGATACCGGATTGGCTCGCACGCAGTGAGGCGGCGCGTTCAACGTTATCCTGTTCGTTAGATAACCGTTACGGAGAAGGCGAAAAACAGAAGTTCGACATTTTTCAGTGCGGTAATCGACATGCACCAACCCTGATGTACTTTCACGGCGGTTACTGGCAGCGGGGTGATAAATCGATATACAGTTTCCTGGCAACACCGTTTGTCGCGGCTGGTGTAAATGTGGTGTTGGCCGGCTATGACCTGTGCCCTGATGTCACACTCACCCGCATCTCAGAGGAGGCGCGCGAAGCAGTGTCCACGATTTGGCGTCGTTCTGAGGAACTGGAATTAAACCCAGAACGTCTTTGCGTGATGGGACATTCTGCCGGTGGACATATAACCGAAATGTTGATGGGGACAAAGTGGGATGAATATGCCGAAGACTTGCCCGCAAACCTGATTCAGGTGGGCATACCGGTCTCGCCCTTGAGTCTGCTTGAACCCGTACGACTTACGCAAGGTTTAAACAGCGGAATTCGCATGGATGCCGCAGAAGCGGAAGCACAAAGTCCAATGTTGAACCACCCGCCGGCAACCAATGCGCCGCAAATGGTGGTCGTGGGAGGCGCAGAGACGGATGAATTTCACCGCCAGGCAACTATGTATCGCGATGCATTTCATACCACTGAGAGAAATGTCGAGTTATATGTAGTGCCAAATGTTGACCATTTTGATGAACTCAATGTGCTCTCCGATTCGGAGAGTCCGTTCTTTAAACAAACCTTGGCGTTGCTTGAAGCAACTTCGTAACCCGAATACTGCACAAAGTTACAGATCAGAAACCTAGCAAAGTAGAATCTCCTACAGGGGCTCTTTGTTGTATTCAATTTTCCGCTATCTCTTCCACCTTATATGAGATATTCCAATTAAGTAAGAAACGGTGAAACTATGGGCGATCTATCAACGACTGCTGACAACAACTCTAAAGACGTTATCGTCGCGCTACTCGACGCCATAGGTGACGCATTTAATCGCAACGACATCGATGCGGTCATGACGTTCTTTAGCGAAGATGCCATATTCGATCACGCTGCGGGGCCAGATATAAACGGCACCCGCTTTGCAGGAAAGCCGGCGTTAAGAAAGGTGTTTAGCGGTCTATTTGAACAGGTCGAAAACGTACACTGGGAAACTCTGGATTCTCATATATCCGGTAATAAAGCGATTTGCGAGTATCGCCGAACTGCCAAACTGAAGTCAGGGGAAGTACAGGATTTTTTGAGCGTTGACATTCTGACATTTCGGGACGGTTTAATCGTGCATAAAGATACTTATTATAAAAATCGTACGGTAAGCTGATTTGCATTTGATGCCTCATCCTGGCAAACATGTTCGAGCTTAGTCAAAAACAAAAACTGGAGTTTGAAGAAAACGGTTTTCTCGTCGTCGACAAATTGATTGATGAGGATACTGTAGAACAACTTAGAGAGAGCTTCGACAAACTATTTCGAGGCGAGTTTGAGACCGGCATCACTCCAGACGAGGTGAACTGGCAGGAAGCCACCGGTGACCCAACACGCACTCGACAAATTTGCAACGGCTGGAAGGCCGACCGCACCATCGCGACGGTAGTCACTCGGGCAGATATCGGCAAAGCCGTGGCGACCCTGGGAGGCTGGCCAGGCGTAAGGGTAATGATCGACAACGTCATCTGGAAACCATCACAAACCCGGGAACTTGCTTATCATCAAGATAACGCTTACCTCGCCTGGTATACCCCTTCGGAATTGCTCAGCTGCTGGATTGCACTCGACGACACCAGCAGAGAAGGTGGCACCCTGGAATTCGTCAGGGGCTCCCATAAATGGCATCACTCCAAACCCGAAGGTGAGTTCCATGCCCCCGAGGACTACAAAAAGTACATGCATCTCGCCGCTGAGAGAGAGGGCGTGAACCCTGAGATCGTACACGTTGAGGTACCGAAAGGCGGCGGATCCTTTCACCATGGTTGGACCTGGCATGGTTCCGGTTTCAACCAATCAGCCCATCCACGCCGTTCTCTGGTGATGCATGGTATGCGCAGCGATGCTGAATACGATCCTGCGCATTTGAGTGAAGGCACCGGCCCCATCTACAGCCGCTATAAACGCCTGGGAGACAATGCACTTGACGAAAACTTCTTTCCAGTTACCTGGCGAGAGGATGGATATCGCACTCCTGAAATACAGAAGTTTTTATTACAGTGAACTAGGAAGAGGTTTTCTGGGTCAATCAATTTCTTTCCCAGCACTCTGCTTGAGCAACAAGAATGTTCCACTTCTCCAACAGAAATCTATCCCGCAGGAATTAAAAACAACTTTTAATACTCTGCGAAACCCTGCTCAACGCTTCATCCAAATCGTTCATAGAAAGCAACCCGAATCCTACTCGGAAAATGCTTTCATCCTCCCCAAACCAGGTACCGGGACCTACTCGAACATCCTGTTTTTTCAGCGCAGAATAGAACCGCGTAACGAGTTCACCATCAAACACATTGCGCCTTAGTCTTAAGCAACATAAAGCACCAGCGTCCGGTTTTATCCACTCGATCATTTCATGGTGCTCTTGCACAAATGATTCGATACGCGTTAATCCAGATGCCAGCTGAGCGCGCCGGCTTCCAAGAATTTGATCACTGTTTTCCATAATTCTGATAGCCAATGCGTCGTCGACCCGAGAGTTAGATATGGTGGTATTAAATTTTCCCAAAATCAGCTGACGATACAACGCCTCGTTACGAGCAATGATCCAGCCGGTGCGCAGACCTGGAGCGCCATGGCATTTGGACAATGAAGCGCAACTGACAACACGTTGGTCCAATACAGCCATACTCGGCCGAACGGTATCTGCCCCATATGCAGCTTCCCGGTAAGTCTCATCCAGTAACAAGAAGGCATCAGGACAAATGCGATCTATTGCACTTAATATGTCTCGCACCTCTTTTTCTGTTAAAGACACTCCAGACGGGTTTTGTGGTGAAGCAAGACTAACGAGCTTTGTGCGGCGGGTCAGTAAGGACTGCACTCGCCCAATATCAATCCGGTATCCTTGATCAAATGACACCGGCAGTTCGATGAGGTTTGCACCCACCGCCTGCAAAACCGATTTCGCATTGGGGAAAACAGGGCTGCCAATCACCACATCCGTGTCTGATTCACAAAGAATAAAAGCAATCAAAAAAAGTGCCTGCATTCCCCCGACTGTGGTCACCACATCGTCGGCGAGAACACCATTTCTTTCTGCTATGTGCCCCCTTAGTGTCTCGTCACCGCTTGTTGAACCATATGCCAGTGCGAGATTGAGAAACTCACGCTGAAAATCTTCTCCAAACACCTCGTTCAACTTCAGATCAGGACCAATACTTTCCGCAAGGTCATAGTAAATCGGCTCCGATGTCAGCGACATAATAGCGTTGTGCGGAAATCTTTTCGGTACATCAATCATTTTCTGTCTCGCTCAATACGTGAAATTAAGAATATGGACGCATTATCAAATTTAGAACAGATACAGATATTCGCAATTGTTACCAGAACAGATTAGTATTTAGGATTTGTTGGGAAAACGCGTATGTCGCCAAGGCCACTCTATCAGACCCTCGCCAATCAGATAACGGAGATGGTGTCCCAGAATGTATTGCGCGCTGGTATGCGCGCACCCTCTGTCAGGACGTTTGCCACCCAAAACGAAGTGAGTATGACCACGGTACTGCAGGCATACCGGTTGCTGGAAGATAAAGGCGTGTTAAAAGCCCGCCCCAAGTCGGGGTTCTACGTGACATCGCGAACCCCTGACACACGAAAACTGCCGGCCGAGTCGCGTCCGCCGCAGCAGGCCACACCCGTGGTCATTGGCAATGGTGTCACTGAGATTTTGACCCACGCCGCCAACCCCGCTTACGCGCCACTTGGCTGCGCGATTCCCAGCGTTGGATTACTCGCAGCCGATAAACTTGATCGCCATCTCGCCCGCTGCGCGCGAACCCTGGGGAGATCGTATAACGTTTACACCGAACCCCTCGGTGACGCAGATTTGCGCCAGGCAATCTCAGAGCGCGCACTGCGCATCGGTCATACCGTACCCCCTGACAATATTATTATCACCAACGGCTGTACCGAAGCACTAAGCGTGGCCCTTTGTGCTACCACCCGCCCGGGCGATACGGTGGTCATTGAATCACCTACATACTTTGGTCTTCTGCAAATCCTAGAAGCGCGGGGATTGCGAGTGCTAGAACTGCCGACGGATCCAACCCATGGAATCGATGTCACCGCTTTGGAAAAAGCGCTCAAGAAAAGCCGGGTAGCCGCCTGTCTGTTCTCCTCTAGTTTCAATAATCCACTCGGTTGCTCAATGAGCGACACCGCAAAAATTGAGATTTTACGGCTACTTCGTCAACACCAGGTTCCGTTGATAGAGGATGATATTTATGGCGACATTTACTTTGGCGACGACCGGCCCCAACCGTTCTCCTCTCTTGACCGTGATGCCGACGTTATTCTCTGTAGCTCTTTTTCCAAGACGATCGCACCCGGCTATCGAATTGGGTGGATCGCATCTAACACCCGCCGAGATGCTCTCCAAATCGCCAAGTTTTCGACATCGTTATGCGGGCCCGCATTAACACAAAAAGCCATGGCAGATTTTCTTGGATCCGGGGGATACGATAATCACTTACGGCGTATCCGACGCACGTTTTTTGACAACATTGGACGAATGCGTTTCACCGTAGACAGAAGCTTCCCGGTTGAAACCCGAATCACCTCACCGAATGGCGGTTTTGTTCTCTGGATCGAAATGCCCGATTCTTTCGACTGCTCCAAGTTATTTCAACGCGCCATGCAGGAGCGGATTTGCTTCGCGCCTGGTCACCTGTTTACCGCCGCCTCAAGATATCGAAACTGCCTGCGACTGAGCTGCGGCCACGAATGGGACTACCGTGTAGAACGGAGTGTAGAACGACTAGGCGAACTCGCTTACGAACTGATGGCGGATACCAAGTATTGAACAGCGCGATTTACCAACGAACTAGGGGACAGACTTAAGTCTGTCCCCATCGAAGCCGCACATCGAAGCCGCCCAGGTATACCTACATCCTGTAGGCAAAAAAATAGCCCCGGTTTTCGGGGCCTTTTGAAATCCGCTATGCGGAGAGGAAACTCATGACTACCTTGCTTTAAGGTGAGTTCAGTATAGCTATCCGCACTGGCTTTGGCGGTGATTCTCGTCACACCAACGAAGGTAACTCTTCACACCTTTCACCGAAATCCTACCAACCATGGGGCTAACTCAAACCGGGGGCAGACTTAAGTCTGTCCCCATCGAAGCCCAGTCCATCATCCTCCGCTCCGTAACAAATGCGCGGGTTGCACCTGCAGACGCCGCAATAGATAGCGTGCACCAAAATAGAGACAAATGGTACTCACCACTACCGCAACGACTGCTCCGGGCCATAACGCAAATTCCGATTCGAGCTTCAGTCGATAAATCAACAAGGGCAACGCCAGGGCAGCCCCAAAGATTAGTGCGAATACCGAAGTCACAACAGCTAACAGTAGATATTCCATTTGCAGGCTACGCCGAATAACTTTAAATCGTGCACCCAGCGCATGCAGTATCGTTGCCTCATAAATCTGTCGAGTGCGATTCGTAGCCATTACGCCTGATAAAACCAACAAACTGACCAACAGACTGACCAACGCAATCACAACCAGGCCGATGCTGGCTTTACCCAAAAGATCGCGCGCAGTAGAAAGGATGGTTGCAGTACGAACGCTAACTACGTTGGGGGCGATACGCGCGACTCGTTGCTGCGATTGAATTGCTGCCTGATCCGATTGGTAAGCGGCGCCGACATAGCGGTGGATAAACGAATCCAACACACCATCCGAAAAGATCGCCTCGAACCAGAATCGCGTTTGCAGGCCCTTCTGACGATAAATACCGGTGAGTTCCGCTTCAAGCATGCGTGCATCAATAGAAAAAGTGAGACGGTCACCCACCTTTAAACCCAATTGATCGGCTTCACGATCCTCCATCACCACCTTGGGTAATCCAACGTCTTGTTCACCCCACCAGCTTCCCCGATCCATCATCACCTGATCAATATTGTTGCCCCGATAACTCAGCTTGTGCTCATCTCGCGCCTCACCGCGGCGAAAAGAATCGTCGCTTTCCCTGAGTGGTTCACCATTAACGCGCTGCAATCTCCCAAGTACGAGCGGCGCTATATCCACCCTGGTATCGCCATCACTCGATTCCATCGCAGATACCACATCGTCGCGTTGATCTTTTGAGATATCGTATAACACTAACGCCGGCGCTTGGTCAGGAATAGTGCTATTAATTGCTTGCAGTAACGCGGCCACAACCAGTGCGCAGGCTACCAGCAAAGTGAGAGCAGAGCCGAGAGATAACAGCGAAGTTAATAGCGGTGATCCTGGTCGATGCAGGCTTGCTACCGCTAGACGTAAAGCGAAACGATTGCCCAATGCCGAATGGTCATCCAGTTTGAGGCCAAGTTGACGTAAGCCATGCACGATTACCGTCAATAACCCGAGTAATCCACATACTGCCAGAATAAAAGCGAGACCAAACAGGGGGTCTGGTAAAGTTGTTAACACCAGTATGGCAATCAAAACACAGCCACTTAACGTAGCCAGCCACCATGCCCGTGGAGTCGCCCTCGCACTCGCGTCTACACCACGGAACAACGCAGCGGGGGATGTTGAAAGCGCACTACCTATCGCTGGAATAGCAAACGTATACGCCGTTAGCATGCCAAATAACATCGCCAGCAGCACAGGGGCAGCTAGCTCGTTGAGAGCTAGCCCTTGCGTAGATTGCCCAGGCACCATGGCCGCCACGATAGACACGATGAATAGACCAGCTATCGCGCCGAGAATACACGCGGCGCCGGCCAGCAACCCGGTTTGCAGAAGATAAATCACCGCTAGTCGGCGATTTCGCAAGCCAACCGCGCGCAGCGTCGAGATCGTTGACAGTTTGCCCTGCAAATAGGCATGCACGCTATTGAAAACACCTAACCCGCCAATAAAAAGCGTACTAAATCCAATAATCAATAACCCCGAAGCAACCTGCCCCAGCCGATCCGCAATACGTTCGCTTCGTTCGGCGAACGTTTGTACTTCCCAATCTGAATCCGGGAAGGCTTCGTAAAAGCTGGAACGCCAAACCGCGGGATCCATATCAGTACGCACGCGATACTCGTAATCCACCCGACTACCCGGGCCGAACAAGTCAGCGGACTTGAGCGCATCTTCGGCAATCAAAACCGGCGCAGCACGCCAGTCTGCGCGTAAACTGCGATCTGGTTGATGACGGATGAGCGCGCGCACAACCAGCGTTAGATCGCCAATGAAGACTTTATCATCGACAACAAGATTGAGTCTCTCGGCCAGCACAGGATCCAGCGCGATCCCCCACAGACCATTTTGTTTTTTCGTCACCTGCGCCAATGGGTTTGGCGGATCCAGCTCAAGCGAACCATAAAGTGGATAACGATGATCAACACTTTGTACTTCAACCAGTTGAAGTTCATCGTCCTCGGTCACCATCATCGTATCGAGTTCAGTCAGAAGCGAAACGGTTCCACGATCCTTCATCCAGATCAATGCGTCTTCCGAAACTGGCTCAACGGACTCGACCTCCAGATCACCTCCCATCAAAGCACGGGTATCCGTCAGAAGCGCACCACGCACCTGTTGATAGAGACCGCCGGTGGCCGTTACCAGCGTCACTCCCAATGATAGACAAATACAAAACACCCAGAGATTGCGACCACCGGCGCGCAGGTCACGCCAAGCGAAACTAAGCAGAAACTGCATTGTGCCGTTGTTCCACAAGAGAGCCGTTTTCCATTTGCAGGATACGATCACAGCGCCGCGCCATTTCCTGATCATGCGTTGCCATAATGAGCGTTGCGCCAACATCAGTATGCAAATTAAATAATAAATCTCCGACTTTATCGCCGGTATGCTGATCGAGGTTGCCGGTCGGTTCATCGGCGATCAATAGCGCCGGCGAATGCACCAGCGCCCGGGCAATCGCTACACGCTGCTGTTCACCCCCGGATAATTGCGTGGGGTAGTGCTGCACACGATGACCAAGATCCACTTTTTCCAGCATTTCCCTTGCTTGTTGGCGAGCATCGCTCTTCCCGGCAATCTCCAGCGGTAGTGCAACATTACCGAGCGCGCTCAAGCTTGGAATAAGATGAAACGACTGAAAAATGATCCCAAGACGGTCACGACGTAAATCAGCCATTGCGTCGACATCCAGATCAGACAACCGCACACCGTCAATCAAAATTACGCCATCGCTGGCCTGTTCCAGACCGGCTAACAACAACAGTAGCGTTGTCTTTCCCGAACCTGATGGCCCCACCACCGCTACACTTTCGCCTCGATCAATACTTAAATCGATAGCCTGCAATACCGTTACCGTATCTCTCTCCAGTGGGTAGCGCATGCTAAGCGCTTGTAGTTCGATCATCTATTCATTTAGGAAACAAAAACACCAAGGCCTATTTAATCCTTCTCAAGAGAAGATTTGCAAACAACCGATGTCCTCTGCCATTGCATATAGAGAGATACCCATTGGGCGCAGAAACAGGGTCAGCTTTCCTGGCATTCAGGCATCATTATCATAGCCTTACTAAATTGATTAAACGTGGCGACCAATGCCTCACCAGTTTGCAGACTCACTTTCACCTCCCCGCCCTCTATTTCTGAACCAGCCACACGTATGTTCCCAAGATCGCTGTTTTCAAGCGTATCGTCCACATCGATAGTGAAGGAAACGGCCGCTCCCGGCGCGATGTCTGAGACGCCTAATGCAAGCGTCGAATCGCCGTCTTTCACGCCATCCGCATTGAGCTGCGCTATCGCCTCACTCCCCGTTTCGAACGGTTGAAACACCTCAACCCCTGCTCCGGTCTCCGTAGTATCGAATATCAGCTTCCCACTGCTCTTTGACAAATCCAGATCGAGGCGTACATCAGTGATCGAACAATCACCACTATTGGTAATTGTAAAGCGATCTTTGGGAGCACTCTCTTTAAACTGAATTTCCAGATTTGCTGACGCATGATTCCAGGAAAAACCCAGTAGTAAGCTAATCAGGGTTATGTTTTTGTACATGGTCGGATACCGGGAGAAATGGAAAATCGTTCAAAGCATCAAAATACAGTTATTGCGGCATGTCGCCAAGTACAATGAGAGCACAAATGAACTATCTGTCACATCCCAAGCGGGCTAGACAAAAAAACTGCATCGGCACCGCTAATCATTTTCAGCACTTAACATCTCCTCTAGCGCCTTCACTCGCTGTTCTAGTTCTTCAACTCGCTGTTCCAATTGTGGTCTGGAAGATTTTGTGGTGGAAGAAGGCACTGTATCGAACTGAATATCCACATCGCCGCACAATAGATGCGTATAGCGATCTTCGCGTTGGCCCGGGCCTTTCGGGATCATCAGCACCATGGGCTTTCGGCGATCATTCATCATCTCGAGTGTCAACTCAATATCCTCAAGATCTTCAAATTCCACCATACGGCTAGTGCGGGTGCGCAAGTCATTCAAAGTGAGCGGGGAGCGCAACATCATTACCGTTAACAAAGACTGTTGCTTGCGATCGATACTTAATTCCAGCTGCATCTTGTGAGTGAGCTTTTGGGTTCGACCGCGGTACTCGATCTTTATAAAATGCCGATCAGCCAGAGCACGTGCAGCATGCCCCACATCGCCCTCCGTTAGCTGCATGACCGGTTCACGATTGCTTTTTTGATTGCAGGCCAATACAAGCGAATTCAGAGTCAGCGGATAGTTGTCGGGTGTCGTTAGTTCTTTTTCCATGAGACAGGCGAGCACCCGCGCTTCGATTGGATTAAACATCGCTTCATTCACTTTCCTCGAATCACTGGTCTCCAATATTCTGGACGAATCGCTCGACGGCTGCTGATCTGTGTTTTCTGTATGACTCATATCGTATTCCTCTTCGCAGTGCTGTCAGATTGCCTGAATCCACAATCATCGCTAGCGGCCTTTATAACAGAACCCCCGTCGTTCCAGGCCGACACTTCAAAAATAAACTGAACCCGATTGTTCTGACAGCCCCGCTAAATACTCAAAATCCAGCTTGGCATGCGTACAGTCAGGACTGTGCCAAATTTTGAGCTGAATCAGTAGAAGCGTTTAACCGTCAATATAAGGTCAACCGACTTATATGGACCTTCCGCTTAGTCACTTCGAACAAACTTTTTCATCTTATTCAGCCAGGCTTAATACTAAATTCATCTGAGATAGGGAATCAGTGGACGATTATCGCTCTGTGATTCACCGAGAATCCTATTTTCATAATAAATCAACGACAGGAAAAACTATGAACAAGTATTTTGCAGAGTGTATTGGTACTTTTTGGCTTGTGTTAGGCGGGTGCGGAAGCGCGGTACTCGCCGCCGCTTTCCCCGATGTGGGAATTGGCCTAGTGGGTGTATCGTTTGCCTTTGGGCTCACCGTACTCACCATGGCTTATGCGATTGGACATATTTCAGGCTGCCACCTGAATCCAGCGGTATCAATTGGGCTTTTCGTTGGCGGTCGCTTTCCTGCGAGTCAACTTGCCCCGTATATTGGTGCGCAAGTGGTTGGGGCAATTATTGCAGGTGGTGTACTTTTTTTAATCGCTTCTGGCCAAGCGGGCTTTGAAACTAATGGCTTCGCTTCCAACGGCTATGGCGAACATTCACCCGGGCAGTATTCATTATTTGCTGCTATCGTCTGTGAGGTGGTGATGACCGCTCTTTTTCTAGTTGTTATCCTAGGCGCGACTGACGAACGCGCACCGGCTGGCTTTGCGCCCATTGCTATTGGTTTATGTTTAACCCTTATTCATCTTATTAGCATCCCCGTAACCAATACTTCGGTAAACCCTGCGAGAAGCACCGGCGTTGCTTTCTTTGAGGGTGGATGGGCACTTGCCCAACTTTGGGTATTCTGGCTTGCTCCCATCGCAGGTGCTGCATTAGGGGCCCTGATGTACGGCGTCATTGGCAAGAAAGAAACTGAAGAAGCCTAAATTACCAAGTAGGCAGAATAAAGAGAGAGGTCCTGTCGGGCCTCTTTTTCATTTCTGCGTTGAACTCAATTTTCGATGCGTATGTTCAACACTGATCTCATTATCAAAGATGTGTTTTTTCTCTCGCATCTCCAGTTGCCATAGGCTGCTGTTGCGTGATGCAAT
>JAHQWE010000051.1 GCA_019633985.1 Acidiferrobacterales bacterium | reverse complement strand
CCCCGCGGTAGTGCTAGAACAATGGGAGGAGACATTTGGTGTTCCTATGATCGAGACCATCGGGTTAACAGAGACCGCGGGAACGGTGGCCACCAATCCGATGCCCCCGGCTCAGCGTAAGCCCGGTTCTGTCGGCTTGCCTATGGGCAACGAAATCATCGTTGCAGATAACGAAGGCAAGGAGTTGCCTGCTGGCGAAGAAGGCGAAGTACTAATTCGTGGCAGTAACCTGCTGGATCTGTACTACAAAAACCCAGATGCAACTGAGTCGAGTTTTCTGGATAACTGGTTTCGTACCGGCGATCTCGCTCGGAAAGACCAAGATGGCTATTTGTTTATCACTGGAAGAATTAAAGAGTTAATCATTCGTGGTGGGGAAAATATCGCACCCAGAGAGATCGACGATGTTTTGTATCAGCATGAATCAGTATTGGAAGCTGCCACAGTAGGCGTCGATGACGAGAATTATGGCCAGGAGGTCGTCGCCTGTGTGGTTATTCGAGATGGTTTTCACTGTACCGAAGAAGAGCTGCAGAATTTTTGCGAGAAGGAAGTGGGCGCTTACAAGACGCCTAAAATCATCTACTTCATGGACGATCTTCCTAAAGGGCCATCTGGAAAAATTCTGAGACTCAAACTTCCGGATATGATCGCCGCCTTGTAGCTGCGCGATCAGGTGACAGTAATCGAAAGATCACCAACGCCCTCAATATAACCATCAAGTACATCCCCTTTCTCCACCGGCCCTACGCCAGCGGGGGTGCCTGTCATGATCAAATCCCCTGGTGCCAGGGTAAATAAACCGGACAAGATGGAGATAATCTCGGGCACCTTCCAAATCAATTGATTCAAATCTCCTTTCTGACGCTCTTCACCGTTTACTTTGAGCGAGATTTCCCCTTGTTCCAGAACACCAGTGTCACTTTTCAAGACCAGATCGCCGCAAGGAGCGGAATGTTCGAACGCCTTGCCGACTTCCCAAGGTCTACCCGCTTTTTTTGCCTCGCCCTGTAGATCTCGGCGAGTCATGTCCAAAGACACCGCATAGCCGTAAACACAATCCATCGCCTCACCCAGCGCAATATTTGAGCCGCCTTTGTCTAATGCGACAATCAACTCTATTTCATGATGTACATTGTTGGATCGCGAGGGATAGGGAAACGCATTACTTCCGATCAATAAATTGTCAGGGTTCTTCTGAAAGAAGAATGGCGCTTCCTTGTCAGGGTCATGGCCCATCTCAATCGCATGCTCCGCATAATTTCGGCCTACACAATAGACACGTCGAACGGGATACAACAATTGGCTGCCCATGATGGGAAGAACGGGTATGTCTGATGGCGGGAAAGCGAAATTTGTCATTGTTGGGGTAGTCATTTTTAGTGCAGTCACTCTGGATGTTACCTAAAATTCCGACATCGTGTGAAAAGAAACATCATGCCAGACCATTTTCCATTTAATACCTCAACCGACTCGCAAACTGTCTACCAATCTTATCTGCAAAATGGTTGGGTATTGTTCGATACGGACAGCGAAATTATCGAATGGATACACCATGCTCTTCCAGCAGCACGACGGTGTATTGAAGATCCTGGAAACAAAGGTTGGTTTCGCCATGGCAATACCTGGTTTGCCGGAGTGAATGTCCTTGAAAATGATCACCTCGGCGCCGTATCGAACGGCTCGCCGATCACGGGCGAAGCAATTCAGTTTATTCGTCGGTGGATAAGCAGCGACGTTATCGATTTCGACAAAGCGCAGGTTTCGGTCTATTACCCGGGATATCCACAAAAGTCAGACGATGAATCTGAGGCCGCATTTGGCTATCGAGAACGTAGAGATGCTGCCCATGTCGACGGTTTGCTCCCGGTGGGTAATTTGCGAAGACGTTTCCTGAGAGAACATCACGAGTATATTCTTGGGGTTCCCATGACGTCTGCCTCTGCTGGCGCCTCTCCATTTGTTGCCTGGCGCGGATCTCACCATATCGTAAAACAGGCGCTATCCAGCATCCTCGAACAACACCCTGAGGGCACTTGGGGTGACGTCGATCTGACCGATATCTACCAAGCTACCCGACGAGACATTTTCGAACGATGTGAGCGTGTGGAACTTCCACTCAAACCTGGTCAAACCCTGGTGGCGCACAGGCTCGTGCTGCACGGCAGTGCACCTTGGCATGCGAACGCAAGCGCAGATAATGACGGCCGCATGATTTGTTTTTTTCGCCCTCCGAATATGACTGCATCGGAGTGGCTTCGGGCACCTTAACTTTGCCCTGCCCGAGCAAGCATGGCATCAAACAAAACCTGGCAACCCGCGGCAATATCGGATTGTTCCGCGTTCTCGATTTCATTGTGACTGATGCCGTTTTCGCAGGGAACAAAAATCATTGCAGTAGGGTACCGCTTGGCCATGTAAACAGCGTCATGACCTGCTCCACTGATCATCCGCTTGTGGCCATATCCATGTGCCTGGGAAGCTTGTTCCACCAGACTCACGCACTCATCGTCAAATGGCGTTGCCGGCGCGATCCAGAAATTCTCCAGTTCAAATTCACAACTTTGATTTGCTGTGATCTCTGCAATCCGCTCGCGTAACGTATTTTCCATCGCTAATAGAATGTCATCGTCGGGGTGGCGTAGATCGATGGTTAACCACACGTTCCCTGGAATCACATTGCGGCTACCGGGAATGACTTTAATCATCCCGCAAGTTGCGCACGCATGGGGGGCATTGTCCAAGCCTATTTGGTTCACAGTTTGAATGATCTCTGCGGTACAAACCAACGCATCCTTACGCAATGGCATCGGCGTCGGCCCCGCATGCGCTTCCTGCCCAGTCACAGTAAGTTCAAACCAGCGCTGTCCTTGTGAGCCGGTGACCACGCCGATCGTTAACGCTTCATTCTCTAAAACCGGGCCTTGCTCGATATGGGCTTCAAAATAGGACTCTACTTTGTGGCTGCCTATAGGGTCGCCGATCCAATCTAATCGATCGAGTTCTTGCTTCACTGAGATTCCTTCCTGATCTTGAATAGCGTATGCCCAGTCAAGGTCGAACTCACCGGTAAACACCCCTGATCCCATCATCGGCGGCGAAAACCGACTACCCTCTTCATTGTTCCATACCGCTAGCTCGACTGGCGCTGTTGTCCTTATGTTCGCATCATCCAGACTGCGCATAACTTCCAGACCCGCCAATACGCCATAAACACCATCAAACCTTCCTCCTGTTGGCTGGCTATCAAGATGACTCCCCGTCATTACCGGATCGGCATTCGAGTCATCACCGTCACGTCGAATAAATAGGTTACCCACTGCGTCCATCGAGTGGCTATAGCCAGCGTCTCCGGCCCACCTCAGCAGTAACGCCCTACCCGCCTGATCCAAATCAGTCATAGTGAGGCGGCAGACGCCGCCTTTTTCTGTCGCCCCGATCTTCGCCATTTCCATGAGCGTAGACCATAGGCGGTCGTTATTAATAGAGATGTTTTGTTGTTTCATAAATCGTCAGTGCCGATTAATTAACCCCATGACTGCGGTCGTAGCCATTGGGTGGAGGTGACTGCCAGCCAGTCAGGTCTTCTGGCAGTGTTTCAAAAATTTCAACCAGTAGCGGGTAGCAGGGTGTCTGATCATCTGAATGGCTGCTTCCACAATTCCCGCCCGGACAGGCAGACAAAGCGCCTAGCAGGTCAATTTCAGCAAAGAACTCAATGTAATCTCCGGGTCTGACCGGGCTGGCTTTCATAAAGTATTGATGAGTATCCAGCGTGAAGCCAGTGCACATAAATACATTCATCACATCATGAATGTGTGGTTCCGCATCTGATAGCGATATATCCAGTTCCTGGGCTAGTGCTCTAGTAAGATTGGAATGACAACAATAGTGGTAGTCGACCCCGTTCAGCATGAAATTCGTATATGGATCGCAACGGGTGCCAATCACGTCGTGAACCCCTCCTCCATCTTCATCCCAGCCATACCAGTCCAGTGTATCTGCGGTAATCGTTGCCATCGGACGTAATCCTGGCATAGTGCTCCACAGTCGATCACCGGTTGATACATGGGTAGCCTGAAGCTGGCGCGTCTTACCGCTGAAAAATCGTTCCTCAATCGCATTGGCATTCCATAGATTCAGATCACCCACCTGAGAGCCTTCGACGCTTTTGATACGAAAAAAGAAACCCGCAGGAACGCGAAAGGTGGATGCATCACGAGGTGCTACCATCACTTCATCGATCTTGCGCATGTTCGTCTTAGCGCGCTCAAAAAAAGTGGCGTTATACGGGGGAAGTTGATCTACCTGATAGCAGACCAATGGAGAAATGTGACGACGTTCGCTGGCATCGTCTGGTTCAGGGAAATGGGCGTTCATAAATTACAGTTCAAATTAATGCGCAGTAATAGTAAGCCAAAGAAACTTCTGAGCAAAACACAGACCCCGGATAGAGGGGTTGCACAATACCCGAAATCTATTCTGTGATCTCTGCCGGGTTTAATTCTGCGGCGGCGGCTTTGTTCACCGCATTTGCGCTCTTCGCGTCCATGGCTCCTTCTCGCTCTTTTTCCAGGCCCGCTAAAATCGCCGCTATGTAAAGGTCAATCGAGTGATCGGCAAAGCTATCGATTTTCCCTTGCTTAATACCCATCACCAAGCCGCGCCAGCGGTCTTTGGTTCTTTGCCAACCCGTCATCTCCCGAACTCGACCATATGCATTGATATACATTTCCTGGCCGGTATGTCGGTAGTTCATCCAGCTCGGTGGCACATGCGTCACGATATCGTTGTTATTCACCCAGCGAAAATACTCCAGCTGAACATGATTAACATAACGCATATTTCCCACTCGCGGGCTGCCATAGGTAAACAATCCCTTTGGCATCGATTCGATATGGGAGAGATAACAGCGACCAGCGCAGATTGCGGCCATCGCACCACCGAGAGAGTGACCACAAAACCAGAGCGTTTTCTGATTGGAGATCAGACGCTGTTCCAGGATGGGCCAAAGATCGTCAACTTCTTTTTTAAAGCCACGATGCACTCTGCCAATGGTTTCGGCGGCAACCGATACGGCGTCAATATCTGCCTTAATATCGTTCCATTCGTTGGGCTCAGTTCCCCGACAGGCAACCACACAATCTATATCCGTTTCGAATATAAAAGCCTGTGAACCATCGCGATCAATAAACTCTGCTTGGTCAAGGCCGATTTTCTCCGCAGTTGCGGTTGCATTTTCCGGTCGCAAATACGCAACGTTCGAGAGTTCGGCGAACAGTAGAGAGCGCTCAAGTAAGCCGAAGGCCTCGATCTGACTAAGAGGTCGAGAGTGTAGGGAGAGTGTGGTTGCGGTCATAAAAAGTGAATCAGAATCTATGCCGGGGCGAGTATATATCAGTCTACTGTGGTATTAATCTAGTAAAGCAGTACGATAGAAAATGACAATCCACATCGACAGAGGCCCAATATCCTATATCCGCCGAACCAGGGAATGGTACCAAGGGTTGGGGTACGGTGAGCCCTACCAATGGGCACATTATGAGACCGTTCCGTTCACGCCATTATCCAAGGCGATTTCTCAGTCGACGGTGGGGTTGGTGACGACTGCTGCTCGGTTTCACCCCGAACATGGCGATCAGGGCCCAGCTGCAAACTACAACGCTAAGGCCAAGTTTTACCGTGTTTATCGAGAACCAATTTCGCCAACACCGGATGTTCGAATTTCGCATATTGCTTATGATCGTATCCACACTTCGGCAAAAGATATAAACACTTGGTTCCCTCTCAAAGCCTTGTTGGAGTTGCAAGCGCAGGGCGTTATCGGTCAGGTCGCTGAGCATTTTCTGGGGTTACCGACCAATCGCAGCCAGCGTCACACGCTTGAAGTGGATTGTCCAACCCTGTTGTCACACTTCACGGGAGTTGATCTCGCACTGTTGGTAGCCAACTGTCCGGTTTGCCATCAAAGCGTCAGTCTTGCGGCAAGACACCTCGAGAACGCTGGCATTCCGACAGTCGTCATGGGATGTGCGCGTGATATCGTTGAAAACGTCGGCGTACCCCGGTTTTTATTTAGTGATTTCCCTCTAGGTAATGCAGCCGGAAAACCATTTGATTCAGACAGTCAGGATCAAACCATTGCCATGGCAATTAAACTATTTGAGAAGGCAGTTGCGCCAAGATCGACTGAGCAATCACCGCTGGAGTGGGACAACTCGCACCGCTGGAAAATGGACTACAGCAATATCGCGCAGCTCACGCCGCAGCAGATCGCAGAAAAGCGCGAAGAGTTTCATCGACAGAAAGAAATTGCAAAAAGTATTCGCCAGAAGCAATAGAGCGATTTTAATCACACCGATCTAAATCACCCTAAAGCTCTGCAAATTTGTGTTCGCTTGGTGCCAAAGCCTTGGAATTAAACCGCACGTACCAGTTTGAGGATCAGCATGTTCATTATCAAATTGCGCCCAAATAGCGGATTTCGAAGCTTAGCAGGGCTTCTTTCTCGGGTCTCGCTGACCTCTTTGCGCTCCTTACCTGCTGATCGTAGATCACCTCCCGAAGGCAACACTGACATTGATTATCTTCTACTCAATTTGGTTGTTCGTTTTGGAACAAAGATTCTTCTGGTGAGTTGAATCGTCAGCTTAAGAAATGGTTAGCGAGGAATCTCCAGAGTCGATGCCTGCTGAATTCTCAAATAAAAAGAATAAGCTTTGCCCGATCACTCTACAAGCCGGCAGTCACCACCAATTGATTGAATCACAATTTGAAAATAAGTACGCCGGCTTTCACGCAAAAATACGGACTAGGCAACCTCTACTCCAAACTGCAACGCAGATTCGAACAACACCTCCCAAACCGAAACTGCGAATCCGCGAGGTATAAAGAGTTCGTAGGATTGTTCGCTCCTCCACAATGTCACTCCTACGTGATGAATCGCGGAAGACGCTACGCTGCCCTCTGGAAACTGACTCTCTCGCAAATCCAATGGCAACAAACGGTTGAGCAGCGCCACCGCTTCATCCCCGACTACCCGAACGCGGGTTCTGGAATGGGAAAGGTCTAATGTCGCGCCCTGTTCCGCCGAGAGGTCTGGTGCATCAGAGCCCAACAACCACCACTTGAATGGCTCAACTCGCAACATGGAGCCTGTCGAACCAGAGATGGATTTGCCTGGGCTAGCGATCGTATTTGCACCAACCTGTTCAGCTAGCATTTGACCCACTTCATCCATCGAGTCGGGCCATGCTGCCACCTGAATTAATTGTAAATCCTTCACCACCGACAACGTAACACCAGTGGCTCCATCTGAGCCGAACCTGCCTAATTCGAAATGCCCATCAAGAGCAGAAACTCGCTTAGCCATACATTCTTTCTCCACTCGGGTCATACATATGCGGAGAAACGATCTCCACTTGTACTTCTTTGCTTCTGACTGGGTCTGCCGCAGTGGCAGTTTTTCCACTCCAGGCTTCGTGGCCGCCTGAAATAAACCCAATGCCAATCCAATGCCCTAATGCAGGCGAGTGCGTCACTCCAGTAATCCAACCTTCTCCCAATCCGGATACCTCTCCCTTTTTACAGAGTATGGTTCCGGCATTAAATTTCTCAGACCGATTAACGGGAAATATACCGACCAGTTTTGGTCTGTCTTCCCGCGTCATATCAGGTCGTCGACGTAACGCACTGCCAATGTACGACTTGTTTTGAGACGCCATTTTACCTAGACCGGCATCTTCAATGGTCACTCGACCATCCAATTCGGCACCGGTTACATGACCTTTTTCAATTCGTAATGCGCCCAGCGCTTCTAACCCATAGAGGCAACCATCAACCGCAACCGCTTCGGGATGTAGCATTTCCATCAGCGCATGCGCATAGTCGGAAGGTACATATGCCTCGTAAGCCATTTCGCCGGAAAAGCTGATTCTGGCGATCCGACAAGGTATATCCCCTTTCAGGCTCGTCTCGATGACGCCCATAAATGGGAAAGCACTATCCTCCATAACCGAAGGGTCGTTCACGCAATTTTTGAGAACTGTCCTGGATTCGGGGCCTGCCACAGCGCAGCCCGCCCATTGTTCAGAAACCGAAGTAACATGCACTCGTAGATCTGCCCAGCGCGTCTGCAATAGCTCCTCCAACCAGACCATCACCTTCCCCGCGTGAGCGGTCGTAGTCGTCATAAAATAATCGGTTTCGGACAAGCGCCAGGTGGTTCCATCGTCCATCACGAATCCATCGTCCCGCAGCATAATGCCGTAACGTGCCTTACCAATGGGCAGTTTGGCGAAGGGGTTTGTGTATATACGATTGAGAAACTCGGTGGCATCCGGCCCTTGAATCGCTATTTTCCCCAGCGAGGTCACGTCGCACAGTCCAACGGTTTTTCTCGTGGTTTCAGTCTCCCGGATATACGCTTCGGTGATGGTTTCTCCTTGCCGTGCGAAGTACCAGGGCCGGTGCCATAGGCCTGCCATAGTCATTGTTGCACCGTGAGCCAGATTCCAGTCATGCATCGGAGTTCGTCGCAATGGCCGAAAATGCTCGTCCACACTCCGACCTCTCAGCGCCCCAATTGAAACGGGGGTATAGGGAGGCCGAAATGTTGTTGTTCCTACCTCAGGGATTTCCTTACCCAAGGCTTCGGCCATCAGGGCCAGACCAATAATGTTGCCCATCTTACCGCCGTCGGTAGACATTCCCAGGGTCGTGTAACGTTTCAAATGTTCTACTGAAACATACCCTTCGCGGTGCGCCAGGCGAATATCTTCGGTAGTGACATCGTGTTGTGGGTCAACCAGCGCTTTGGATTTTCTACCATCAATCCGCACCTCATACAACGGCTTAATCGGCATATCCCAGCCTCCCACAGCCGGCATCGAAGTAGACGCTCCACCTGAGCCGGTTGCTTTACCTAATGCTTTCGCTGCGGCTTCTCCCGCAGCGGTGCCAGAGTCTTCACAATCAGCCGTATTCCAGATTCCAGCCGCGGTACCCGCCATGCAAATTCCTTCATGTGGTTCATTCGCAATAAAGCAACAATTTTCTGCATTCCAGACCGGACGAACGCCTCGATGGGAAATCAGATTGACCACAGGTGACCAACCACCTGAAACCAGGAGCAAATCACACACCTCCTTTCCCTTGGAGCGCCACCCGCCGGCTTTTCCACCCGCAATCTCCAATGAGTTAACACCATTTAATCCTTTGGCAGATAGTGGCGCACTATTGGTCATTAAGGTAATCCCTCTATCACCAATCAGCTCAAGCAGTCTGCCAGGTATCTTTGCACGTGCATCCAGCAAGGTGACTTCTGCACCTGCATCCGACAAATCCATCGCGCAGCGATAAGCAGAATCATTGTTGGTCGCAACGACCACCTGCTCCCCAGCGAGTACACCGTAGCGATTCAGGTAAATACGTCCCGCTGAAGCATTCATAATTCCAGGACGATCGTTATTATCAAATGCGATCTGTCTCTCGATGCCACCGGTCGCCAGAATGGTTCGACGAGCGCGCAAGGTCCAGAAGCGATGTCTCGGCAGATGCGGGTCTGGACTCGCGAGATGATCAGTGACATTTTCAAGCAGGCCTGCGGTGCCGTAATCGTAAAGCCCAAATGCAGTGGTTCGCGTCATAATACGAACGCCCGCGTTTTCTAGGGCACCAACCAGCTCCGTCCGGCGAAGCTCAATGTCGCTTCCTTTTTGACCTAACAAGTCACCACCCAGTTCATTGTCCTGTTCGACCAATATCACATCAAGGCCGTATTCGGCAGCGGCCAGGGCCGCCGACATGCCAGCAGGTCCGCTTCCCACAACCAATACATCGCAAAACAGATGGCCATGCTCATACTGGTCCGGATCAGGCTCTCTGGAAGCACGCCCCATGCCTGCAGCTTTGCGGATGAATTTTTCATACCACATCCAGATTCCAGTTCCCTTGCCAGTTTCAAATGGGGGCAAGCCCATAAAGGTCTTGTAGTAAAAACCTGCAGAAAGAAACTGACTGATCAGACTGTTTACCGACCCCACATCGGTACGAACATTGGGCCAGGCATTTTGACCGCTGGCTACCAAGCCGTCATAGAGTTCCTGCATCGTGGCTTTCACATTTGGATCACGTTTGGCGCCTTCACCAACCGTGATAATGGCGCCAGATTCTTCCACCCCACATGACATAATTCCTCTGGGACGATGGTATTTGAAACTACGACCCAAAACTTTTTCATTACTTGCGAGCAGAGCGGATGCGACGGTATCACCAGGGTGGCCGGACATGGCTCTGCCGTCCCATTGGAAACGTATCCGCTTCGATCGATCGATACGACCGCCCTCACTAAGACGTTTAGCACTCATGCCACCTCCTCTTCAGACGCAGCAAACAGCTTTGCGGTCGCTTCATGCGCGGGACGAACCGAGCGAATTTCATGGGTAACCGTATCGCGTTGCACCACCAGCCACATTCGGCATCCGTTGACGTGATGCCAGGTTTCGGACTGCATTCCCCGAATATTTTCTCTAAGAAACACCGCATCGTGCCATTCTTCCGCAGACGCATCCAAAGCAGGATAAACAATAGAGGCATCTCCCCCATAGGTGAATTCGCTATGATCCCGCTCACCGCAAAATGGACATTTGATTCTGATCATTGTTATCTGATTCCTGGATAGGAGTTAACCGTGGAGCTTTGGATCGGGTCCAGCACCGCGCTCGTCAATATTGACACCATTGGCAAATCTCTGGAGATTGAAACCTTCGACGACGGGATCGGGACGATCATTGGCAATCAAGTCCGCGAAATACCAGCCGGATGCAGGGCTGGCTTTAAAACCACCATAGTTCCAGCCGGCGTTAAGATAAAGATTTTCCAGCGGTGTTTTACAAATGAAAGGCGAGCCATCCATTGACATGTCCATCACTCCGGCCCAGTGACGTAGTAATCTAACCCGACCTAGGCAGGGTAGAATCGACGTAGCCGCTTCGCAAACGTCTTGCACCAGCGGCAGGTTTCCTCGTTGCGCATAGGACTTATACCAGTCTAGATCCCCTCCAAAAACCATGCCACCTTTGTCAGATTGAGAAATATAAAAATGCGCACCACCAACTCCGAATACGACAACCTGGTCAAGTAAGGGTTTGAGTGGCTCTGACACAAAGGCCTGGAGTTTGTGAGATTCAATTGGCAACTTCCCAAGCTCCGCCATTTGCCAGAGCCTCGAAGTGTTGCCTGCTACCGCAAAGCCTACCTTGCCCGCGGTGATGTCACCACGAGAGGTCTGCAGCGAGATGACTTTGCCGTTTTCTCGGCGGACACCGGTAACTTCACAGTTTTGCAGAATGTCGACACCCAGCTGATCAGCCGCCCGTGCGTAACCCCAGGCGACCGCGTCATGCCTGGCAGTTCCCGCCCTTTTCTGCACTGCCGCGCCGATGATCGGAAAACGGGCATTCTGGTAGTTCAAGTGGGGAACTTCACGTTTGAGCGTTTCCAGATCCCAAATTTCTGCATCTGTTCCCGTCAACCGCATCGTGTTGTAGCGTCTTGCTGCTGCGTCCCTGGCCGCAGGGCTGTGTAACAGCGAGATATGCGCTCTCTGGCTAAACATAACGTTGTAATTCAACTCGTGACTGAGTTGTTCCCAAAGCTTGAGGGAATGCTCATAAAAGAAGCGATTCCCAGGCATCATATAATTGGAACGTACGATGGTGGTGTTCCGTCCACCGTTGCCCCCACCCAGCCAGCCTTTTTCCACCACCGCGATCTTTTTTAATCCATGGTTTTTCGCCAGGTAATAGGCTGTGGCCAGACCATGGAGTCCGCCACCGACGATGACGATGTCATACCCACTTTTCGGTTCGGGGTCTCGCCATGCTCGCCCCCAGTTTTTCTGACCGGAGAAGCCATTTTTAATCACACTCCAAGCAGAGTATCGGGTCATTTTTATTACCTTTCAGCGTTTCGAACTCACTGATCCGGAAACTAGCCTCAAAAACACACTACTTTGAGAGAATCATGTTCCGTTCCAGCGCCAATGTGGCCCAAATAAAGGACAGAGGATGGTATCTGACCTACCTGTGAATGCGTTGCAGGTTGACGTCATAATATGGGCTGTAAACGTCCTACACCCCTCTGGAATCGTGGTTTGCAACGAGTATCGGGGCGTCATGTATACATTAAATAAACCGTAAAAAACGGTATTATTACCATTTTTAGACTCTTCAATTAGCCAGAATTTAGGTGCATCATTCAGGGTATGCCATCAGAAAATATAAATCAGGCAGAAAAAAAGGGGGGCCCTCGAGTATCGGGAGATGAACATAGTCATATCCAGCGACTGGAAAACAGACTCAATATCATCACCTATTTTTCTCAATCGATATTTCGAAGAAATACCGTCGAAGACGTTCTATGGGACATCGTTTCCAACTGTATTAATCGATTGGGTTTCGAAGATTGCGTCATCTATTTGCTGGACGAAACGCGCAACGTGCTCGTGCAAAAAGCGGCTTATGGCGACAAGAATATTGATGACGAGGCCATCAAGAATCCGATAGAAATTGAAATCGGCGCTGGTATAGTCGGGACAGTAGCGGCGACGGGTAAAGCAGAAATCATTTCGGACACTCTGCTCGACAACCGTTATATCACCGATGATGCCAGCCGTCGTTCGGAACTTGCTGCGCCGATCTATGCGGAAGGTAGACTGATTGGTGTCATTGACAGCGAACATTCTGAACCAGGGTTTTACAACAGCTTCCATCTAGAGATTTTGCAAGACCTGGCGGCAATCTCTGGAACAAAAATCTCAAAAACAATTTTTCAGCAGGAGCGGGAAAATCTTGCGTTATTCGCTCTTGAGAATCCGAATCCCGTGTTTCGACTGTCTTCGGAGTTTGATGTTTCGCTGGCAAATCAGGCTGCCGAAAAAATTCTCGCTTCGCTGGACCAGCAATCATTTAATTTTCGATACCACCATCTATACAAGCACGTTTCTGAAGCGCTCATTATGGAAGAGTCTATTCAGATCACGCTACCAGTGAACGACAAAACTTACTCAGTCGACATCATTCCCTTTGCGGATATCGGATACGCCAATTTGTACTTCATTGATGTCACCGCACATTTTCAAGCGAAAGAGGAGGCGGAAAAAGCTAACCAGGCTAAAACAGAATTTATGAGCATGATGTCTCATGAAATTCGAACACCTCTGAACGGGATTCTGAATCTAGGGCGCCTTTTACAGGAATCCGTTGAAGGCGAAAAGCCTCGCGAACTGCTCGAAACCATGGAGTACTCGGGTGAAAACCTGCTGAAGATCATCAACGACATTCTTGAGTTCGAGAAGCTGGGTGCTGGCAAAGTTGTCTTCGAGCGCAATACGTTTGACCTCAAAAAGTTGCTGAAACAGCTGTTGCACATCATGCAGTCCACTGCAGATGAAAAGTCCAACACGTTACATTTCGAAATCGCAGATGATGTTCCTAAACTTCTGGTTGGAGACAAAACCCGGCTCAATCAGGTGTTGAGCAATTTGACCTTAAACTCATTGAAATTCACAAACGAAGGAAGCGTCAGTATCTTTGTCGAGCTTGCGAAAACAGAAACTGTAAGCTCATCTCAGTCTTCCTCGAGCGAACCCCAACCTTTGCTTCATTTCCGTGTAGTCGATACGGGTGTGGGTATCCCTTTTGATAAACAAGCCACTATTTTCGATCGTTACGCCCAAGCACATGCGGAAAAAAGCAGTTTGTTTTTTGGCGTTGGTTTAGGTCTTGGAATATCTAAACGCCTGGTGGAACAACAAGGTGGATCGATCAAACTCGAGAGCATCCCGGGTAAGGGCACCACCTTCGAAGTAATGCTCGGCTATGGTATTGGTACCGAGCAAACCGAGCCAGAGCCGGATGATGCAAGCAATCTCCTTGAACTTGAGCGTCTCCGAATTTTGGTCGTGGATGATAGTCCGATAAACATTCTTGTTGCCAAGGAATTCCTGGAACGATGGGGTGTGGAGGTATTTACCGCGGTAGATGGTTTTAAGGCTCTGCAAGTGGTCCAAGCCGAAACCCTGGATCTAATTCTAATGGATTTGCAAATGCCTGGATGGACAGGATATCGAACCAGTAAGGAAATCCGTAACCTGGGCAACCACAACAGTAATATACCGATTGTGGCGATGAGTGCGGACGTTCTCTCGGCATCCCAAGCCGAAATCATGGAAGCCGGTATGAATGATCAGCTGGTGAAACCCTTCCACCCCTCGCAATTGCAAGCGAAAATCTCCAAGCTCCTCAAGAAAAAAGAATAATAATAAGAGGGATATTGACTGGTTTCCCTCCCATCAACGCACTGGTTTTCGGCGTTTTCTGCGCAATCAAGTCTATATTTTGTAGAATTTTAAACAGATTTTTGCCGTTTTTTGGCCTGTTGTTCTCTCACCAATGACAAACCCTCGCGGGCAAATCAACACCTGTTCCAAGGCAATTTAACCGCATATCTCGTTGATTTTATTACGAATTCCTTGAACTCGCTGTTCTTTCAGATTGAGTTAATACGCGAATCCCGGAGTTACACTACTGACGTGCGGTCTTTTTTTTCAGATAAACGTTTAACTCAAGTTAAATTCGTGTAATATGTTTAAAAAAAGCGATGGGGAAAAATCGGAGTTTTCCTCACCCAATAATGATTAGTTGTACCCGTGAGCAACCCTGGTGTGCCCAGGCGAGGAGAACAACTAACCTAGGACACTACAAGAGAAAAATTTTGAACGTCCATCTTATAAACAAAAAAGATATTGCGACGGATAAGGAAGCCACGCCAGTAAAGGCAGACATCATTCCATTCCCGGCGAGGTATTCCACCCGGGATTCGTTACCGGTCGTCAATATCAGTGGCCTCTACCATCCTAATCCCTCTGTGCAGCGGAGTACTGCTGGCCGAATAGGTGAAATCGCGATGGCGAACGGCTTTCTCTACATTGAGAAGCATGGTGTGTCTCGTGCGCTAATCAATGCCGTCTATGAGCAGGCGCAATGCTTCTTCGATTGTGATTTGGCAACAAAGAGCCAGTACTACATTGGTCGTGCACCCAATCATCGCGGGTATGTCCCGACAACCGAAAAAGGAGATTATGCTGATGAGCAGGGCCCACGCCGCTATGAAGCGTTCGACATGGGTGTGGATCACCCCGCCGACGATCCGGACTTTCTTTTAGGCAACCCCCTAATGGGTCCGAACGTGTGGCCAAAGCTTCCCGGATTCCAATATATTTTGGGCCGATATCTGAAAGAGATGAGCCGGATCACCAACGTGATGTGTGGGGCGTTTGAACAGGTGCTGGGTTTGGATTCCGGTTTTTTCGCCTCTCATATGGATCGCCCAATCTCGCAACTCCGGTTGCTGCATTATCTTGAAAACAAGAATACAGGCGCTGCAGATACTGGGGTTAATATGGGCGCTCATACTGACTACGAGTGCTTCACCATACTTCACTCCCAGACACCTAGCCTACAGGTACTGGATCTTGATTCGAACTGGATCGACGCACCTCCCATCGACAACACTTTTTATTTCAACATCGGCGATATGTTGGAAGCGTGGAGCGGAGGATTATTTGTCGCCACACCCCATCGCGTAGTCAATAGTGGTGACGAGCGATTTTCATTGCCTTACTTCGCTGCGACAAACTTCGACACGATTGTTAGCCCTGTTCATGTTGCCAAATACGCCGACAAACAAAAAGACTATGCCCCTATTGTTGCCGGGGAACATTTATTGAATAACATGCTGAGGGATTTTCCGTATCTGCGAAGGCAATATGAGGCCGGTCTATTGAACATGGGTGATATCAAACCTGGAGACAACCCATTCGAAAGTCGGATGATGAGCACACTGAACGTTTAGAAAGTCATGTTAGAATAGTGAGCTGCAAAAAAATAACAACATTGCGCGTCACGTTATAACTCTTGTTTTAGCCTGCGTTTTAGATCGTGGGTTCCCGTTGTCAATCACAACAATCTGTCATTAAAATTTAAAACACCACTCATTGAATGGATGCGAGCTAATTTGGAGTGCGAATGTGTTTAAGTAAAATGGAAAGAACTCTTGCCTACGTTTGATACGATTTTAGCGGTCGCGGTCGCAGGGTTCCTGCTCAGTGCATCTCCTGGACCCTCGATGCTTTATGTTTTGTCTCGTAGTGTGGGACAAAGCCGCGCTGCAGGGTTTGCGTCCTCAATCGGTTTGGCGATTGGCGGTGTTGTGCTCGCGGTCGCATCTGCCATGGGACTGGCGGCGGTATTCGAACTCTCCCCGCGGGCTTTTACTGTTCTGCAGATCAGTGGTGGATGTTATTTATGCTACCTCGGCTACGGCATGATCAAGGATGCCGGAAAGGACGACATGTCAATAAAGTCGGTGAAAAATGCGCCATTTTCCAGGATCTTGTACCAAGGCATTTTGGTTGAATTACTGAATCCAAAAACAGCAATATTCTTCCTTGCCTTCCTGCCACAATTTGTGGACTACAGTCGACTGGATGTCACGACACAGATGCTGGTACTGGGAATGTTGGTACCTTTGACCGCAATCCCTTCCGATATTATTGTTTCTTTTGCAGGCGGCACCCTAGCTACCCAACTATCCGCCAGACCAAGAGCAAGTATTGTTCTGGGATGGATCAGTGGTTTGATATTGATTGGATTAGCGATTCGAATTTTCTTTATCAGCAATCCTTGCTGTTACGCTGGATAGATTCGCGCCAGAACGGAAACTAGCCGGAGTCTGCAAGCGGAAAATAGCGCGCCTTAGAACTACTCTCTAACTGCTAAGCGTCCATAAACCTTAGCCGGAAGATCGGGAGGGTTTTGAAAGAAGTACCAGTGTGTGCGCTACCAGTTTTTGCACTTTGTTGCCAATCTTCACTAACTCTTCCCCCTGGGGTTTTTCTCTTTGAATGGTCTCAAGTAGATCGGCAATGTTATCGAATCCCATCGTCTTCATAGCAGAACTCATTTTATGGCAGTGAAACTGCACCGAAGGATGATCATCATTCTCAATCGCTGCGCGCAGCTCCGATAAGTAAAGGGGCACATGCTGTTTGTACAATGCAACGATTTCTTCACTCGGCTCAGGAAACGGAACGCTCCCAGTATTCATAGCGTCGCTGTTGTTCATAGTGGTAACGGTTTTTTAGAATTACTTTGAAAAAATAATCCTCACATCAAATCATAAAGGAAAAAAATCCAGCCGATCGAAGGGTAGCGGAAACGTGCTCCCTATTTTTTAGTAATAATTTCGGCTCAAATTCGAATCGCTAATGTATCACTTCTAAAGAAAAACACCAATCGAGGCGGCAGTTAGGGCGTCAAGTAACAACCGAGCACCCATTTCGCGGAACAATCTCGATAATGCAATTCTGGCATCAGGTATCGTTTGCAGATTGCTGGTCAAAAAATGAGGCTTTGTCGGGAAGTTGCGGTAGCTCAAGCAGAAAATCTCGACAGCGTACTTTTCCGAGTTCTCGCCCCATTACGATCTCGCCCTCGTATCGACTCGGCATCGGATTGGGAGAGCATGGCATCGCATCGGCGGCAGCGTATACTGCGATAAACAATGTTCTCGATGACTGCGACCGATTGGGTTTTGATCCGTGAAGGAGCTTGGTGTGCATCAGACACACCGACCCAGCTGGACCGATACATTCGACAGCCTCCGCTTCACAGCGCTGCGCCAAACTCGTTTCTACCGCCCCGGTAAAAACACCTCCGTGCCACAGACTCTCGAGATTGCCCAGATGGGAGCCCGGTATCACCTGCAATGGCCCGTTGTGCTCGGTCACCTCATCAATCATCAGCAACGCCGTTACCAGATCAGAATTAGTATGCGGTGTAAACGCGAAATCCTGATGCCACTTGACCTCGGTTCCGCTGCCGGGCAATTTTGAATTGATCTTGCTATGGTGAAATCGAACATTATCGCCGATTAAATCTGAAACCATAGCGGGAATGGCTCTTTCCGATGCCACACCCCAATATACGTCCGATATCTCAACCGGTGCATTGATACGACGCAAACATGGCTGATCACGAGAGTGCTCAGGCGACAAATCGAACCGAGGTTTCTGATTGATGGTTTCTCCAAACGCAGAGTCAAACTCACGGCTTTGCTCTACCCAATCCGTAAACTCCGTCTGGAGCTTTTCGAGAATCTGCTTAGGAATAGCCTTTTCGATCACAAGAAACCCATTGCGATTAAAAAATGAAATTTGCTCGGGAGAAAGTGTCATAAGCCGTGCTGGTTTTCGGAATCTGTTCAGTCTAGTGATAACTTGACTCGTATTCAATTATTGCGCAAACATATTGTTCAAAGTAAGGTCGAGTGAAAATTGGAGATCATCAATGAACCTAAATAGCTCATCCCCTCAATCGATGCATGTTGTCGATCAAGCCCGCACACTAAAACCGGATCATGAGCAGCAGTTGAGAGTTGATTTGGCTGCCTGCTTTAGAATGGTTGCAGACCAAGGTTGGAGCGAATCCACAGCCAATCATTTTAGCGTCGCTGTATCCGATGACGGCAAGCAGTTTTTAATGAATCCAAAGTGGCGACATTTCGCTCTTATCAAAGCTAGTGAACTGCAACTGTTCGACGCAAACAACCCCAATACGCTTCAAAGCAACAATGCACCCGATCCTTCCGCATGGTGCATTCATTCCAAGATTCATAGTGCGGTTCCCGGCGCCAGAGCATTGTTGCATTGCCATCCTCCTTACGCTACCGCGTTAGCTGGCCTGCTCGATCCGTCCATAAAACCCATCGATCAAAATACTGCCAAATTTTTTAATCGGGTCGCTATTGATCTCGAGTTCGACGGGCTTGCAGACAATGAAGACGAGGGTCTGCGTATTGCGAACACCCTCGGAGGTAAAAAAGTGTTAATGATGGGAAACCATGGCGTCAGTGTGATTGGGGAGAGTATCCAGGAAGCATTTGAAGATCTCTACTATCTTGAACGAGCATGCTGCACGATGATTCTCGCTTATCAAACAGGCCAACCTCTAAATATCATGTCAGACAATCTGGCTGAAAAGACCGCGAAGGGTTGGGATCGGGTACGTCAGATGGCCTACTCCCATTTTGATCAATACAAAGAATTGTTGAATCGTACGGACTCATCTTATGCGGACTAGCTAACACACAGAAGTTTTAAAACAACACCGCTTGTGCGCTTGCCAGGGAATCAAACTCCAACCCCACAAAGGGAAGTATGGCATCTGCAACGGGTTTCAGCTGTTTCACAATGTAGTGTTCGTAATCGATGTCGCTAGTAATGCATTCGAGTGGCTGCGGGCCGTTTAGTGTGATCACGTATTGAATCCAACCTTTGTTTTGATACCGCTTGGCGCGCCCTTCGGAGGCGTGAAATTGATCCGCGATTCGTGCCGCACGCACATGGGGCGGTACATTTTTCACATAAGCATCCAATTGTCGACGCAGCTGCTTTCGATAAACCAGCTTTTCGTTACAGCGCCCAGCGAGTGTTTCCTCTACCGTCTCTCTAACCAGCTCGGAGGGGTCCTGGTCATGAAACACCATGTCAAATAGTGCTGCTTGAAACTCCTTGGCGAGCGCAGTCCAGTCTGTGCGAACATTTTCCAGGCCCTTGAAAATTATCTTGTCATCTATACCGTTGTCGCCTGCCAACAGCCCCGCGTATCGTTTCTTGCTACCCGCTTCCGACCCTCTGATGGTTGGCATCAGAAATCGAGTGAAGCAGGTTTCAAATTCTATCTCCAGCTCACTGTCGATCTGATACTCATTCAGAATTTTCTGTTTCCAGTTTTCGTTAACAGCTGCTGCAATTTCTCTTCCTACCTCTCTACACTTTGAAACACTGAAACCATCGTCCAGTGAAACAAAGGTCGAATCTGTATCACCATAGATAACGTCATACCCCATCGATTCAATCCACTTGCGTGTTGTTTGCATAATTTCATGACCACGTAACGTAATAGAGCTCGCTAATCTGGGATCATAAAAACGGCATCCTCCCGATCCCAGCACGCCATAAAACGAATTCATTAAGATTTTGATTGCCTGCGATCTCGCGGCATCATTTTTCGCTTTAGCTTCGTCTCTTTCTCTCCACAGGTTTGAGATGATCTCCGGCAGAAAGTGCTTTTCACGGTGAAACATCGCACCGCGAAAGCCAGCTATTGCCGTGTCGGGGTTTTCCAATCCTTCTATCAATCCTACAGGATCGATTTTGAATGTTTTAATGATGGAGGGATAGAGACTCTTAAAATCCAAAACCAGCACGTTTTTGTATAGACCAGGTTCGGAGTCCATCACGTATCCGCCCGGGCTCGCGAGACCACCACCTTCTGGAAGATTGGGGGCCACATACCCAGCGCGATGCAATCTTGGAAGATACAAATTGGTGAAGGCTGCTACGGAACCACCTGCCCGATCCAGCTCTAGTCCGGTTAATTGCGATCGTAAAATTAAGAAGTCAATAATTTCAGTGTGCTCGAAAACATCTAACACCAGTAGACAATCTTCCAGATTGTAGGCAGCTAGACCTGTCTTATTGTGATGGAAGTTGTGCACAATTTCGGCGACTCGATCATCGACGTCTTGCTCAACTTTTTTCCCCCGATTCAGCAGAGTTCTCGCAACAGTTTCTAGGGAGAAGCTGGGAAAACTCCAGGTTGCAGACTTCAGAGCTTCTATGCCATCGATAGCGAGCCTTCCCTTGATAGTGACATACCCTTTTCCAGGCTCCCCGCGCATATCTCGCCAGGTGGCCTTGCTACCATCTCGACCGACAGCAAACGCGATACCATGAACCTGACATCTTTGCAAAAGTATTCGAATATCAAAGTGCACCAGGTTCCAGCCAACGATAAGGTCAGGATCGATAGCGTTGATGCGCGAAACCAGCGCTCTCAGAAGTTCTGGTTCATCCTTTACCCAACGTACCAAAATATCCGCAGAGTCCTCCGGCGCTCCAATCATAAGCACCTCGTTAACAGAAGACTCAGGGTCTCTTGATGCGAGACCGACTGAGAAAAGCTGCCCATCCATGGCGCATTCGATATCCAAGGACAAAACCTTTGGCGATGGTCGAAAACGCGACGATTTTACTTTGCAGTCTGTGACTTGTGTGTAGCCGCCCATTCTGACGAACTTTCCCGTAAACGAAATACTGCCAAAGGCAAATCGCTCCATCAAATATCGCTCATGCAATCGAATATCAGATTCAAATACCTCTACACCTCGATGTCGAATTTGATCCTGCGCGGTGTAATGATCGCTGATGGAATCCGCATAAACCCCAGATACAAGACGTTGATCAAAACATTTCAAGTTCAACCCTTGCAGCGAGACTGCTGAACCGAGCGGACGAATCGCCTCCGAAGTGGTAGCCTCCGATTCAGTCGGGACAAAGGAGACCACCTTCTGATCACTCACAATCAAATGGTGTGGCCCGTTCTCTGTCATTACCCAAAACTCAGCTGAGGCGCGGCCGCCTCTGTCACGACTGGAAGCGGTTAATAGAAACCCGTCCTCAACGCGATTGTTGGTGGCATGAAGACTGGTATTAATTTGCATGTAACCTAGGTAGTAGATTCTTTAGGTAGCGAAAACTCCGGGGATTCTCTGATAGTATTCGCTTCAAAAATCGCCCTGCGACTACCATTCCACTTTTACCATAATCGCGTTTTCAAAGCCTTTTTTCCTATCAATTTATGAGCATTTTCCAAGAGTTAGTCCCTTCATTCAGTTTAGAGAACTGGGCGCCTGCAACACTGAAAAAATATCTTTTCGGAAATGACTCCGAAAATATGAACACGCTATGCGCGCTCATGATGGCTTCTGATGGCGAATATTCAAGCCTGCTGATTTCAGAGCGAATTCTTACCGCTTATGACAAGCTGGACGACGAACAGCGGCTGGGATTCTTTAATCTGCTTGATGATGAATACGGTCTCAATACGGATGAACTACAAAAAGCAGTGGAGAGTTACAGCGACAACCCCGAAGCAACGACGTTCCGGGCCCTGACCCATGCCGCAGAACCAAAACGCCAAGAGCTGTTCAGGCGATTAAATCTGGCGCCTGGAGGCACTAAGCAACTGGTTAAAATGCGTGAGCACCTGCTACAACTGGTTCGTGACCACCCTAAACTTGGGAAAATCGATGTTGATTTCAGGCACTTATTCAACTCGTGGTTCAACCGCGGTTTCCTGATAATGCAGCCCATAGACTGGACGACACCCGCGCACATTCTGGAAAAAATTATTGCCTATGAAGCTGTTCACGAAATCGGAAGGTGGGCTGAACTTCGACGTCGATTAGAGCCAGAGGATCGTCATTGCTTCGCCTTTTTTCATCCTGCGATGGAAGATGAACCACTGGTTTTCGTTGAGGTAGCACTTACCCCATCCGTGCCAACCAATATTGATTCGTTGCTTGATAGTGAGCAACAGTCGATTGCAGCCAACGAGGCCAGCTGCGCAATCTTCTACTCTATTTCAAACTGCCACGCTGGACTGGCAGGCGTTTCCTTTGGCAACTTTTTGATTAAGCAGGTGGCAACCAGTCTAAAACAACGATTTCCTCAGTTACGCACTTTTGCCACTATTTCACCAGTTCCAGGCTTTCGTCGCTGGTTCTCCGAACAGGAAGTCAGCGAAGAAACACTCGCTTGGGTAAAGCAAACCACAGAAGAAGCGAAGGAAGGCACTGTGGTCGAAAAAACACCCAAAGAAATCGCGCAGCTGGCAGCAACTTATTTGGTGGAGCAAAAAAATCACCGCGGAGAGCCTCTTGATCCAGTGGCACGCTTTCACCTCAAAAATGGAGCCAGTCTTGATCGAATGAACTGGCATGCAGACCGATCTCCTAAAGCGATTAAGCAATCTATAGGACTGATGGTCAATTACATCTATGACCTCACTAGAGTGGAAGAAAATCACGAAAACTACATGCAGCACAGGAAGGTGGTATGTAGCAGCAACATTCGAAAGTTGCTTGTAAAATAACCCCCTAAAGCCTTTTCAACCTGGTACCCGAACTCTGATCTTGATGGTATCGGAACCCTATTCCCATTCTTTAAATCCTATGACGAATCACTTGATTGAGTATTTGCTCTCGCCGCATGAGAACAGCAGCAATACGTTTCTGAAGCTTCAAAATGGTGATTCCATTTCTTTTCTCGAGTTTAACCAGCAGATAAACCGTATTGCCAACTACCTGATTGATAAAGGTCTGCAACCGGGTGATCGACTGGCACTGCAAGCAGGCAAGTCCTGGCAGTCGCTCGCGATTTATCTGGCGACAGTAAAAGCGGGAGGTGTCTTTCTGCCTCTGAATAGTGCTTATACCGTAAACGAGATCAGCTATTTCCTGGACGATGCGAAACCAAAACACTTTGTTTGTGATCCAGCCGTATCTGGAGAGTTCGAATCGATTACACAAAGTGCAGGCTGTGAGCTTATCTCTATCAACGCGGATGGATCTGGCGAATTGAGTGATACAGTCTCGAATTTCTCCGGTCAGTTTGTTGCAATTCCCCGGTCGCCCGATGATTTGGCGGCAATACTCTATACTTCTGGTACCACAGGTCGTTCAAAAGGCGCCATGTTATCCCATAAAAATTTATGGTCCAACGCAAAGACGCTGTGCGATGTATGGCGATTTAGCAGTCAAGATACGCTTCTGCACGCTCTTCCTGTATTTCATACCCATGGCTTATTTGTCGCGACCAACACTTGTCTGGTTGCGGGTGCATCCATGATTTTTTTACCTCGATTCTCAATTGATGAGGTGCTACCGCATTTACCGAAAGCAACAACAATGATGGGCGTCCCGACTTTCTATACCCGTCTTTTGGATACAGCCGAGTTTAATCGCAACCTAGTCGGGCATATCCGACTTTTTATTTCCGGTAGCGCGCCACTATTAGCGGAAACCCATATCCAGTTTGAAGCACGCACGGGTCATAAAATATTGGAACGTTATGGCATGACAGAAACCAACATGAACACCTCAAACCCCTACGAGGGGGATCGACGGGCGGGAACGGTTGGGTTGCCTCTGCCCGGAACCTCAGTGCGCGTTGTATCGCCTGATACTGGGGAGGCGCTTGCAGTGGGGGATATCGGATCCATCGAAGTTAAAGGTGACAATGTCTTCGAAGGATATTTGGAGATGCCTGAAAAAACTGCTGAGGAATTTACTGCCGACGGTTATTTTATTACCGGAGATCTTGGCATGCTCAGCGAAGATGGCTACCTCACCATTGTTGGTCGAGGGAAAGATCTGATTATTTCAGGTGGATTTAACATCTATCCAAAAGAAATCGAGTTGATCCTGGACGAAATTGAAGGAGTCGATGAATCGGCGGTAATTGGCGTCCCACATTCCGATTTCGGGGAGGGAGTGGTTGCTGTTTTAGTGGGCAAGAATGGGCCAACAAAAGAACAAGTGTTATCTCATATCAGAGATAAGATCGCGCGATTCAAGCAACCCAAAGACATCATATTTCTTGATGAACTTCCCAGAAACACCATGGGCAAAGTACAAAAAAATCTCTTACGTGAACAATTTAAGAGTATTTTATTGAATTGATGTCTCAGCGTGATCCCAAGAAGCAGTTTTAATTATCATGAGATGCAGAGCAACCTACTGGGGTAGAAATTACTTGAACATCCATCCATTCAAGCTCTCTGATCAAAGTTTGTATTAGGACAATGAGTCCAACCATCTCTAGAACTTCTTCAAGGGTATAGAAGAGGCTGTAAAGCTTGGTAGAAGTCCCGTTTTGGTAGGCCTCCCATCCTCCGATACTATCCAAAACCACAGCACCGAGTAAAAATAAAAACGCGGACAAGCACAGAAATCTTTGCGTTGTGCGGGACCGTCTTAGAAAGAAGGGTAGATAAATCAATACCAGGACAGAAAAAATCACAACATACGGTATGACCCAGGGAAAGTAGAGAAATCCCTCTGCCGCAACATACCTCTCCATAAAATCCCCAACATGTTCGTGTATTTTTGCTCCTTCGTCCAAACCTAAGAACACGAAGATTCCCGATAAGCCAAACCACGCGTAGCGGTCTTTGTTTTTATTCGTTGACCCGGACGAACAACACAACAGCCCCAGCAACCAAAATAAACCCGCTGCGAGAAAAAACAGTAGGACAGAAAACAAAGTGGGTAAATTACCTTCGTAATCCATATCGACCAAGCGAACAAAATCAAACTGATCTTCGTCATCTATCCAGAAGTAAATAAATAGAACAAACACATGAACCATCGTCAATACACCGGTTATGGAATAGAGAAGCCCAATGACCGGGGCTGCTCGTAAATGAATTGAATTTCGTTTCATGGGTAGTGCTCTACCGGTTTATAGCGATCGAGATGTAACTTGCCAAAACGCCAACTCGGATGGGTGGTATGTTTCTGCGGATTTATGGTGACCATCATATGGTTACTGATTCCTCACCAACAAATAAATTGCCAGCGGAGAAAAAGCAAGACTATAATCGCAGAAGCACGAAAATAGGAATATCATAAAATCTCGGCCGGATGCCGATATATTGAAGGGGTTTTGTCAATGTCTTGTTTACAAGTACGTCAAAACCACAATGAGAGAAAAGCGTCACCCCCATAGGGCATCGGAAACCTCAGTTATCCGAATAGGTACCGCCAGCCATTTGTTACGGTTGTCGAAGGGAGCACTGACGCCGCGCGAAAGCACCACAGAAAACTCCAGACCCTCTCATTCTGAATTTCACTCCGAAGCTCCTTTAGCAGCTTATAGCGCTCAGCTTTTCACTTGGAAGCGTCTAAAAGCCACCAAAAAATACCGGCCAATACTCGTTGCGCAGCAACGCGAGCGAGTTCTTAAGGTAGACGACGCCTACCATCTCCAGTTTCCACCATTCCAGCCGAATCACCGACATGCCAAAGGTGATGGATTGGTGTGTTCTTAATTCTGTACACGACCCCTCTATAAAAATGATTAATATGTTCTCTGATCAAAACTGTTTCGAAAAAATCCGATCTATTTTCAGCGTATTTTTATTCAGTGCTGTTTTATCTGTGACCGCATTCGTATCCAAGGATGCGGAAGCGACTTACTATGGTTCTCAGAGTGGTGGCTATACAAGTTGGTCCAGTAATTACCACAGTAATTATTCCCACAAAAGTTACTCGAAATCGAGCAGAACCGCCTATCTTTCGGGTTACCGCAGCTATTGGGGAGGCTATTCTGGCAGTAACCATCGTTACTACGAACCCGTTAAAACTCGAAGCAAATGGTCAACCTACTCAAAATGGGCGTACTCCTCTAAAGGTTCTAAAGGGTCCAAAGGGTCTAAAGGGTCTAAAGGGTCTAAAGGGTCTAAGGGATCTAAGGGATCTAAGGGGTCTAAGGGGTCTAAAGGATCTAAGGGATCTAAAGGGTCTAAGGGGTCTAAGGGGTCTAAAGGATCTAAGGGATCTAAAGGGTCTAAGGGGTCTAAAGGTGAGCCAACCAGCTACCCATGTCAGGATTGCGGTTGTCAAAAATGCAGGGGTGGTATGAGTTCGATGACGCTGACGTTTGATGGAGAACATGCCGCGGAGATCCAGGCACTGGATTACTATGGGCAAATGATTTTCGGTCCTTCAATGGTGGAACCAGGTAGCAAAGTCGTTCTTCGTGATCCTACTGGTGGCGAACTCGACATTACCGACTCGTATTGTCCGGTACTCGATGAACATGGCAATAAGAAACACCGGAAACGGCTATCCAAGAAGATTTTTGTCTATGTGAATGGTATCAAAGACACCAAAATTTACACCGGCTGCTGGGCGGGCATTGCACCAGGAAAAGAGTTGGGGTCGTTCACTGTGTCGGAAGCAATCAGTGTGAAAGGGGGGAAAGTATGCCCTGCCAATGGGGACTGCAACGCGTGTAAAGGAGGCGTTAACAGCTTAACATTAAGATACACCGGTGAGGATGAAGCACATATTCTCATCAAAGATGGTAAGGGGAGAAAACTGATTGCTGGTGACTATCTGGCTGGCGAAGATATTGCGATCGACAATGGTGATAGAAGGATTGCCAGTCCTTTAATCGTCAAGATAAGCGGGCAGATTGATACAAAGATCCCAATGAACTGTCGGATACCCGTGGGACCGGGTACCGTATGGAGTAACTTTGAAGTCCGAGACGCTTCCAGTCGAGACGGTGGACCCATCTGTGGATGTCTGGACGATGATTCCGAACCGATAGGGGCGCTAGATTACAGCGACGGTCCTGAGTCTTATGGCATCGCCACTCACGTCATTCCTGAATCGGGTTCCACCCTTTACATCGGATCAGTGGCACCAGATGCGGATATCGAATTTGCCGGCAACGCGGATGCGTCAGGAGACGATCTTTCAGAGATCGATGACGAGGACTCATTCTCGGATCAACCAGATGGTTCAATTGTGCTCTGTGGCGCTGAACTCGATCCAGGGAAAGTATACGAATCTCGCGTGCCGGTATTCGGATCAGGGTTTCTCAACGCATGGATCGATACCAACGGCGATGGGGCGTTTACACTCTCGGAACAATTGATCATCGACGCGATACCAACACCCGGAAACAACTTTATTGACACCTCAAATATTGTGATCCCCAGTGATGCAACTAGCGGTTCAACACTACTTCGATTCAGGTATTCCAGTCAGTCAGGTACTGGGTTTGATGGGGCTAGCCCGGATGGTGAGGTAGAAGACTGCTTGGTTAACATTTCAGCGGTCAGTCCCTAAAGACAATCCTTACTGATTGATACCATCAGTCGTTCGAATTTAGTCGGAAGAGTCAGGAATCCCCTGGCTCTTCCGAAAATGCGTAGCAGACCGTGAATCACTCGGATGAAGTAATACAGTTATTTTCGCGGAAAAGTCGATCCAAGTCTTTTTCGTGATTATGGTCAGCTTCGCGTCATACCTAATTACGATGATGAGCGACTTCGGTAAAAAACTCATCATCAAATAATTCATCGTCCTCGTCCCAGCCACTTTCTTTCAACATTTGCCTCTCGAGGTACGCATCCAGGCGTTTTTTTGTTTCCAATTTCTCTCTGGCTTTCGCTGACATAGAATTACACGGCGATTCGACGATGTCTAAGTCCTCAGAAACTGACAAATCATCCTGAGCAAGATCTGGCATGACTTCTCCGGCGACCGATTCACTATCAAATTCCTCAGTACCTTCGACGCTGTCAACATCGTTGCTGGATTTCGCTTCGATATTCGCTTTCTTTCTACCCATGATCGAATCTCTATATAGACAATCAACGCAATGAGAATATGTTCGAATAGTTTGAAAATACAATGGAAATTTGTCCCAATAACGCTGATTTTCAATCAGAATTTTTTATAGAAAATGGGGCAAATATAACTTCGGATATTCGCCGTCCTCGGCGGTGTGGCAACACTCAGACTCAATCTATTGCCATCAGGCAGTTACCGCTGCCAGCTGATTGTGAAATATCGTCTATTCTGCGAAAACGCTAACGATCTTGATGATTTTGTTTTTCTTCTAGCCTGTCAGTAGCCGGCGCAGGCTCCCTGGAAAGCGCAGAGATCTCGTTTCTCAGTGACTCCGACATGTCAACATGAATAGCATCAAGCGATGGGACAAGCTGATCGCAGCTGCGAGCACCGATGATCGGGCAGGTAATAGCCGGGTTGGATTTCACCCAGGCAACCGCCAAACTCACCGGATGTAGGCCAAGAGATTGAGCGAATTCCGTGAAAGTAGCCGCCACCTGATATGCCCACTTCTCGTTATATCTCGCGTGATATTCCTTGTTACTCACTAAACGACCGGTTTCAGGTAAGAAATTTGGACCGTATTTACCACTGAGCAAACCACCACCGACTGGCCCGTAACTCATCACACCAACCTGTTCAGATTTCGCCATAGGTAAAATCTCTACCTCAGCCTGACGTTTTACCAAATTGTACATCGGCTGTACGACTTCAAACCTCGACCATCCATTGGTCGCGGAGACACCAAGAGCCTTGGCGATCTGCCAGGCTGAATAGTTGCTCGCCCCAAGATGCAACACTTTTCCGTCTCGCACTAAATCTTCGAGCGCACGCAGAGTCTCATCCAACGGAGTGTCATCGCTCCATCGATGCATGAGCAATATATCCAACCGATCTGTTTTCAATCTATTCAGACTACGTTCTACCGCCTGTTTGATATGACGGCGACCCGCACCCTGGTCATTCACATCTTCGCTGGTGGCAACACCGCACTTGGATGTGATAACGAGCTGGTCTCGACTTCCTGTCATCAATCGCCCCAAAATTCGCTCCGCCTCTCCACGGTTGTAAACGTTGGCGCAATCGAAAAAGTTAATCCCAGCATCTCTTGCTGCGGTAAACATCTTCCCAGCCTCGGCAACATCCGCATCACCGCCAAATGACATCGTACCGAAGCAAAGCTCCGAAACTCGGATTCCTGTTCTTCCTAAAAGGTTAAATTTCATGGCGGGAAATCATGGTCATGAGAAGAGGTAACCGCTTACCAACGCTGATCAATCCTTTGTCGGGGTTTTCTGAAATCAATCATCGTCATCGTCATCGTCATCGTCATCGTCATCCTCATCCCCATCCTCATCATCGTCGTCGTCATCATCGTAATCGTTGCTACGATTATTGTTGCCGCCGCGATTGTTATTGTCTTTGCCGTTACCTTCGGAAGAGCCATTGCTATTGACGCTTCCACCGGTACTCTCGCCAGAACTCTCGCCATTTTCCGTTGGGATTGAATTCTCCCCACCGCCCTCGTCTTGATTAGATACCGTCTCTCCTGTGTTTGACTCTTCACTTTG
>JAHQWE010000050.1 GCA_019633985.1 Acidiferrobacterales bacterium | reverse complement strand
CTTTTAGGTTAAAGCGAAGAATTACTTCTTCAAAAGCCAGACATAGCACGGTACCAACCAGTAAATATAATGCGCCATAAGCTTCGCTACCCGCGCTTTAGTCGTCCCTGGCTGCATCATATATTGCGCCGCATATTTCTCCGGCGAATGAATGATTGGTCGGGTAAAATCGATAATTTGGAATTGGTGAACCAAGGAACGAAGCCCCCCTAGCGTGAAGTGGGTGTCGTAATATTCTTTTCCGCGTCCGGCGATTCTGACGTAGTAATGGACGAGAAATTTAGGAATGACAGATAGCAGGGGCAAATTGTAATGAGGCTCGTTCCACATTAATCGATTGCCGGCGGCAAAGTAACAAACCCCACCGGGTTTAAGAACACGGTAAGTTTCGCTCATCATTTTGCTCGCATCGGGTACATGCTCATAAATCTGCGAACAGATTACAACATCGTAGGTACTTTCTTTCGCGTCGATATCCATTGCATCCCCACCTTGAATTCAAGGTTTGGGCTTTCGAATTGGTCTTTCGCAAAGTTATTGGCATTTTCATCGATATCGATGCTGGTAACCGCCCGAAAGTTTTCGGCTAAATGGCTGTCTATATTTCCTGCAGAGCCGCCGACATTTAACAACGACTGTTCTGCGAGTGGCTGATCGCAATGATCAGCTAACACCGCCACCATTGTTTTTGCCTTGCGTAATCTGCTTTCATTATCAAATATCGCAGAATTGCTCTCGGAGAAACCATACTGATAGTTTTTATCCATTTTTATGCTCTATCCTGTCAGAACAGAGAAGTGTTGGGCTGTTTTCCGGTATCCGATCATCACTTCAGGTAATGTGACGAAGCAAAATGATAGTGTCCATTTGGCGCAACTATTGCGGTTGACCAGTCGCGAAAGTGATTTGAAAAAAACCAAGACGCCTTGCCGCATCCATAGCATTCACAACAGATTCATGGGGTGTCAGGCGATCAGCCCGAATGAGAACAACCGGATCTTGAAGATCTCCAGCTGCCCTCTTGATGGATTTTCTCAGCGTCTCAAGTTTGGAGCTAATCAACTCTCTTGCTTCTTCATCTTCTGGCCCCTGGACAGAAAACTGTCCTATATCGCTAATCTGTATGGTAATGAGCTTAGTGCTCGGATCGCTTTTCTCCGCAGATGTGGCTTCAGGTAGCTTTAGCTTAATTTCAGCTTCACGTGAAAATGTCGTGGTCACCATAAAGAATATCAGCAACAAGAAAACCACATCTATGAGCGGCGTCAGATTAATATCCGCATCTGTTTCATCAGTTTTACTGCCAAATCGCATAGCCGATTAACTGGTCTTTTGCAGGATTTTCATAAATTTCAAAGCCTGCTGCTCCATATCTACCGTCAGCTCGTTCACCTTCCCTTTAAAGAAACGATAAAACATCAAGCTGGGTATACCCACCGACAAACCAGCTGCAGTGGTAACCAGAGCCTCGGATATACCTTCTGCCAAAGCCTGTGGATCACCAACACCGAACGTCGTGATCGCTGAGAAAACCTTGATCATGCCAATAACGGTTCCCAGTAGCCCTAGCAATGGCGTGATATTGGCAATCGTTCCCAAGGTAGTTAAATGTCTCTCTAGATCATGAACCACATGACGCCCCGCTTCCTCGATCGCCTCTTTGATCACTACCCGATGCTGATTCGGGTTGCGCAAACCTGCCGCCAGCACCTTACCCAGGGGTGAGTTTTCTTCAATTTCGTTGATATCCTTTGCGCTGAGCTCACCTTTTTTCATTAACTTTCTAATGCGATCAATGAGCTCCGGAGGCGCAACATCACCGGATTTCAATGCCAGGAACCGCTCCAGCACAATCGCCAGGGCAACGACCGAGCAAAGCAAAATAGGCCAAATTAGAAAACCCCCGGCTTTGAGTAACTCAAACATAATTACGATTAGTTATATTGGTGGTGTGGAGTTTATGAAATTCCGACCCGAGGGTCTATGCAAGGAACCGGCATTCGAGGATTTATCGCATAAGATTAGGTGGCGTTGCTGTTGTATTCGGCAAAATTGATGCCGTAATTTGCTACACTTTGTGAAAAATTTTCTCTAGAAGCCGTGACCCTTTACCAACGCATATACGAAGTCGTCTGCCGCATTCCAACGGGCAATGTGGCGAGCTATGGGCGGATCGCCAGAATGGTTAAAACCGGGCCGAGACAAGTGGGATATGCGATGGCGGCACTGACCCCAGACCAGGATGTGCCGTGGCATCGCGTCATCAACAGCAAGGGAGAACTCAGCCTTCGCAAGAATGGGAAAGCCGACGAGCGCCAAAGACAGTTGCTTACCGAAGAAGGGGTATTGTTCGACGCCAAAGGCAGAGTCGATTTTGATCAATATGGCTGGTTGGAAGCTGAGTTTGATATGGATCATGAGGACAGTTTTTTGTTGTCCGACAATCCATAAATCCAGCGATGCCTACTCTCCACAAGACATCCAGACTTTGCAGCGGTTTGCGGGCCGGAAGATGGCTGCTGAGTCTCGTTCTCATTTTAAACCCTTTCAGTTTACCCGCCCAAGACCCTGACCCGGACGAACCACCTCGAATCCAGATTCAGCTGGTGATGACCGGCAGCAATCGTGCGATAGTGGTTCTAGAAGGTCAACGACTGGTACTCACCACAAAAGAAAAACACGCATCGGGTGTTGAACTGGTGGAAGCCAACAGTGAACAAGCTGTAGTCGAAATTGATGGACAAGAAATTACGCTACGTACTGGCGAAGTGGCCGCTCCGATTCTCCCGGATTCAGACAACAGCGAATTGGGTAATATCGCTGATGCAGGCCAACCCGATAAAGTGACGTTATGGGCGGACGATACCGGCTTTTTCTTTGCGCGCGGTCAGGTTGGACGCAATAGCGCCCGATTCCTGGTGGACACTGGGGCGAACACCGTCACTTTTAGCAGTCGGCAAGCTGACGCGCTGGGTATTGAATACCAGAATGGCGCCAATGCGTTCGCTTCAACGGCCTCGGGAATCGCACCCATCAAGACGATTGTGCTGAAAAAGCTCACCATCGAAGGCATCTCCCTCAGAAATATTGACGCTAACGTAGTGCTTGGAAATTTCCCGGAAGTCCCCTTATTGGGAGGGTCATTTCTGAACAAGCTCAACATGGTTCGTACCGGTAAAAAAATGGAGCTCAGCCGCTATTGAACCCAGAAACCTTCAACCCCGGACAACCGAGGATTGTGCTGTCTGCTGGAGAACCCGCAGGAATTGGGCCAGATATTATTGTCCAGGCTCTGCAGTCTGAATTTGACGCCATCATCACCGTGGTTGGAGATTCGGCGGTCATTGCAGAGCGCGCCGAAAAAATTGGTATTAGAGCAAATGTGAAACAAATTTCAGCGGCAAACACCGCAGTAGCGCATCAACCGGGGAATATTCAGATACTGGAATCGCTGTGCCCCCTCCCAGTCATTCCAGGGGAGATCGACGCGGGTAATTCTGGACAAGTGATCGACTGCATTAATCAAGCCGCGGATCTGTGTATCAATGGAACTTGCGACGCAATGGTGACCGCTCCTGTTCATAAAGCGGCGATCAACGATGGTGGCATCAAGTTTTCCGGACACACAGAGTGGATTGCCAACCGTTGCGGTCGTGGAACGCCAGTCATGATGCTGGCGAGTCCGACATTGCGCGTGTGTCTTGCCACCACGCACTTGCCGCTTTCCAGAGTCCCAGGCGCAATCTCCTCTCAGGGCCTTCGTACCGTGATTGAAATCATGCACCGAGACCTGAGCGAACTGTACCAGTTCCACCCCCCACGAATCGGTGTATGTGGACTCAACCCCCATGCTGGAGAGGATGGATATCTCGGGATGGAGGAAATGCAAATTATCTCTCCCTTACTCGAATCCATGAGAGCGGAAGGCATACATCTAGTCGGGCCGTTACCGGCTGATACAGCGTTCACAGAAAGCCAATTGCGCGAGCTGGATGCAGTGCTGGCGATGTATCACGATCAGGGTCTCCCGGTTGTAAAGCATCAGGGATTTGGTGAGGTGGTCAATGTCACTCTTGGCCTGCCAATCACACGTACCTCAGTCGATCATGGCACCGCCTTATCGCTAGCAGGTACCGGGCGTGCTAGCGCTGAAAGCATGGTGAACAGTATCGCGCTCGCTATACAGTTTGCCAGTAACAAACTGCAGACATAACGGTGTTTCAGCACACGCCGCGCAAGCGATTCGGTCAACATTTCCTGGTTGATCAGGCTATTCTCCAACGCATCGCCGCAACCTGTGCGCTTGGTCACCCGGCAACTATTGTAGAGATTGGTCCTGGTCCCGGTGCGTTAACCGAGTTGCTGTTACCACGCACTTCCAGACTCATTGCCGTCGAGCTTGACCGAGACTTAGCCAACGCCCTACCACAGCGCTTTCCCGATACAGCCCTGGAGGTCCATCAAATGGACGTACTCAACTGCCAGCTGGCTTCATTCCAGGATCAGAAAAACCCAGCTCATCCACCATTCCGTGTTGTCGGGAATCTTCCGTACAATATTTCGACACCACTTATTTTTCATTTACTGGAACAATTAGATCAGATAGACCAGATGGTTTTCATGGTCCAAAAGGAAGTTGCCGGTCGCCTCTCCGCAGCTCCTGGCAGCAAGCAATATGGTCGCCTCTCTGTGATGGCAGCACTGAAGCTAGATACGGAATGTATTTTTGACGTTCCTCCTGCCGCATTTGACCCGCCACCCAAAGTAGATTCAACGGTAATTCGAATGCAACCTAGGGCACAACCCATTATCGAAATGCAGTCGCCGGACTTCGATGAAACCTTAACCGCCAAACTGGTCACGGCGGCATTTGCGCAACGCAGAAAGACACTGCGTAATGCGCTAAACGGTCACGCCAGTATTCAGCAAATGGAGGAAGCGGGTATCGATCCGACAAACCGGGCAGAAGTTATTTCACCAGAGCAATACGTCCGTCTCAGTCTCCAGGTTTCTGCCGACTGAGGTCAGATTATCTGGTAGTAGGTAACGTGGTGAGAGTTTGCTTTATCCATTCTTCAGATTGTTGGTTCAACTCTCGCGCTTTCACACCCTGGGATGGGATTGGGGTGCCGATGACTATATCAATCGTACCCGGATATTTGTAAAAACTTCGTTTCGCCCAGAATACGCCTCCATTGTGGGCAATCGGGACGATGGGGGCGCCGGTTTTCGCCGCAATCATTGCGCCGCCAATTTGAAATTTACCTGGCTCTCCAGGCCCCATTCTTGTTCCCTCCGGGTAAATCACAAGCCATCGCCCGGCATTGAGTCTCTCGGCTCCCTGGGTAATCAGCTGATCCAAAGCTCTTTTCTTTTTCGATCGATCAATTGCGATTGGGTGATAGGCTGCCAAACCCCAACCGAAAAAAGGAATCCAAAGTAACTGACGTTTCAAAACGAACGACAGGGGCGGAAAAATCAACTGAAAAAACAGGGTTTCCCAGGCAGATTGATGGTTCGAAATAATTATCGAAGGCTCTGAAGGAATGTTTTCGAGACCCTGCACGCGATATCGAATACCGCATAGCCATCGAAGCGTCCATAAATTAAACTTAGCCCAACTGCTGATTATTCTGTCTCGCAAACCCGAAAAGGGAAAACAAATCAGCATGATAAAACAGATAATCACAGCACTGATAACCTGACCACATAGATAGAGCGCTGAGCGCAGAATCATCATCGAACCATCTCCAATGCGCCACTGGATCTAAGTGATTCAACGTAGTCCGCCAGGTCATCAAACACGGGAACGTCGCTCAATATCGCCCCACCCTCACCACTAGCCAACTGCTTAATGGTCTTCTGACCTTTTCCTGTTTTCACTAAAACCGGCCTTGCAGAAACTGCGGCGGCGGCCTGCAAATCTCTCAGAGAATCTCCAATCGCGTCGACATTTTGTAAACTGGTTTTTAATCTTTGTTGAAGATCGACAAACAGGCCGGGTAACGGCTTTCGACATTGACAACTCTCTTCTGGACCATGCGGACAAAAAAGTATGCCTTCAATCTCTCCACCCAACGCATGTAGCTGATCGAGCATTTTTTGATGAATTCGATTCAGTGTATTTAACGTTAACAATCCGCGAGCAACACCCGACTGGTTGGAAACCACAAATACGCGAAACTCGGCTTTGCACAGACGCGAAATCGCTTCAAGACTTCCCGGCAGCGCGTGCCATTCTTCAGGAGACTTGATAAAGTCATCTGAATCTTCGTTGATCACACCATCGCGATCGAGAATGACAATCCTCTTTCCGTGCATCAGTCCCTTTGAGACCCCTGAGTGGGAAACGAAGATTCAGACTGATAAGCAGTCACTCGTACTCTTCCATCGACGATCTTGGCGCCTCGAGAATCGAGAACCTGCATTTTCTTCCAAAAAGCCTCGTTCAAATCGAATCCTGCAGAGATCGCATTGCCCATCAAAAGAATCAAGAGATCGGCGCATTCTTCAGCTAAATCGTCTTTCGGCTTTCCTTTTGTGACACATTCCGCAATCTCTCCCAATTCTTCTGTCATCAGCGCAATACGATAAACCATATCTTCTCCGCCCAGTTGATTGAATGCATGTTTGTCATGGAAAGCTTGCACGGCATCCATCATGTTTGAGAAAGATTGTTTATCTGTCATGTCGCGAATTCCCCTCAGGATTTACTCTACTCGAATTACGGAAATATCTGCGACTTCCAAAAATAACAGCCTGATAGTTTGTAACAATGCGAGGCGATTTGATCGAATTGACTGATCTTCATCCATGACCATTACATCGTCAAAGAATTGATCAACAGGCCCCTTCAACGCAGACAGCTGAGTGAGTCCTTCGCTATAGTTGCCGCAGGAGAACGCTTGTTTAACCGATCCGGAGGTACGACTTACCAATTCAAAAAGATCTGACTCCGCCTTTTCTCGAAATAGCGCAGGGTCAACTGTTTTGGCAATCGCATCTGATTGTTTATTGAGTAAGTTCGCAATCCGTTTATTCGCCGCCGCCAGCGACAACGCATCATCCTGATGATTTTTCACAAAATCATGCAACGCCCTGATTCGCTGATCGAAATCAAATGGTTTTTTCGGTTTAACCGCCATCACCGCATTGACCTCTTCAGTATCAAAACCAAGAGGTTGGTAATATGCGCGCAGCCTTTCGGTAACAAATGAAAAGACTTTATCTGCGGTATCTGGTTGCAGTTCCAGCCTGGTATCAGAAAAACCGATTACTGCCTTTTGAATCAATGCATACAAGTCGAGATTCAGTTTAGAATCGATGATGATGCGGAGCACACCCAGAGAAGCACGGCGCAAACCATAAGGATCCTTATCACCTGTGGGAATCTCTCCGCAGGTAAAAATTCCAGCTAGCGAATCCAGACGGTCTGCCAACGCGAGACACTGCGAGACAGGGTTGCCGGGTAACACATCCCCTGCAAATCGCGGCCGATAGTGTTCTTCAATCGCCGTGGAAACCTCACCGGGTTCACCTTGATTCGTCGCGTAGTAACGACCTATCGTGCCCTGCAGTTCTGGAAACTCTCCTACCATATCAGTGACCAAATCAACCTTGCAGAGGTCACAAGCGCGATCAACGAACGCTTCGTCAGCATCAATTGTCTCGGCAATGATTTGAGCAAGCAGCTTCATGCGTTGCACTTTGTCATGAACTGAACCCAGCTTCTTATGAAACAACACTTCTCTCAACGAGGGAATTCTGGATTCCAAATTTATTTTTTGATCTGCCTGCCAGAAAAATTCAGCATCGGACAATCGTGCTCTCAAGACCCGTTCGTTACCAGCTCGAACACGATGCGGATCATTGCTCTCGATATTGCTCACCGTTATAAAACCCGGTAGCAGCCTTTCACTGTCATCTACCAAATGAAAATATTTTTGATGATCCCTCATCGAGGAAACCAACACCTCCGCGGGTATATCGAGAAATTTTTCGTCAAACTTTCCCCGGATCGATACCGGCCATTCAACCAGACCAGTTACCTCATCCAGCAACGCCTGATCAAGGACCGCATTTCCACCAGCCTCGGATTCCAGCGCAGCGACTTGCGCTGAAATATTTTTCTGTCTTTCCGCATAATCAACCTGAACATGCCCCTGATCCCGAAGTATCTGAACATATTGGTCGGCCGAGGGGATCGGTATATTCGTAGGACAATGAAAACGGTGGCCCCGTGTGCTATTTCCCGATTGCAGCCCAAGCACAGATACATTCAGGGTGGTTTCACCATATAGTGCTAACAACCAATGCACGGGTCTTACAAACTCCTGAGCGCTGTCTCCCCATCGCATACGCTTGGGAATAGGCAATTGCTTGATCGCCGTCTCCAGTGCCGTATTCACTATCTGATCGATAGCTTGTCCTTTAACCTGATGCTGGAAGGTAAGCCAGCTGCCTTTTTCAGTTTCTTCCGTTGCAAGCTCACTAACTTCCACTCCGCAGGATCGGGCAAAGCCTAGCGCTGCTTTGGTGGGCGCTTTATTGGCATCAAACGCCGCAGACACAGAAGGGCCTCTGCGTTGTTCAAGCCGGTCCGGTTGACCCGATGCCACCGCTCGCACCCATACTGCAAGCCGCCTGGGTGCCGCGAAAAATCGTGCATCATGTTCGTCAATAGAAGCCAATCCTGCATCTGTGAGAGATGCGGCGATGGAACTTGAAAACGATTGCGCAAGGTTTTTTAGCGCTTTAGGTGGCAATTCTTCCGTGCCCAACTCAATCAACAAGTTGTCTTTTTTCTCTGGAGAATCTGACATTAGTTTGCACTCACCGCTGGGGTAGCATCGGTTTCAGCCCCTTTGCCTCTTGGAAATCCTAATGCCTCGCGAGCCTCATAGTAGGTTTGCGCGACACCTCTTGCCATCTTTCTGACACGACCAATATATCGCGCACGTTCAGTCACACCGATCGCATGTCGAGCATCGAGAAGATTGAAACTATGCGATGCCGTCAGTACCTGCTCGTATGCGGGCAACGGTAGTGCATGCTCTAACAATTGCTGGCACATCTTTTCAGCGTCGTCGAACTGTCGAAACAAAACATCGACATCAGCATGTTCAAAATTATACGTCGATTGCTCAACCTCGTTCTGATGATAGATGTCGCGGTAGGTGTACACCCCGGTTGGACCGTCGCTCCATATCAGGTCAAACAGACTGTCCACACCTTGCAGATACATGGCAATTCGCTCGAGTCCATAGGTAATTTCGCCCGTAACTGGCCTGCAATCGAGCCCGCCAACCTGCTGGAAATAAGTAAACTGTGTGACTTCCATACCGTTTAACCACACCTCCCATCCGAGCCCCCAGGCACCGAGAGTAGGCGACTCCCAGTCATCTTCAACAAACCGCACATCATCCTGCAATAAATCCAGACCGAGCTCACGCAAAGAGCCCAGGTAGAGCTCTTGAAAGTCGTCCGGTGAAGGCTTTAATACCACCTGAAACTGGAAATAATGCTGCAGTCGGTTGGGGTTTTCGCCATAACGACCGTCGGTTGGACGTCTGGACGGCTGGACATAGGCCGCCTGTAAGGGTTCCGGGCCTACGGCGGCTAGAAAGGTGGAAGGGTGAAAGGTGCCTGCGCCCACTTCCATATCATAGGGCTGCATGATTACACAGCCCTGTTTAGCCCAGTACTGCTGTAGGGTCAATATGAGGTCTTGAAATGTCACTGATTGAACCGATAAATCGAAATAGAAGGGGGCCGCTGTGCGTGATGTATTTGCGTTAGCGCTTTATCAATCAAGCCATATCGGCAAACACACTGGCGAGCGATCCAAGGGCTTGGAGTCTATCGCCTTTTAATTCGATTCGCATTACCGGAAGTGCTTTCTCGGAGAGAACCGAAAGGTCTCCATCCGCTTGCGCCCTTATTAATTCAGCAAAACCATAGTCGCGCCCGGGAACGGTCTGATTCAATTTGGATGTCTCGACCAATTGAATAAATGCGCCCGTTGGTGCGCCGCCTTTGTGCAATTGTCCAGTTGAATGTAAATATCTAGGTCCAAAACCCGCGGTGCAGGCGACATCGTAGAAACAAGCAACCTGAAACCGAAGCTCCTCAAGTTGTGCAGCAGTCTCGGGTGTCATGGGAAGATAAGCTAAAACAGAGATGTAGGCGTTCGACTTCAGCTTGCCAGCAAAACTCACACTACCTTCGGTGACGAGTGCGCTCTCGGTTGAACTCACAGAATATGCCGGCGTTTCAGCAGTAATCTGTAAATCCAGCTGCAGTTTATTCTGGATAAAGTGATTCGTGCTCTGCTTCGCTTCCGAAACATTGGGCTCGTCAAAAGGATTCACTTCCAACCCAATAGCAGAGATCGCGGTGGCGAATTCCCATCGAAAAAACTCTGCGCCGATGTCCATCGGTGATCGAATCACAATGGAAATCCCCTCTTCATCCTCATTCTGTTCGGGCTCGTGATCGAAAACCACCACATTAAAAGCATCACCAGCATCCGGATAGTGCTCGGGGATGCTTCCGGGATAGGTCACGCAGACCGGTAAAATTCCGCGACCTTGTTTTCCTGTGCTCTCTGCAACCAGTTGCTCAACCCATATCCCGAACGATGCCATCGTTTCAGGTAACAGCAGCATCATTTTGTCTTTACCGCTTAGCGCCCTCATGGCCATCTGTACTCCTAAATCCAAGCTGGGGTTGGTCTCCACCGAATCCAATCTGGCAGATTTAATCAACACGCGGGCTTTTTCCAGAAGAGTCTTCACTGGAACCCCATAAAGTGCCGCGGGCACTATTCCAAAAAAGCTGAGCGCAGAATATCGTCCGCCAATATCAGAGGGATTAACGAAAACGCGCAAAAAGTCTTTCTCCGCTGCATGTGTTTCCAGCCATGAATCCTTATCGGTAATAGCAACGAATTGATTCCCAGGTTGTTCGTTGGTTTTGCTGACCTCTTGATAGAAGTAGCGGTACAAATCAGTGGTTTCCAAGGTCGTTCCTGACTTACTGGCAACGACAAACAACGTTCTTTCTAACTCTTTCGACACAATGGCATCCACCATCTGTGGGGAGGTCGAATCCAGCACTTCAAGACGTGGATACCCTGTGGCAGGTTCAAATAATTTCGAAAAAACTTCCGGTGCCAAACTGGAGCCGCCCATACCTAAAACCACCACACAATCAAAGCTCTCTGTCTCAGCAACACTTTTCGACCAATCAATCACCTCATCGACCTGTTGCAGCATCCAGTCGGTAACGTCGAGCCATCCTAATCGGTTTAAAATTTCCTTCTGCACAGAAGAGTCGTCTGACCACAGCGTTGGATCTTTAGCCCAGACTCGAGATACCAGATCACCCTCAGCTATTTTTTTATTAAACTTTTTCATTGTCTATTTATTCCTGGCTAATCCCGCCAGGTTGATTCTTATTGTTCAGCACTTTGCAGATTCAGAGGATTTTTCTCCCACTCATAGGCACTGCGACAAATTAGTTCAAGATTATCGAACTCAGGCTTCCAAGCGAGCAGCGAGCGAATCTGTGTATTGTCCGCAACCAGTTCTGCTGGGTCTCCAGCGCGCCGCGGTGAAAGCGAAACCGGAAAATCAACACCGCTGGCCTGCTTCACATAGGCAACCACCTCATTGACACTGAAACCACGACCGTAGCCACAATTCAGAGCGGCGCTTTCGCCTCCCCGTCCGAGGTAATCGAGGGCATCCAGGTGCGCCTGCGCCAAGTCCTGTACATGAATATAGTCACGGATACATGTGCCATCGGGGGTCGGGTAATCCGTTCCAAACACCGATAACCCGGGTCTTTGTCCCAGAGCTGCCTGGCAGGCGACTTTGATCAAATGAGTTGCTGCCGGGGTGGCCTGACCGAGCTCTCCACTTGAATGCGCCCCCGCAACGTTGAAGTACCGCAATGCGATATAGCGAAACTCAGAGACCGCCGCAGCGAAATCTCTAAGTGTCCACTCCGTCACCAGCTTGGTGGTACCGTAAGGGTTAATCGGGCATTGCATCGTTTCTTCCCGAACTGGAACTTCTGCTGGGTTGCCATAAACCGCAGCGCTAGAAGAAAAAACAAACTGATGAATATTTTGATTCGCGCAACTGCGTAACAGTGAAAGCGAACCAACCACATTATTTTGATAGTACTTAATTGGATCCGTTACGGACTCCGGGACCACAATATGCCCGGCAAAATGGACCACAGAATCAATTTGATCTTCACTGAGAACCTCCTCAACGCGAGCGCTATCTGCGATATCGCATTGTACAAATCGAGCTTCGGGATGCACCGCCCACCGATGTCCTGAATACAAATTATCAATGACCGTGACACGATGGCCTTTTTCCACCAGCGCACGAACAGTATGCGAACCAATATATCCCGCCCCACCTGTCACTAAAACGTTTGACACCTGCTTCTCACTATTGATTTTATCCGGCGGGAAGTATATCACCGCGGGTTTTGGCAATTGGTTTGGTGAGATAAATTAACTCGTCGGAAGGGGGGCGATCTCGCCAGAATCTCGGAATTTGCGCACGTTCTCCCTGGAGCCGAATTCCTGAAGAAGAAAAATCCACCTGGATTGCGCCATGGTCGGCCGCCGAAAGCATTGGCACCCCTGCTCTCCGATACCGCTCTTTAATCTGCGTTGCAGGGTGACCAAAACGGTTGAGATAACCGTTACCCACTAAGGCAATCGCAGGATCAACGGAACGAATAAAAAATTGGGTAGAGGAAGTGTTTGATCCATGGTGAGGCACCTGTAGAACATCAGCGCTCAGTTTACCCCGACTTAACCGAACAAGCTGATGCTCGGCAAACCGCTCGATATCGCCAGTCAATAACAAGCTGCCAAATCGAGAGGAGACCTTGATCACACAGGATCCATTGTTGCCACGGCGGTCTACCCCGGAATACGGCCAAATCACTTCGAAAGTGACTTCGTCCCATTGCCAGATCTGGCCCTCCTCACAATGCTCTGCGGAGGGGGGAATGAGTTCGGATGACGGATCACTCGCCATCAGATGACGAACATCGAACTCCCGATCGAGCGATTTTGCCCCTCCCGCGTGGTCATTGTCTCCGTGGCTAATGAGTAACAGATCGATGTGGGTGTAATCTTGCGAGCGAATAAATGGCCCAACCACGGCCTCACCAATGTCAAAGCCACTCGAATACGATGCACCGGCATCAAACACCATCACGTGATTGCGCGTTTGAACCACCGAGGCTAATCCTTGTCCCGCATCCAGCAGGGAGTATCGAAACTCACCCTCCGATAGCGCCGTCGTGCCGCTCACAAATAGCGGCAAAAACCAGATTGCACCCAGTGATCGATAAGGCAATTTCCTACCCAAAACCAGAAGCACAAAGCCCAGACAGGCTAACCATATTGCAGCCTGCCCCGGCGCTCCCAACTTGTCGGTTGCCCACTGAAATGAGCCGAGCCAGGCGAGGTAATTCCATACATACTGGAATAGAAATGACGTGAGCTTGACTATCAGTGCCGCAAATTCGAACAATCCCAGACACCAGCCGATCAGCGCAAGCAAGACCAGCGGAACAATTGTCATCCCAACGATCGGTACCGCAATCAGGTTCGCCACTGGAGCCACTATCGAAATCTGATGAAATCCGATCGCAAAGACCGGCATCATGGCGACAAATAACCAGCTTTGTACTTTTCCCCACTTCTTGATGAGAGCAAGCAGATGTCGCCAACTCGCTCCTCCCTTAGTGATTATTTCGTCCTTTGATTTGTGTTCCAGATCCAAACCACAAATCAAGATGGTAACGGCCACAAATGACAACCAGAAACTGTTAGCTAGCGGTGCAAGAGGGTTAATGATGAGAACAACGGTCACAGTCAAGGACAAAAGCCACCAGGGCGGTACGTTCCTGCGCAGGAATGTCACCAATGCTGCGATCAGCAGCATGGATACTGCTCGCTGCGTAGGCAGCGTGAGTCCAGCGAGCAGCGCGTAGATGATGGCCGCACTTAGGGCAAAACACCACTTGAAATCCTGTTTAATAATACGCCCAAGAAATCGACTCGACAGTTGCCATATTGCGCCACCGATCACACCAAAAATTAGAGCAACCAGGCCAATGTGGAGGCCGGATATTGCGACCAGATGAGCGGTACCTGTGTTTCTCAACACCCTCCAGGTTCGATCATCCATTTCTTCACGTATACCCACTGAAAGCGCCCCAAATACCGCTCGATGAGACTTGCTGATTGGCTGAGTCGCCAGAAAATCAGCAAACCCTTTTCTCGCTGTTTGAATTGGATCGAAATGAATAGAAAAGTGTGTGTCTAAACCTATGATTTGTTTTGCGCTGCCGTTCACAATATAGCCGTTCGCGGTAACGCCTTTGCTCATCAGCCACGACGCGTAGTCAAAACCCATTCCAGGATTAACCAGACTACGTGGCTGCTTCAGCCTCACTCTGAATTTCCAGCGATCCTCGGGCTCAAATGTTAATTCACGTTCGTAGCTGGTTAGCTGTATACGACCAGGATTTGGCAGGGCTTCATCCTCGATGTGGAATGATTCCACATCAAAATCGAATCGTGAGAGGCTTCCAAAGCGGCTTATCTGACTGACTATCTTTCCACTGACCTGGATCTCCAGCTTTTCCAAACTCTTTGGGATCGTGCCAGCTTGCATAGTTGCAGCCTGCCACCCTGCCCAACAAAGGCCGATCGCCCAAAATGCAGGAACGCGAATAAAAAGAGGGGTAAATTTAATTGCGAAGAAAAAAGCGATCGTAGCTGTTATCGCAATAAAACCCTGAGGTGGTAGCGCAGGGAAAAATCTGATGCAGACTACACCGATGCAAAATCCGCTAAGACAAACCGGTATAGAGAACTGGCTGTTATTCCATTTATTAGACACTTTATCTCATCCATGAGAAACGTCGGTCAAACCGACCAATAATGCAACTTACGGAGGTTGAAACAAACCAGTTGCTCAATACAGTTGTAAACCGCTATAGAACGGCACACAATGAGCGATAATTTGCCGTTAAAGAGCCTTTAGCAGCTCCCAGCTAATCCATTAGCCATCGGCAAATCGAGGTTCTATGAGAGTGTTTCAACCAACTCCTGCGACATACTAACGAATGCCAAGGCAATTTATCAAGCGACACATGCCCAGTGCAAAGCGCATTCAGGCGCTGAAATTGCATTATTACTTTGGTAATCGAATTAACGATCCCAGACTTTGGCTTGTGAACAGGCAAAGCGTCTCGCGTGCGACTGCGATTGGTTTGTTTTGTGCTTATCTACCTATGCCGATGGAAATGCTGGTCGCTGCATTACTCGCCATTTTATTACGCGCGAATTTGCCAGTTGCCGTGCTACTGGTTTGGATTTCCAACCCCTTCACCTGGCTGGTGCTGTATACACCTCCCTATCTGTTAGGGCTGGCGATCACCGGTCAACCTATGATCTCACTGGATAGCATCACAATAGAGCTTATGTTTCAACAGCTGTCGGCGTTATGGATTGGTTGCCTTATATTTGGCTCTGCCCTCGCGATTGCGGGTTATTTTTTATCCAATGTCATCTGGCGGATGGTCATCGCTAATCAATGGACCTCTCGCAAGAAGAGGTGGCTTCGCAGATCCAAGCGTAACAAAGAGCAATAAAAAACCCCGCATAGCGGGGTTTTTTATTGAGGGAAAAGTTTAGGAATCTACTTTTTCAATAAATCCCTGATTTCACCCAATAGAGCTTCCTCTGCACTTGGTTCTGCTGGCGCCTCTGCTTCTTCCGCTTCTTTCGATTCCTGAAGTTTGTTCACTGCTTTTACGAGCATAAATACCGCAAAACCTACCACCAGAAAACTAATCAGGTGATTGATAAAGGTACCAAAGTTAATCGTAACCGCGCCTGCTTCAGCAGCCGCTTCGACAGTGGCATAAGGCGGGGGTGTCGCACCTTCCTTGATCACCGCGAACAAATTGCTGAAATCAACCCCTCCCATCAACAATCCGATAGGCGGCATAATCACGTCTGCCACAAGGGACGAAACCACGGTGCCGAAAGCCGCACCAATTATGATACCAACGGCCATATCCATGACGTTGCCTTTGACGATAAACTTCTTAAACTCTTCTAACATACTGGTTTCCTCTAGTTTTTAAATGTGACGGCTTATACAAAGGATGCGCCGTCTTGTTAATGATTCATAGGGTTCATAGGATCAACTTCTTCCGCGGCGGCGAGGGTACTGCACGCAACCTCAATGGTAGCTGAATTTATAGGTTTCCGACGAAGATAAGTTCTGCGGGCAATTGTGATCCTTTTGGGCTTGATAACTCGGTGCCCTTAGAAAGGAATTTGCCCCAGATCGAATCAAATTAACTCACAACACCGACTACGGACCAAAAAAACCCCGCCTAGGCGGGGTTTTTCTCACACATCGAACGGGCAATTACATCATGCCGCCCATGCCACCCATACCGCCCATATCAGGCATTGCAGGTGCAGCAGGCTTGTCTTCCGGAATCTCGGAAATCATGGCCTCGGTGGTGATCAGAAGTCCAGCAATGGAACCCGCGTTCTGCAAAGCAGTACGAGTTACCTTGGTTGGATCCAGAATTCCCATCTCGAGCATGTCACCGTATTCAGCGGTACCGGCGTTGTAGCCATAAGCTCCAGAGTTATTCTTCACTTCGTTCAGAATCACTGAAGCGTCATCACCAGCATTGCTGACGATTTGTCTCAGAGGCTCTTCCATAGACCGAAGAACGATACGAATACCGGTATCCTGATCCTGGTTGTCGCCTTTGGTGTCAGCAACCGCTGCCACACAACGAACCAGAGCGGTTCCACCACCAGGTACCACACCCTCTTCAACCGCGGCTCGAGTCGCATGCAATGCGTCTTCGACTCGCGCTTTCTTCTCTTTCATTTCAACTTCAGTCGCAGCACCAACCTTGATTACCGCAACACCGCCAGCCAGCTTGGCTACACGTTCTTGCATTTTCTCTCGGTCGTAGTCAGAAGTCGCTTCTTCAATTTGAGCGCGAATCTGACCAACCCGTGCTTCGATGTCAGAACTTGATCCAGCACCATCAATCACTGTGGTATTTTCTTTGCTCACCTGAATACGCTTCGCTTCACCCAGATCTTCAAGGGTAGCTGCTTCCAGACTCATACCAACTTCTTCGCTGATAACGCGGCCACCGGTCAGAATGGCGATATCTTCCAACATCGCTTTTCTACGATCACCAAAGCCTGGGGCTTTTACTGCACAAACTTTGACGATTCCACGGATGTTGTTCACAACCAGAGTAGCAAGCGCTTCGCCATCGACATCTTCGGCGATTACCATCAGAGGTCGGCTAGACTTGGCAACCGCTTCCAGGGTTGGCAGCAGATCACGAATGTTTGAGATTTTCTTATCGTGGATCAAGACGTATGGGTTTTCCATATCGACGCTCATGCTGTCTTGATTGTTTACAAAGTAAGGGGAAAGGTAACCGCGATCAAACTGCATACCTTCGACAACTTCCAGTTCATTCTCGAGAACATTGCCCTCTTCTACGGTGATTACACCTTCTTTGCCCACTTTTTCCATCGCTTCTGCAATGATGTCGCCAATATTGCTGTCAGCGTTGGCAGAAACGGTTCCGACCTGCGCGATTTCTTTGTGGTCAGCACAAGGACGTGAAAGCTCTTTCAAATCGGTAATGGCAACGTTGATTGCCTTATCGATTCCACGCTTTAAGTCCATTGGATTCATACCCGCTGCAACGGCTTTCATACCTTCGCGAACCATGGCTTGAGCCAAAACGGTTGCTGTGGTGGTACCGTCACCTGCGATGTCAGAGGTCTTGGAAGCAACTTCCTTTACCATCTGTGCGCCCATGTTCTCCAATTTATCTTTCAGCTCGATCTCTTTCGCTACTGAAACACCGTCTTTGGTCACGGTTGGAGCGCCAAAAGACTTGTCGAGAACAACATTGCGGCCTTTGGGGCCTAGGGTTACTTTTACTGCATCGGCCAAGGTGTTGACGCCTTTCAGCATACGGGCACGGGCCGACTCGCCAAAAACTACTTCTTTAGCTGCCATTTTTTTGAAAATCCTCTAAATTAACTTGTTTGTTCGGGTGGCTGAATTAGCCTTCGACTACACCCATGATGTCGTCTTCACGCATCACGAGCACTTCTTCACCACCAACTTTGACCTCGGTGCCGGAATATTTACCGAAAAGAACGGTATCGCCAACTTTGACGTCCAGACCTTTTTGGTCTCCGTTATCTAAAACTTTACCGTTACCAACCGCGAGGACTTCTCCCTGCATCGGTTTTTCAGCAGCGGAATCCGGAATGACAATGCCCCCTGGGCTGGTTCGTTCTTCGTCAAGTCTTTTGACGATTACGCGATCATGAAGCGGACGGATATTCATACGCTCATTTCTCCTCTTTAAGATGAAAATTATTGATAAAACGGCTGGCTAACATGACAAGGATGCGGCACCATCGCGCCCCCGATCAATCTATCTAAAGTGACAGACTGTTAGAAGCAAAAGAATCAGACCGTCCATTGATAGCGAAAAATCGCTAAAACGGGACAAGCTAGCGGACTCTTTACCAGAAAAACCGCAATTGTTAGCACTCGCCAACAGCGAGTGCTAATCATAGTGTCCGATTTTTAAAAATCAATGGCAATCTAGAAAAAAATTAGCCATCTGTTTATTCATGCAAAAGTTTTCCCAAGCACCCGCTGCCAACACGGCCATTTCATGATTTCGTTAGAAGATATTGCGCTTCGTAGAGGGCCACGACTCTTATTTGAACGGGTTACCATGAAGCTCCACGGTAACGAGCGCGTAGGAATCGTTGGTGACAATGGTTCGGGGAAAAGTAGCCTTTTTGCCCTATTGCTCGGTGAAATCCATGCCGACCAAGGCTCCGTTGCTCTCCCCACCCAGTCCCTCGTGGCCCATGTCGCCCAACATACCCCGTCTTCAGATCAATCTGCTATTGATTTTGTGCTGGATGGTGACGAAGCGCTGAGAGCGTTGCAATCCAAAACTGCCATGGCCGAGGAGTCTGGCGATGGTGATGCATTGGCTGAGTGCTATGCCGAAATGGAGCGCATCGATGGCTATGCCGCCCCGTCGCGAGCTGCGCGCCTCCTGGATGGTCTGGGCTTTAATCCAACGCAAATGGAAGCCCCCACGAAATCTTTTTCGGGGGGATGGCGCGTGCGGCTCAACCTCGCGAAGGCATTGATGAGTCCGTCGGATATCCTGCTGCTCGATGAGCCCACCAACCATCTTGATCTGGATGCGGTCGTTTGGCTGGAAGACTGGCTGTCCTCGTATCAGGGTACCCTACTACTTATTTCTCACGATAGAGACTTTTTAGACGGAATCTGCAATCGAATCCTGCATATTGAACATAATCAGATTCGTTCCTACAACGGCAACTACAGCCGATTTGAACGTACCCGGGCTGAAGCAATGGCCGCCGAGCAAGCTGCCTATCACAAGCAACAGCGGGCGATCTCGCACATGGAAGACTTTGTTCGACGATTCAAAGCCAAAGCAACCAAGGCCAAACAGGCCCAAAGCCGAGTCAAAGCACTCGAGCGAATGCAGACGATTGCCCCCGCACATATCTATTCGCCATTTCGGTTCAGTTTTTTGGAGCCACAACCTGCTTCCGATCCGTTACTAAGATTAGATGAAGTGCATGTCGGTTATCAATCTGGCTCTATTCTGAGCAATCTGTCGTTCAGTATAGGAAATAAAGATCGCATCGCTCTGGTTGGCCCAAACGGCGCAGGAAAATCGACACTAGTGAAGCTGTTGGCTGGCGAGTTAGAGCCAGGCAACGGTGAAATTATTCAGGCAAAAAACCTCAATGTTGGTTATTTCGCTCAGCACCAGCTAGAGCAGTTAGATCCAGAAGCAACCCCTCTGACTCAATTTACCCGGATCTATCCACGAACTACCCCGCAAGATATTCGTAACTTTCTTGGCGGTTTCGGCTTCAATGGGGAAAGAGTGAACGAGAAAATTGCACCTTTTTCGGGGGGAGAAAAAGCGCGTTTGGCTCTCGCGCTGCTTATTTTTAGCAAACCAAATCTGCTTCTCATGGATGAACCAACCAATCATTTGGATATCGAGATGCGACACGCGTTAACCGTCGCCTTTCAACAGTACGATGGCGCTATCTTGTTGGTATCGCATGACAGGCATCTTATCCGCACCGTCACAGATCGACTATGGCTGGTTTACCGTGGTGGAGTTTCTGTATTTGAGGAGGATATCGATGGGTATATGCGATGGGCTAAGAAGGTGGCACAGGAATCGCGTAATGCCTCGGGAACAAAACGGCGAGAATCCAACAATTTCAGTGAGAAATCGACCAGCCTCGTCAATGCAGATAATCTGAGTAAGAAAGAAAAAAGACAACAATCCGCACTGTTGCGCCAACAAATTAAACCGCTCACCCAATCGATACGCCAGTGCGAGAAAAATATGACACTATGGCAGAAAAAGGCAGACGAACTGGAAAAAACCCTCTCCGACCCAAAAATCTATGAGTCAGCCAGTACCGCAGATCTAGCGGAATTGATGCGTAAAAAATCGGGCGCTGATAAGGAAGTCGCAAAGCTTGAATCGGAATGGCTCTCGTTATCCGAAGAACTGGAGCAGGTCAATCAATCGTTGTCATCGAACACATCGTAAATCCAGCCATAAATTTGCCAGACAAATATCATTCACCAACATCACGATACTCCGCATCGATGACGCGATTGGCGCCGGCGCCTGAGTTATTTACTCCTGTCGTCCCTGCTCGGAACGTGGTGCCCCGGAGCATACCAGCAGCCAGCATTTTTCGAATCAACCATCTTCTCAGCGGTGGAGTTAGGCAAGCAAAACCAATAGCGTCAGTCAAAAAGCCAGGGGTTAAGAGCAACGCACCCGCCACCAAAAGAAAAACCCCCTCGAAGATCTCTATCGCAGGCATTTCTCCCCGAGCCATCTGGGACTGCACACGGGCAAATGTGGAAAAACCCTGCGCTCTGACAAGAAATGCGCCAATAAATGCCGTGAGCAAGATTAAAACCACGGTCAATCCTGCACCAATTGCACTGCCCACCGTGATGAGAAAATAGATTTCAATCACTGGGACAATCAAAAAGAGGAAAAACAATATGCGCATTGGATGGTTAAATAGTTTCGTAATACTTATATAGTGATAAAAATACCGAGTTCCAGACTCCTCGATGAGACATCTCGATTTTGACCCGTGGGAACAACTGGAGACTATAATACGCCAATGTCCCGAAAATACCTGGTTATTGAGAACTTCACGGGGAATACTCGGTCCCATTTGGACTTGACCCCGGCAGCTCTCCAATGAGTGACCGACTCTGTAACAAATGAACCTGATGACCTCCAATCCTTCTGTTTCTCTCAGCAAGATCTCTGTCCTTTCGCACAGCGGCAGGAGGCTGGATAAATGGTGCAAGGGAATATCGCGATGGTGCGCAATATTGCTGTTATTGCCGCTCGGGGTATTGGCACAGTCAGGAGCTGAGGAACTCCTGCCCGAAGACGAAGCGTTCGCATTTTCTGCGACACTGCTACCAGATAACCAGCTCGAAGCAGTTTGGACGATAGCACCGGGATACTATATGTATCGCGATAAGTTCAGCTTTGCAGTAGAGGGAGACGCTCAGCTTGCTAAAGAAGCAGAACTCCCCAGGGGTAAAGAAAAGTTTGACGAGCTGTTTGGTGACGTTGAAGTCTATTTGGATCGCCTCGCGCTGATCCTCGACCTCAAGGCCTCTCCAACCGGTGGAACGTTCAACCTCCTGGTCGGAGGCCAGGGATGTAACGAACCGGTTGGGGTCTGTTATCCGCCGATTAAACACACTATCGGTTTTGACTTGTTAACAACAGCCACGAATAACCTGAGCAGTGTATCCACCGCCTCCCCTAGTCTGGCAGCCGATGGTCTGGTGGAGTTTGCAGGCATGGATACATCCAGCAAGGCGATTTCCCAAAGAATCCAGGAAAACTTATCTGCCCAATCTGACCCTGCTGCTACAGCAACAACCCCGTCAGATACTGCGAACCAAGATGCGGCGCTTCCCGACTCGGTCTCTGCTTTACGGGATTTACTCTCAGCGGGTTTTGAGCAGCCAGAATACTTAGCAGTTGAAGATGCTTTTCAGCTGACCATGTCCGTCGCCGATGAGAAATCTGTTACCGCCGAGTTTGAGGTGGCTGAAGGTTATTATCTTTATAAGAAACAGATGAAATTTACCCGCAATGGAACACCTCTCTCTACGGTGTCTCTTCCGGAGGGTGAAATTAAAAATGACGAGTATTTTGGCGAAGCCTTTGTATTCAGAAATGCCTTTACTGTCCCGGTTGAGTTAGCACGGACATCCAGCGCTGCAGAGAAAATCACTGTCGAAGCCACCTATCAGGGGTGTGCAGATGAAGGAATCTGTTATCCACCGGTCACAGAAAAACATGAGTTTACATTTCCTTCATTTATCAGTGACGCCATTGCACAGTCGGACAACACACCTGACAACTCTGCATCATCTGATAGTCTGAACCCGAATGAAGACACGACGAGGACGAGCGGAAGTAAGACTCTGCTCGGCCTGCTTATTGGCGCTTTTTTCGCAGGACTGCTACTTACCTTTACCCCCTGTGTACTACCCCTCATTCCGATACTATCTAGCGTGATCGCCGGGCAGGGTGAAAATGTAACTCGGGCCCGAGGTGGATCTCTGGCGGTCATTTATGTATTGGGAACTGCTGTTACCTACGCCGGCATGGGGGCGTTGGCAGGGGCAACGGGAGAACAACTCCAAGCTTACTTTCAGAACATCTGGGCAATCGGTGCATTAGCGATTATTTTTCTTATTATGGCACTATCCATGTTCGGGTTATTCGAATTACAACTACCCTCTGCGATACAAAGCCGACTGCAAAACAGCACTCAGAATCTGTCAGGGTCTGTTATCCCCGTCTTTGTCCTTGGGCTCGTATCAGCACTAATTGTTGGCGCTTGCGTTTCACCAGTGTTGATTTCCTTCCTGGGTGTTGCTGTTTCTAAAGCAGACCCCTATCTGGGGGCGCAGCTAATGTTTGTCATGGCGCTTGGCATGGGAGTGCCGTTGATAGCGCTCGGTTTTGGTGCTGGTTATCTGATACCCAGGGCTGGAAGATGGATGGAAACCATCAAGCACTTGTTTGGCATCATGTTGATCGGTGTTGCTATTTATATGCTTGGCGTATTGCCTGATGTGCCGGTTCTTCTGCTTTGGGGTGTATTTTTCATCGTGCTCAGCGTCTATCTCGGGGCGACGCAATCCTTACCTGAGGGTGGGTCAGGATGGTTAACATTCCAGAAAGGGGTGGGAACAGTGCTGCTGGTATGGGGTGTATTTGCGCTGCTTGGCGGTTTTTTTGGTCAAAGAGATCTGATCAGACCGCTGCCAGCAAATTTGTTTTCTCCCATTGCATCGGGGACACCCTCTGGCCATGAAGGCACAGAAAACGTATTCCAACGCGTCTCTAACCCGGAAGCATTCTCTGCGAAGCTGGACGCTGCGAAAGCGGAAGGCAGAAAAGTTGTCATTGATTTTTACGCCGACTGGTGTGTGGACTGCATCAAAATGGAAAAGGCCACCTTTAATGACCAACAGGTCGTCGCAGAACTGGAATCAGACTATATTGCTTTACAGATTGATGTGACGGATCCTGGTGATATTGGAACCAGCACGATTAAAAAACAGCTGGGTGTTTTTGGCCCTCCAGCAGTCTTGTTTTTTGATGAGAATGGAATGAGACAAAAACAAAAAGATTTTTACGGATTTAAAAAGCCCCAAGAATTTCTCGCTCTGCTCACCAGTTCATGAAGCGACTTCTCCTGCTATTGATGCCAGGGATACTGGCAATGGGCGTTGGTGTCTATTTTGGCTTGCAGAAAAACCAGACTAATTTCTCAACACCACCGGCGAAGTTGGCATCCATTTCGTTACCAGACGTCACAGGTGAGAATCAAAACGGCAATCAGTGGCTTGGTCAGGTTGTGATAGTGAATCACTGGGCGTCCTGGTGCCCTCCTTGTGTCAAAGAGATACCGCTGCTCATTGAGTTTCATGAAGAATATGCATCTAAAGGTGTTCAGTTGGTCGGAATCGCCCACGACACTGCAGAAGCAGCCAGAATCTTTGGTGATCAAATTGGCATTCATTACCCTTCTCTCGTTATCAGTTCCGGCGGCACTGAATTAATGATTAGCCAGGGCAATACTCAGGGTTCAGCCCTGCCTTTTACCGCTTTTTTCGATCGAGAAGGGAAATTGGCATCGGTAAAACTCGGAATACTTGACCATCAGGATTTGGAAAACGCCATTCTTCCATTGCTCTAGCCTAACCTGGGGTGATGGTTTGAAAAATGATATCCTCTCCCCCTTGATTCAATACCTCTGAAGGAGGCGCAACATGCGCTGGCAAAAAGGCAGACGCAGCCAAAATATTGAAGACCGTCGAGGTCGGAGCGGTCGCAAAGCACTCGCGGGCGGTGGCATCGGTATGATTGCTCTTGCGGTCGTTGCCATGTTTCTTGGCGTTGATCCCAGCACGGTAATGAAAGTGGGTGGCGGTTTGATTTCAGGTGGAGAACAAACGCAACCGCAATCCGCAGCACAAACCGAGCAATCCGAATTCGTTAGCGTAATTCTCGCTGACACGGAAGACACCTGGCGGCCAATTTTTAAGCAGATGGGTCGGGACTATCGCGAACCGAAACTCGTATTGTTTAGTGGATCCACTGATTCCGCCTGTGGTTATGCCAGTTCAGCGATGGGGCCTTTTTATTGTCCAGGAGATCAAAAAGTCTATATTGACCTTAACTTTTACTCGGAACTCCAAAACAAGTTTGGCGCCCCCGGCGATTTCGCACAAGCCTACGTGGTTGCCCATGAAGTCGGTCATCACGTTCAAACTCTGCTCGGAATTTCTGAGCAGGTTCAAAGGGCAAAGAAAAATGCTACCAAAGTACAAGCGAACGAAATTCAGGTTCGAATGGAATTGCAAGCTGATTGCCTTTCTGGTGTATGGGCCAACCACGCACACCGCAGTCGATCGCTGCTCGAGCAGGGCGATATTGAAGAAGGTCTGCAGGCCGCTGCTGCGATTGGTGATGACACACTGCAGCGAAAGGCCCAGGGCTACGTGGTCCCAGAGAGCTTCACTCATGGATCTGCGAGACAGAGACAGACTTGGTTTTTTCGCGGCCTTGAAAGTGGTGACATCAATCAATGCGATACGTTTTCGGGACAAATCTAGAAATAGTTTACGAACAGCTCTTTGATCATTCTGGGTAGCTCTATCAGCGTTTCAGATAGTTTGACACCTATTTTCAAGGGTACGGATCTCCATATCTTTTTTGCTTTCAGCCTGATGCCAAACCGCTCCAAGTTAGCTGTATTGCGTCGAAGCCTGATTTACGCATGATCAAATCGGATCTTGAAAAGAGCAAGAATCAAGCTAGAAAAATCATTTTGTTACCGGCATTTCGCAAAGCGATCTCCGGCCTTGACGCTGCTGAGAGAACATATTCCCGACGTAAAATAGTCGCGTGCAAAACTAATCACGCCCTCGAACCCATTATGTTATGCGCGCAAAACTAACTCTACTTTCTTGCGTCGCATTGCTTGCCTTCTCGGTTTATTTAATCGGTTCCATACAGTCACATCACCTGTTGTTGCTGTTTCTTTCTCTAATTGCATTTCTTGTCTTCACACTGTCCTCAGAACTCCGGGTTCTTACCGTGGCAGGTGGCTTTAACACTCTAATTTTCGGTTTTTACCTGCTCATCACGGTCTCTTTTTACCTGGCCAATAATTTCACAGGCAACGGCATCACATTCGATGTTGTTACACAGCTGCATCCGGACTCTCTGGGTGCTGGATTCTATGCTTTCGAAAGCTATCATTTGACTGCGATCTTGCTAATAGTGCTGTTCCTGATCGTTTTTATCGTGGCGAAATACTTTCGAGAAACAGGGGCTGACCGCGTTCCAATCTGGGGCAAGATCGCAACAGTTGTTGTAATGTTTGCGCTGCACCCGTTCACCACGTCTTCAGGGGAGCTTGTCGCCAAGCTTCTTTCTTCTGAGAAAACCGAATTAATCACGCAAACTCTGGAAAAGAACAAACTTTCGAACCAAGCAATCGATTCGGCCAAATCAGAAATAGATCGTCTACCCAACGTTCTCATGATCTATCTCGAGAGTCTGGAGCGAACTTACTTTGATTCCCGCTACTACACCAACCTGCTCACAGAACTCGAAAGCCTGACTACGCAGGGTGATGATTTCACTGGTGTCAAAATGCCATGGGGAGCGACACACACAATTGCCGGAATGATTGCAACGCAATGTGGAGTACCGATTAACACCCCCAGGGGCGGCAAACACCAGCATGGAGATAGCGATGTTTATATGCCGCAGGCGCAGTGTCTCAACGACATCACTAAAGCATTAGGATACGAAAATCTGTTTTATCAGGGCGCCCGCCTTAACTTTTCGAATAAAGGGGGGTTTATGCGTGCCCATGGCTACGACGAAGTGAAGGGGCTCGATGAGTTACGAGAGGGCGTTCCCCCAAATAGTATCGGCCCATGGGGGCTTCATGACTCTGTATTACTTGGAAAGGTGGAAAAGAAACTGGAGTCATTGCTAAATCAAAAGCGAGAGAATCCATTCTTTTTTACCTTACTCAGTCTCGATACTCATGATGCTTTTGGAAAAAATCGCTATTCCAAATGGTGCTTTGATCAAGGTCTGAATCATTATGAGGGAGCAGATCATAAGATACAGCATGCGGTCTACTGCAGCGACAAATTGATTGCCAGGTTTATAAAGCAGATACAATCCAAATGGGGAGAAGAGCTGATCATTGTGATGATGAGCGATCATGCAGCCTATCCATTTAATATGGGCGAAAAGCTGAAGGAGGCGGAAGCAAAAAAAGAACGGAATTTACTGTTCACCATTTTTGACTCCGGCAATAATCCGGAGGTATATCAGCGTCAGCTCTCATCTTTGGACCTCGGCGCGACGATTCTAGGCTACATTACCGATCATCGTCTAAACACCATCGGTCTTGGGACCAACGCTTACGACTTTTCACGTCTAAACCTCATCGAGCAATTGGGACAATCGGGCCTTGACCAAGCACTGCAATCCAGCAATTTACAGCTTGGTAAAACCCTCTGGAAAATGCCGTCTTTTGCCATCTCGGACATAAATATCAATCTGGAAATCAGAAGTGTAACGATTGACTCTAGCCGGTATGCGATGCCTGTTGCTCTCCTTATCGATGATGCGGGAGAGATTGTCGACTTTTATGGTAAAGACGCCCATGAACGAATGGCCTTGCTGAAGGTTTCACCACGATTTGTCTGGGCAGGAGAGTGCAAGTACATCAATACTATGCTCGAGACGAACGGTGCAGATACGGACACTTGTCTGACAATTGGAAACATCACTAGTAATGATTATTTTTCTCGCGTTATAAGCGACTCCGTGACGCTGAAATACGAGGATTATTTAAACTTTTTAAGCCCTGATTCAGCGCAGGCAAACTGGGATTTAGCCAACAGCCGACTTTATCGGTATTCCGGTAAGGACGACATATTTGATGCGATAGAAATACAACCTTCTTCGGCAGTCGGTGACTTCGCAATCGTGGATATCAGCGCCACTATGGGGATTCAAGCAAACCTTGTTCATCACACCCTAATCCCCACCATGGAAGAACGCCTTAATTTACAAAAGCGCGACATCAACCACTTCGGGTACCCAAACGGCAATGGTCTTTACCTTCTGGAGATGAAGGAAGGAAATCTTGAGGTGGTATATCATTGGCTCACATGCACAGGAAACACGAAAAGCCATCCGAGCGTCAATGAGGTGTTAGCGCAGAGAGAGGGCTCCGCTGCTTTGATTCTGACATCTGCGCGTAAAGTGAGATGTGATAACGATAATTTACACCCTTATTTTGCGGACAGTCCTTTTGAGGATGCAACTTCTCTGACACAGCATCAACCTTACGTCGCCTATCTTGAGCCCGCGGAAGATACCGCGTTCTCCGTAATGGGTCGCCCTGGCGGGAATGTAAAACTACGATTGATCAATAAAGCGTTGTTTACCAAGCGGTAAACGCAAACGGCGTCGAGCACTCACTGCATTAAGTACTTTTTTAAATATTAAATTGTAGAAATACCACAAACAGGGTTCATCTGAAATCAATTATCCTGCGGTATTCTTCTCCACCCAACGCACGCCTTCCTTCAGCTGTTCTTTCTTCCAAAATGTTGCTACCGATTTGAGGTTCTCCATCATCTCACGGCAGGCGTCAAACGCCGCTTTGCGATGCGCTGACCAAGCCGCTACCACCACGATAGGATCATTCGGTCTGACTTCTCCTACCCGGTGCAACACCATTACGTCGATCAACCCGTGATACTTGAGTGAATTCTGAGCCAGTTCTTCGAGTTGCTGCTCAGTCATCCCAGGATAGTGTTCAAGCAACATGCTTTCGACATCATCACCTTCGTTAAAATCACGCATGGTACCGACAAAAACAGCGCTGGCGCCATAGCTTCCGGCAGGTAACGCTGCCTGGTAGGCCCCGATCTCGACCCAGGGATCATATGCTTCAGGGCGTATTTCGACTTTCATCTATTGTTTGTCCAAGCAGCTAAATCTGTTAACCACCGGTGACGGGTGGAAAAAACGCAATCTCGTCGCCATCAACCGCAGTATCATCCCACTGTGCGTACTCCTTGTTACGAGAACATAGTAAATTTTCCTGCGGGCACTGATCACTGACCTTCTGCCAAATTTCAGCCATTGTTACGCCCTCTTCGAGATCAAGCTGGTCGCTATCACGGCCCATTTGTTCGCGAAGGCTAGCAAAATACATCACGGATATGCGCATCTGTTTGTAAGGAATACTGTCTTTTCAATTGTCTTCGTCGGATAATACAGGGGATAACCAGTACTGCAACCCGTTTATGACTCCGCCAACAAACAACTCGACTGATCGTCAGCTTATTCCGGTCAATATCTCAGTGTTAACGGCTTCTGACACACGCACTGAGGCTGAAGATAAATCGGGAAAAGCATTGGTAGAGAGGCTGACCGCTGCGGGCCATCAACTGGCGGACAAGAAAATCACCAAAGACGATAAATATCAAATTAGGTCAGTTGTCTCAGCGTGGATTGCCGACCCGAAAATTCAGGTCATCATTACAACTGGAGGAACTGGCGTAAGCGGGCGTGATGGAACTCCAGAAGCCATTTCTCCACTGCTTGATAAAATCCTTGATGGGTTTGGAGAAATGTTCAGGGTGCTTTCCTATGATGATATTGGCACTTCAACACTGCAATCCAGAACCCTGGCAGGTGTTGCTAATGGCACTTATGTGTTTGTGCTTCCGGGCTCAACCGGTGCATGCAAGTTAGCCTGGGAAAAATTGATTTGTCATCAGCTCGATTATCGGACCCGTCCCTGTAATTTGGTTGAAATGATGCCAAGATTGCTGGAAGTATAAGCCAGACCTCGATATCCGTCTCAAATCCCATTTGATTTTGTTTTGCCACATTTCGGGAATGCTATGGCAAAACCATTAATGCAGTTATGAACCCAAAATCACAAAAAACCGCCGTCATCATCGGTGCCGGGCCTGCTGGTCTTACCGCCGCATTGGAATTGCTGCGGAACACCAATATCAAACCTATCGTGCTGGAAGCCAGCGGCGACAATGGAGGAATCTCTAAAACCGTCAATCACAACGGCAATCGGATCGATATTGGTGGACACCGTTTTTTCTCGAAATCTGACCGAGTCATGGACTGGTGGTTAAATATTCTTCCCGTGGAGGAATCTGCACTCTCGGAAAGCGGCATCGACATCAGCTACCACAATAAAACGCAGACCATCTACCCGAAAGAGACGCAACAAGGGCAGCGCGATGACGACGATGTAATGTTGGTACGCAGTCGAACATCGCGTATTTTTTTTGGCGGAAAATTTTACGATTATCCAATTTCACTAAGCGTCAAAACCCTTTCCAATCTTGGCCTAGTGCGCACCGTGAAAATTGGGGTGAGCTACCTGTGGGCAATGGCGTTTCCGATTCGTGATGAAAAAACGTTGGAGGAGTTTTTTATTAATCGATTTGGTCGTGAGCTCTATAACACTTTTTTCAAGGATTACACCGAGAAAGTCTGGGGGGTACCGTGTGCGAAAATCACCGCCGAGTGGGGCGCGCAACGAATTAAGGGACTCTCTATCACCAAGGCGATCACCCATGCTTTTAAAAGTGCTCTTCAGGGCATTACCAAGAACAAGAAAAAAAATGTTGCACAAAAAGACACTGAAACTTCTCTAATTGAGTTTTTTCTCTATCCAAAATTTGGCCCCGGGCAAATGTGGGACTGCGTCGCTCGTGACGTTCTGGCGCAGGGCGGAGAAATTCACTATCACAGCCGTGCAAGCCTAATTCATGCAGGAGCAAATCAAGTATCCGCTGTTGAGTATGAAGACAGTCATGGTAAGACTACCCGACTCGATTGTGACTACTGCTTTTCCACTATGCCCATCCGGGATCTGGTGAAATCATTTTCCCCCGAAATTACTGGCGAAGTACGTGATGTGTCGGACGGATTGATCTATCGTGACTTTCTCACTGTCGGTTTACTGGTCAATAAGTTGAAGGTGCATCCGGATCGGGGGGATCCGGGGGAGATTATTCCCGATAACTGGATTTATATTCAGGAACCGCATGTCAAACTGGGACGATTGCAGATTTTCAACAACTGGAGCCCCGAAATGGTCTCAGATCCGGAGAAGATTTGGATTGGGCTAGAATATTTTTGCAACGAGGGCGATGCGTTCTGGTCTCTTTCCGACGAAGAGATCATCGCGATTGGGATCGAGGAACTTGCTTCGATTCACATCATTGACGAACAAGATGTCGTTGATTCCGTTCTTCTAAAAATGCCAAAAGCCTACCCGGCATATTTTGGAACCTATGACCAGCTACCCGTTGTACGTGAGCGATTGGATCGACTCGAGAACTTGTTTCTGGTCGGCCGGAACGGTATGCACAAGTATAATAACCAAGACCATTCGATGCTAAGTGCAATGGCTTCGGTAGAAAACATTGTGAATGGTCGAACTGACAAAAACAACATTTGGGAGATCAATACCGAAGAGGAGTATCACGAATCTAAATGATGCTCTCTGCTGCCCGGCAATAGCGAAACAATACTAATTACCGCGTACAGGATGATCAAACCATAAAGCACAGTTATTGGCCGATCCACATCGAAAAGCGTCACCTTCACATAGGTCAGAATCACCAGGACTGCGGTAATACTGCCTCCGACAATCAATCCAAACAGCGGCAATGACGCTGAGGATTCAAACCGCAGCACGCTTCGCATTGATATCAGATGCGCTAACAGCGCTATAAAAACGAGTGCTGGCATAAACCATTGATAAGCGGTTCCGATTGCTTGCATCAAGCCTTCTTTCGTCTCCTGCATTCGGAAATCAAAGTCAGGCTGCATTGCCTCGAAGTGCTTGCTTTTACGCACGGCGCTGTGCCCAGTGACATAGTCGAAAGTGAGCAACATCCCCATGTCAGCAAAGCTTTGATACTCTGGCGAAAACGCGTTGTACTCGTCGAACCAGACCGCCCTTTTCAAGAGCCCGAGAAACTCTGCTGGAAATCGTTTTTTATGCTCCAAATGAAGAGGTGGTTGCAGCGTGGGCGAACGATCAAAGCATTGAATTTCGCCGGCTTCGCAAGCGGCGATGATTTCCCGCCCCATCTGCGAGTAAAAATCCAGCGCTGGCTGTACATTTTCATGATCACTGTAATACCCCGCGTCATTCGCCGCCGATCGAAGCGTCCAGTTGTAAAACACGTTCGGGCGTTTCCGGCTGCGCTTCTTGATATGCGGTTCGATTGAAGCAAACGTCGGGCTAACTCTAAATGCAGCGCGTTCAGATTTTGGTCCAACGATCTTACCTTTCACAAAACCATCTTCCCGGATGTTCATCAGACTACCCAGTGCAGTCACAAACTGATCTGACTTGGTCTCTATAAACACCGCCGTGCCATAGTGACGCTCATTGAGTTTCATTACTCCGAATACCGCCCCGATACTCATACATACCGGAAACGCCACCAGAACTAGACGAAACAGCCAGCTAGAATTGCGTTGCCAGGGCCATTTCGGCACAAACACAAGCGCGAAGAGTACAAGACCCGGAACACTCCAAATCGCTTCTTCACGGGTGAGCCAAATCATGGAATACGCCATTCCCGCTACCAGCGCCCAAAACACACCTCGCATAACGCTGAAATGATGGCGGTACCAAATACCCAATAGGGCACCAAAGAACATCAGGGCGAAGCTGTTGTAAACACTTTCGCGCATTAGCGCGCCTACCATTGGGTAGAAATAGCTAAATGGGTTAAACAGCAGTAAGAGAAAGGCACAATACAAAATAGCACGACTTTTCACGACCGCAGAAAGAGCGAGAACCACAGTTGTGCAGGCGATGACATAGAGAAGCTGCTGTGCAAGCAGCAACGGTAAACCGAGCCAGTAACTTCCAGCAATAAACAACGGATACCCCGGGCCTTTGATCAGGGTTCGATAATGAAGGGGCCCAAGCCAGTCGCCATTCAATATATGCTGGCTGAGCTCCAAAAACAGGAAGTCGTCATAAATCCGATACTTACCAATCAGATCATGGCCACCAACAAGCCATAACTTTATCGCAATGGCTATTCCGCAGCACCACCAAAATGCTCTTGGAGTCACAAACCCTTCTGTTTCACTGCGTCGCAAGTTACACCGCCCGAGACGGGACTAACAAGTCCCGAGAGGTTCGCCTTAAAAATGTTTCACTCCGCAGCACAAAAATGATTTTTAGCTCGCCAAGGAGATTTAATTCAGTGCTAGGCAACAATCTCAAATGCGAGACCCTCATGGTTTTGTGAACGAAAGCACATTGGCTCGATGACCGTTTAACTCAAGAAAAGACAGCAAGGCGTCACGGCCGATGGTGGTTGTGCGTGTGTTGATCAAGGGATGGATATGTAGTTCGGGTGCTTCCATTAGTTTCTGATCGATATAAAACTGCACCTTCCCTGTCACATCATTAAGAACAGACAACGGACTTACCGCGCCGGGTATGACCCCAAGATAGTGCATCAATCGCTGGGGGCTGGCAAAGGAAAAGCGATTTGTGCCCACCATCGCGGCAGTCGCCTTGAGATCAACCTGCCGATCCTCGTGTAGCGTCAATAACCACATCTGCCCCTTCTTGTTCCTGACAAACAGATTTTTTGTATGACCATATTCGCAAGGCGCCCGTAAAGCTTTGGCATCATTTACCGTCCACATTGCAGCATGATCGACCGTGGAATGTGGAATACCGGATTTTTCGAGTAGCCCAAGAAGATGGTCGGACGACATCGGAGGAGAACCATCAATCAACTTGAGCTCGATTGCGTTTTCTATCATGGTCTGACTTTCGTTGTTTGCCATACGGTCAATAAGATTTTTGTGGTCGAGGATCAATTTCCGCTGAGAGGATACTTGGCTCTCGTTTATAATCAACCTCTTTGTCTCAAGCGACATTCATGCCGAGAAAACGCAAATCCTCTTCTGCCGACACTAATCCTCCTAGTGTCATCGAGCTCGAGAAGCTCTCCATCGCACAATTTACTGAAAATGCGTACCTGAATTACTCCATGTACGTCATTCTCGATCGCGCCCTTCCTAACATCGGGGATGGATTAAAGCCGGTTCAACGCCGAATTGTTTATGCCATGTCGGATCTGGGCCTGCACGCTGGTGCCAAATTCAAGAAATCGGCGCGCACCGTCGGCGACGTACTGGGTAAATTTCATCCGCATGGTGACAGCGCATGCTATGAAGCGATGGTGTTGATGGCGCAGCCATTCAGCTATCGTTATCCGCTCATTGATGGCCAGGGCAACTGGGGCAGTCAGGATGACCCGAAATCCTTTGCTGCGATGCGATACACCGAGTCCAGAATGACGCGATATGCGCAGTTGCTTCTGGCCGAACTCGAGCAGGGCACAACGGACTGGACACCCAATTTTGACGGCACATTGAAGGAACCGCGTCTGCTGCCAGCGAGATTGCCCAACGTATTGCTGAATGGTGGATCCGGAATCGCGGTTGGCATGGCAACAGATATTCCGCCCCACAATATCCGAGAAGTTGTTAGCGCTTGCGTTCGCTTACTCGAGGACAAAAAAACAACGATAGACCAGCTCTGTGAGCATATTAAAGGGCCCGACTACCCAACCGAAGCAGAATTGATTTCTGCACCAGAAGAAATCAGGCAAATTTATGAAACCGGCAATGGTTCATTAAAGTTGCGCGCAGCTTGGCAAAAAGAGGGGGGCGAGATCGTGATCAACGCTCTGCCTTACCAAGTTTCTGGCGCCAAGGTGCAGGAACAGATCGCGGCCCAAATGGTCGCAAAGAAGCTCCCAATGGTAAGCGACTTACGCGACGAATCCGATCACGAAAGCCCGGTTCGACTGGTGATTGAACCACGTTCAAACCGCATCGATCTGGATGCATTGATGAACCACTTGTTCGCCACCACTGATCTCGAAAGAAGCTATCGTGTCAATATGAATATGATCGGCTTGGATGGCAGGCCGAGAGTATTCGACCTGAAATCGCTGCTGCTTGAGTGGTTGTCCTATCGCACCGAGACCGTACGTAAAAGGTTGCAGTATCGCTATGACAAGATCCTGCAACAGCTGCATATTCTCGAAGGTTATCTCATTGCCTTCCTGAATATTGATGAAGTGATCCACATCATTCGTACCGAAGATAAGCCTAAGCCGGTGCTGATGAAGCGTTTCCAACTCAGTGATATTCAAGCGGAAGCGATCCTCGAGTTAAAGTTGCGTCGATTGGCGAAACTCGAGGAAATGAAAATTCGCCACGAGCATGAGGAGCTTGAAAAAGAACGACAGTTACTTGAAAAGATCCTGAAGTCCAAAACGCGATTGAAGAATTTGGTCCGAGATGAACTGATCGCTGATGCCGAAGAATTTGGCGACGCCCGACGATCTCCCATTGTTGTTCGGGATGCTGCTCGCGCAATGGATCACAACGACTTAGTTCCCGCTGAACCCATCACTGTTATTCTTTCGGAAAAAGGCTGGATTCGAGCGGCAAAAGGGCATGATGTAGATCCGGCTCAACTGAACTTTAAATCCGGAGATCAGTTTATGCATTCCGCCAGAGGGAAAACCAATGAACTTCTGCTCTCCATCGACTCGAACGGCAGAACATATTCGCTACCCTCGCATTCATTGCCCTCTGCGCGGAGTTTTGGGGAGCCGGTCAGTAGTATCGTTAATCCCCAGGCAGGCACTCGCTTCTGTGGTGTGATGATGGGTCGTGAACACAGTGAATACTTGCTATGCACCAATGCAGGATATGGATTTGTCGCTAAGCTTGGCGACCTTTTTACTCGTAACAAGGCGGGGAAAGCCAGTCTGAAAGCCGGTAACGGCGTTGATGTAATGATTCCCCGTCGAGTACATGATTTCGACGATGATTGGGTTGCCGTGATTACCAGTGAGGGACGACTGCTGATTTTCACTGTAGGAGAATTAAGCCAGCTTTCAAAAGGTAAAGGCGTCAAACTCATCAATATACCGAGCGCAAAATTCAAAGCCGGCGAAGAGTATGTGGTTGATCTTGCGGTATTTCGCGAGGGCGACCACCTAAGAATCTCCAGCGGCAAACGCCATCTGAACTTGAAACCAGCGGATTTTGATAATTATGTCGGTCAGAGAGCCCAGAGAGGAAAGTTCCTGCCCCGCGGTTTCCGTCAGGTCAACGCCATCGAAGCGATCGAAAAGTAGAAGAAAATATTTATGACAAGCGCCCTCTTTCAGTCTGACCTCCCGCATTTGGATCTTATTTATCGCGGGAAAGTGCGAGACGTGTATGCCATTGATGACGAACACATGCTGATCGTTGCCAGTGACCGATTATCGGCCTTCGATGTCATTATGGCGAAGCCGATACCTGGTAAGGGAGAGGTATTGACGCGGGTTGCCAACTTTTGGTTCGGACGTACCAGTCATCTGGTTCCTAATCAGCTGTCCGACGTGCCATTGGAAGATATTGTCCCCGACCAAGACCAACGCAACACCCTTGGTGAGCGCGCTACCGTGGTCAAACGATTTAGCCCACTCCCCATCGAGGCGGTGGTCAGAGGTTATGTCATTGGTTCCGGCTGGAAGGATTATCAGGCAACCGGACAAATTTGTGGGATTGATCTTCCCAAAGGATTGCCTCAGGCAGCTGAGCTGGAGGCACCGATTTTCACCCCCGCGACCAAGGCAGAAATGGGTGATCACGATGAAAACATCGGCTTTGAACAAATGAGCAATACGGTGGGCAAAGAGATGGCGGAAAAGGTCAAATCTATCAGCTTGCAAATTTATCAAGAAGCCGCGACCTATGCCCGACAACGGGGAATCATCATTGCCGATACCAAGTTCGAATTTGGTTTGGATAAAAACGGCGAGCTTCATCTTATTGACGAAGTGCTCACACCAGATTCGTCGAGATTTTGGCCAGCAGACACCTATCAACCAGGCATCAGCCCACCCAGTTTCGACAAGCAATTTCTTCGGGACTATCTGGAAACTTTAGACTGGGATAAAACGCCACCACCACCAGAACTACCGGAAGAAATCGTCGAAAAAACCGCGGCAAAATACGCTGAAGCCGAAACTAGGCTCACCAAGAGTTGAGTAACTGGTTTTTTAACAAGAACACTCCCAAGAACACTCCAAGGGCTGGGGTAGCCGGGCCTTGAGTCTGATTGAAGTGACGCTCGTCTATATCACGGTGAGGATCACCGAATTGTTGGCACTATCCAACCTATCCAGTCGATCCGCGACGAAACAAATTCTTTATCGAGGAGAAGAAACCGCCTTTCTTCGTGTTCACACTGGCCGTTTCATCCAATGGTTTACCCGCCACAACACCTCCTCCTGCGAGATAAGCACTATTTGGAAAGTTCAACTCCAGCACACGTCGAGAATCTTCAGCAAGATCCCCCAGTCCCATCGCCTGGTAACTGTTTACTAGCAAGGCCAACGCCTGTTCAACTGTGGCAGTGCCAGGATAATTCTCCACCACTCCCTTAGCCCGATTCACTACGGCAACATGCGCTCCTCGCGCATAGTAGTAGGCCGCAATAGAGATCTCATGCCGTGCAAGGGTATTAGTGAGATACGTGACTCTCTCCCGCGCACTGGGTGCGTACTTGCTGTCAGGAAAAAGCGTGTAAACATCCTTAAAGGCGTTCAGCGCATTCCGGGTAAGTACCGGGTCTCGATCGCTCAGGTCATCTTTGCCGAGTAACAATCCCGTAGTGCTTTTGTCTTCTTCAAACGACGCCAGCCCCTTCAAATAATAGGCATAGTCCACCGACTGGTGGGTTGGATACAATTTAATAAAACGATCGGCAGCGGCAATTGCCAGCCCTGGCTCGTTGTTTCTGTAGTAGGCATAAACGGTATCAAGCTGCGCCTGCTCGGCGTAAACACCGTAGGGGTACTTTGCTTCCAGTGCACGTAGTTGGCTTACCGCTGTAGTCCAGTTTCGCTTGGACATGCTTTCCTTCGCGATGGCGTAGAGTTCCTCGACAGTGGCGTTTTCATCGACCGCATCTTTCTTGAACATACCGCAGCCAGTGAGCGAGAAGGAAAGAAAAAAAACTATGATTACATAGTAAATTCCGCGATGTTTAGCGTGCGAGGGATATCGAGACAGAGTCTGGATCATGCTGGATTGGATGGGAGTCGTGAAAGTGTGGAATCAGATCGCAAATCAATGGGGAATCACGGAAAAAGGTGGCGTTTATCGGTAAACTCCGTCCGCCGCGACCGAATCCCAAAGACAGTTTATTGTGCCATAGTCTGAACCCAGTTCAACCCAAACCCAGAGAAAATAGCCCCTACGATGCCGTACGCCCCAGGACTCCTCACTCTCGATGTCCCAATCGACTACGAAGGAATGCGGATAGACAAAACTCTGGCGGAACTCCTTCCTGAATATTCCAGAGCGCATATCCAAAAATGGCTGAAATCCGGTCGCGTGACCAGTCAGGGTAAGAATGTGAAAGCCAGTGAAAAAATACGGGGTTCGACCAGTCTTTCGCTGGAAATCCCCCCTGTTGAGGAGGCGGACTGGGTCGCACAGGAGGCAAAGTTCGACGTGATGTATCAGGATCACGATATTCTCGTGATCGACAAACCCGCCGGGCTGGTGGTGCATCCTGGCGCCGGCAATCCAGATCACACATTACTAAATGGGCTGCTCTTTATTGATGACAATCTGCGGACGCTGCCGAGGGCCGGGATTGTACATCGGCTCGACAAGCTGACTTCGGGCCTGATGGTTGTCGCGCGCACCGAACAGGCGCGCCAGCACCTGGTTGAACAACTGAAAGAACGCACCGTAAGCCGACGATATCTGGCAGTCGTCAATGGCGTGCCCGTGACAGGTGAAACCATTGATCAACCTATCGGCCGGCATCCCCAGGATAGACTGAAAATGGCCGTAACTCACCGCGGTAAAGAAGCAATTACTCATACCAGAATCGAACAGAAGTTTCGCACGCATGCGCTGATAGAAGCCGCTCTGGAAACGGGGAGGACGCATCAGATCCGCGTACACCTGAGCTGGAGAGGTTATCCATTAGTGGGCGACGCTGTTTACGGCAGCCGGGTAAAGCTGCCGCCCGCTGCTTCTGAAGGACTTGTCCGGTCGCTTCAAGAGTTTTCACGGCAAGCGCTGCATGCAAAACGGCTCGAATTCATCCATCCTAAATCGGAACAAATCGTTTCTTGGGAGACAGATCTACCAATGGATATGCGCCAGCTTCTAACTAATCTGGCAGCGGATCATCAATCGCATAGCGGAACTAGCAGATGAAAGAATCCTTTTTCACCTCGCTGAAACGCGAATTCATTGGCATCGCGGTTTTCGTTGCGGTGATCTGGGTTGTATTTATCCTCGACCGTTTTCTGCCTCTGGAACGGTTTGCACTCTTTCCACGTCAGCTTAGTGGTCTACCTGGAATCCTGTTTTCACCCTTCCTGCACAAAGACCTCAGCCATATCATGGCGAATTCGGTTCCTCTGATCACTTTACTAGCCCTGCTAGCGGGGTCTCGGGCAAACAGTGCCAGAACCGTGACCTTCCTAATTCTGGCCTCCGGCGCACTACTCTGGGCTTTCGGTCGTTCTGTCCCTGTTATTGGCGCTAGCGGCCTAGTATTTGCGCTTATCGGCTTCTTGATTGCCAGCGGATTTTTCGAAAAACGACCGTTGGCGATATTAGTGGGTCTGTTCGTTGGATTTAGTTATGGTGGAACCCTTTTTTTCGGCATTCTTCCCGGGCAAAGCGGCATTTCCTGGGACGGCCACCTTTTTGGCGCAGTTGGAGGAGTCGTTTGCGCCTGGTTTCTCGCCCGGTGAATTGCTCACGCACGCTGATTATGGCTTAATTGCTAAAAATATCTGTGATCTGTCGGGGAGAGCGAACGGCAATTCTCCCAAGGGGGACCTTTCAGATGGACACAGCCATGAAGAAAAAAGTGTGATTGATTGAATTTCACATCGCTTTTTTACCAATTAGATGATTTGGCAGCTTTGTGAATCAGTTTCGTAAAGCGAGCTAAACACAACACTAGAGGAATAGACGTGTCTCATAATCTGTGGGCGCTGGTCGAACCATCCATGCGCGAGAACGCCAGCAGACTGGCGTGGGTATGTCGTCAACGTAGCGGCAAGAGGGAAATCACCTATCAGCAAATCATTGACGCTGTGCTGTGCACTGCACAAGATTTGAGAGAAGCGGGGATTGCTCCGGGAAAAACTGTAGGAATCACAGCACCCAACGGGCCAGAATGGACAATCGCGGCCTTCGCGGCGTTTCGTGTCGGCGCAATGGTGGCTCCGATACATATTGGCAATAGTGACCACGAGATTGCCGCACAAATTGATGCGATCAATCCGGACGTTATGCTGACCTATGACTCTGAACTGGAACATGCGCATCGCATCCCGATTTCTCTGCAAAATGACCCAGCAAAGATCGAAGCGGAACTCGCCACGCCGGCGGCAGAGGATGGGGAGGCAGTGGCAGTCAGAATCTACACTTCTGGCAGCACAGGCAACCCAAAGGTCGCACGGCTTTCTCATAACAATCTGGCTTCAAACATTTTCGCCGCAGTGAAGCTTGAATCATTCGATCGGAACGATCGTTTTCTCTCTCTTCTGCCGTTTTCCCATTGCATGGGAATCACCGGCAATGTAACTCTGCCCTATTATTTAGGGGCGCGACTGGTCTCTCCCAAAGTGTTGGCAGCAAACGAAATTTTGAGCGCGCTGGAAGAAGAAAAAATTACCGTGGTCATCGCGGTACCGCGACTGTTTCGTAACATTATGCTCGGCCTGGAAAAGAAGTTTTCCGAGGGGGGTAAGGCGCTATCGGTCTACCGTAAAATCATCAAAGCGCTGCCCAAGCGTACACGCCATCTTCTAAATGGCCCGATTCGCAAAAAGTTTGGCGGTGAAATCAAAATCTGGGTTTCTGGGGGCTCGCATCTCGACGGCAAAATTAGTCAGTATTATCACGACCTTGGCCTACCTTTGCGTCAGGGTTATGGACTCACTGAGACCTCTCCACTTAGCTGCGTCCAGGAGGCATTCGACGATGCTGTCGATAGCGTTGGCAGGCCTATTGATGGGGTAGAAGTGAAGGTGGTGGACCCCGACGAAAATGGCAATGGCGAGCTTTGGATCAAGGGCCCGAATGTCATGCTGGGTTATGAAGATGAAGAGCAAAACCAAAACGCATTAGAGGATGGTTGGTTTAAGTCCGGAGATATCGCGAAAATTGATCATAAAGGGCGCGTCACGCTCACAGGCCGGTCGAAGCGACTGATCGTCACCGAAGCAGGCAAGAACGTTTACCCGGAAGAGCTCGAAACCCTGTTGGAGAGAGATCCGATGGTGAAAGAGGCCGGGGTGACTGAGGTAGATATGAAGCCTGCATGCGTTATGTCGGTTGAGGGGGATGATCCGGTGGCAGAAGCGAAACGCGTAATCAAATCATTCAACCAACTGGTTTCAAAACATAACCAGATTACGCGGTTTGCGCTTGTAGATGAACTGCCGAGAACTCCGCTAGGGAAAATGGCCTTGCAACAGCTGCCCGGAATTTTCGAATCCAATGAAATTCGTTAATCTAAAATCAGATTAGGAAGCGCGTTGCTTTGATGCTTTTATGCCTAGAATGGCCGGTCAGATATTCTGATCACAACCGGCGATGATAAACTCCGGCTGTTTTTATCCCTGACCGAAAACCTTGCAATACATCAGCACACGGGGCAGAGCCCCGACACTTGGCTACGCAGACGTCACACTCGCCGGCCTCGCAAACGACGGCGGACTCTATCTCCCATCCCACTGGCCAAGTGTCTCAAATGAGCAAATGCGCAACTGGCGCTCGCTCGATTATGCTGATTTGGCAACTGAAATCCTTTCGCTCTTCAGTGGTGAGGATGTGTCCAAATCCACATTAGCGAAATTAACTTCCAGGGCTTATCAAAATTTTGGCCACGCGGCGATTGCACCGCTGAAACAACTTGATAGCGCGCTCTACGTTATGGAACTGTTTCATGGTCCGACCCTCGCATTTAAGGATTTTGCTCTTCAGTATCTTGGGCAATTGTTTAATCAATTGCTGACCGAGCGAGGCGAAACCTGCACTATTGTGGGCGCGACATCCGGAGATACCGGCTCCGCTGCGATTGAGGCAATACGAGGATTGGATGCGGTAGAACTTTACATGCTGCACCCGAAAGGGAAAGTCTCCGAAGTGCAAAGGCGTCAGATGACAACGGTGCTGGAAGACAATATCCATAACTTGGCTATTCAAGGCACATTCGATGACTGTCAGAATTTGGTCAAAGCCATGTTCAATGATGCACCCTTTCGCGAGAAACATAATTTATCGGCAGTCAACTCCATTAACTGGTCACGAATCGCCGCTCAGGTTGTCTACTATTTCCGCGCTGCACTGGAGCTTGGTGCGCCGGACCGGGCGGTAAATTTTTCGGTACCTACCGGCAACTTTGGTAACGTACTAGCCGGATATGTTGCTAAAAAAATGGGGCTGCCAATTGAAAAGCTCATTATCGGGTCCAACAGCAACGATATTCTGACACGTTTTTTCGATAGCGGAAAAATGCAACAGCTTGGTGTTAAGTCCACACTATCTCCCAGCATGGATATCCAGATTTCCAGCAACTTTGAACGCTACCTGTTTGAGTTGATGGGCCGGGATGCGGATAGAATTCGAGCGATGATGGAAACGTTTGCTGAAAAAGGCGAATTCAGTATCGCCTCTAGCGAACTGCAAAATGCGCTGCAATTGTTCGCAGCCCACCGATTGGATGATCGGGAAACCGAGAAGGAGATTCAACGCGTATACCAATCCTGTGGTGAAGTGATGGATCCCCACTCGGTGATTGGGGTTGCAGCGGCAAGGCGACATGCTGAAACGGGAACCCCAACGGTTGTGCTGGGAACCGCACACGCGGCCAAATTTGCACAAGCGGTCTCACAGAGCTGCGGTGTTTCAGTAGAAATGCCCGACAGAGTGAAGCACATAATGGACGGTGAAGAACGTGCTTTCGATCTAGCCAACGACCTCGGCGAATTGCAGAAGTTCATTAATCGTCAGTAATTTCTAAACTGAGAACTTGTCGAAATTGAACCTGCGATTTGCTTTACAATCACGTGAGTTCGCTAATCGTTATCTCGCGTATTTCCGGTGAAAACTAAATCCAATAAAAATCACCTCCTGCAACTCTGGCCAGTCACTATCCTCAGTCGCAAATTCGGTAAATATCAGCAAGTGAATCCAGAATTGATTCGCTACTTTGACACCTATCGAAAGCAACATGGTGGTATTGAATCGAAGGTGTATGCCAGCCCGGATAATTTTTCGGTGAACACCAGCAACCCGGCAATGCAGGCGTTGAATCAATTCATTATGGATAACGTCTACGAAGTGGCCGCGGAAACAAATGGTACCTTCTGGAGTAAGGGGCAGTCGATCAATATTCACATTACCGGACTCTGGTTTCAGGTCAGCAATCACTATGCATTTCATGAGACCCACGTCCATGGTAACTGCTCCTGGTCGGGGGTGTACTATGTACAATCTGGCAACAGTAGTACCGGTCCAAATGATCTCGGAAACAATGGTCAACCCAATGGCATTACTCGCTTCTACGGCCCACATATGGAATATCAAGCCGGTGGACACGGAGATTTAGGCAATTTTTATTTGCAGAGCCATACTTTCGATTCATATCCTGAAGATGGAAAGCTAGTTGTGTTTCCCTCCCATCTCAAACACATGGTATTTCCATACAATGGTGAGAAAGATCGCATCATTGTGTCTTTTCATGCCCAGGTGAACGGCGATGAAGAGCTGAGGTACAACTACTCCAATACTTAGGGGTAGAAAAGGATGAACAGCGCAACACCATCAAAAGTTGACACGCCCCTCCTATCTGTTCAAAACCTTCGCGTACAGTTTCGGATTCACGACAGCCTGGTAGATATCATTCGCGGAGTATCGTTCGATATTGATCGAGGAGAGACAGTTGCTTTGGTAGGAGAGTCAGGTTCTGGCAAATCGGTGATTGCCAGAACGATTATGGGTATTTTGCCCGATATCGCAGACCCCTTTAACGGCAGAATCCTTTTCTCGGAAAGGCCGGGAGAACAAATCGACCTGCTAGCTTTACATCCGGATGGCGCCGAAATGCGGGGGCATCGAGGTGGCAATATCTCCATGATCTTTCAGGAACCCATGGTGTCTCTGTCGCCGCTGCATACCGTGGGCGACCAAGTTTCAGAAGCGCTTCATCTCCACCGCCAGATGTCTGCTAAAGAGGGCAAAAAAACTTGTTTGGAGATGCTGGAGCTAGTGGGCTTTCATGACCCCCAACGCACCTTTAAAGCCTACCCTTTTGAACTGTCTGGCGGCATGCGTCAACGCGCCATGATTGCGATGGCGCTCATCTGCCACCCCGCCCTGCTGATTGCCGATGAGCCCACAACCGCGCTTGACGTAACCATTCAGGCGCAGATCTTGAAGCTGATTCGCGAGCTTCAGAAAAAAATGGACATGGCGGTACTCATGATTACCCATGATCTCGGCGTTGTCGCAAATGTTGCCGATAGGGTGGTTGTGGTTTATCGGGGGGACGTGATGGAGAGTGGCTCGGCGGAACAGATATTTAATGCGCCCGGCCACGAATACACCAGAGCATTACTCAGGGCAGTGCCTCGAATAGATGTCGGAAAACAGCCTCGACTAACGCCAGTGCGCGAAGTACATGCAGAAGTTGGGGAATTTCTGCAGCGCAGGCAAAAAAATCAAGCAACCTCATCCCAGGGTACATCCAAAAACATACTGGAAATTCATCAGCTACGTAAAACTTTTGGCGCGCGAGCCAGCGCTTGGTCGCTAAACCAAACCGCTCCACCTGTGGTTGCTGTTGATGATGTCAGCCTAACCATCAAACGCGGTGAATGCCTGGGTCTTGTGGGAGAGAGTGGCAGTGGCAAATCGACTCTCGGCAAACTGGTCGCTCGGGCAATGAGCCCCGACAGCGGCTCGATCCTGTTCCACGATCGAAGCCAGTCACTGAAAGTTGAGGAGCTTGAGGAAGAGGCACTATTTGAATACCGATGCAGAGTGCAGTACATGTTTCAAGACCCCGTGGGTTCACTGAATCCAAGTATGACGGTATTCGATATTTTGCGTGAACCAATGGTCATCCACAATTTGGGAGGGCAGGATTACCAGGTTGAGATGTGCAAAGAACTGATGCGCCTGGTGGGTCTTGATCCAAGATATCTGAGACGCTATCCCCATAGCTTTAGCGGCGGACAACGACAACGCATAGGTATTGCTCGAGCGCTTGCTTTGCAACCTGATCTATTGATCTGTGATGAGCCTGTTTCTGCACTGGATGTGTCCATTCAGGCTCAGGTGTTAAACCTGATGCGGGATCTGCAGCAGGAGCTAGGATTAAGCTATCTGTTTATCTCGCATAATCTTGCTGTGGTCGACTATATTTCTGATCGCGTTGCAGTCATGTACCGCGGCAAACTGGTAGAAGTTGCGCCAAGCGAAAATCTTTTTGATCAGGCAGTCCACCCGTATACACAAAGTTTACTCAAGGCAGTACCGGTGGCTGACCTCGCAAGGCCTTTGGCGTTTGACGAACTCGCAGACACTCAGGATGAGCAAAACTGGCCTGAACAATTTTCTGTTGCAGCCCATGTCAGCAGTGCAATGCTGGAAACTGCTCCTGAGCATTTTGTGCGACAGCAAATCGATACGAGTGCTCGATGAATAAATTGATCCGCCTCAATATTCTTTTAATCTCAATTGCGATACTTGGAATCGCGCCTTCGTCATGGGCGTATAGCGAACCGGATAGCTTGAAGGAGTTGGTCGCGGAGAAACAGCTCCCTCCCGTGTCGGAAAGACTGCCTTCGGAGCCGAGTGTTGTGACCTTGGAAGGGGAACGCACCCCCGGTAGATACGGCGGCACCTTGCGACTGCTGATGGGCAAAAAGAAAGATATTCGGCTAATGACGGTCTACTCCTATGCGAGGCTTGTTGCCTTCGATCAAGATCTCGAGATGAAGCCAGATATCTTGCTGGATTTCGATGTTAAAGATGGCAGGGTATTCACCTTTACATTACGCAAGGGTCACCGCTGGTCAGACGGCGAACCGTTCACCAGCGAGGCATTTCGCTATTATTGGGAAGATGTTCTCAACAATGAAGAACTGCATCCGTTCGGTTTACCCCGCGAACTGGTCGTGGATGGACAGCCTCCAGTTTTTACAGTAATTGACGATCAAACTATTCGATACGAATGGGATGTGCCCAACCCGTTTTTGTTGCCCGCGCTAGCTGCACCTCGACCATTGTATTTATACGCCCCCGGTCACTATCTGCAACAATTTCACGCTCGCTATAACGATCCAGAGGTGATCGCTGCCAAAGTTGAAGAGGCTGGCACCCGAAACTGGGCAGGTTTGCACCACCGCCGAAATCACCCTTATAAGAATGACAATCCTGCGTTACCTATCTTGCAGCCCTGGGTAAACAGCACTAAACCGCCCGCTGAACGCTATGTGTTCAAACGCAACCCTTATTTTCATCGTGTTGATACCAATGGTCTGCAGCTCCCCTATATCGACACTGTATCAATGCAAATTACAAGCTCGAGTTTGGTTGCCGCGAAAGCTGGCGCGGGAGAGGCTGATCTGCAAGGCAGGTACATTCGGCTGGATAACTACACTTTTTTAAAAGGCGGTGAGGAACGCGGCGACTATACCTTGCGCCTTTGGCAAAACGGTGCGGGATCTCAGTATGCCTTATACCCCAACCTGAACAGCAACAACCCGATCTGGCGCGAGCTGGTTCGCCAACGCGAATTTCGGCATGCGTTGTCGATTGGTATCAATCGACACGAGATTAATCAGGTGATCTATTTTGGGCTCGCAGAAGCAACTGGTAACACCGTGTTACCCGGGTGCAATCTGCATACCAATGCGTATCAAAGTAGTTGGAGCTATTTTGATCTGGATACTGCCAACGAGATGTTGGACGCGCTGGGTCTCAATCAACGGGACAATCGAGGCATTCGCTTGATGAAGAATGGCGAACCGCTTGAAATCATCTTGCACACTGCTGGCGAGGGGACTGAAGAAACCGATATTCTTGAGTTGATCGGTGAGAGCTGGCGCAAGCTCGGCATCATGCTTTATGTAAAAGCATCGCAAAGAGAAGTGTTTAGAGAACGGGTTTTTTCTGGTGACGCCATGATGGCCATGTTTAACGGCATCGACAACGGTATGCCGACAGGGAATATGAGCCCGGGGGAGTTCGCACCTATTGATCAGACGCAGTTACAGTGGCCAAAGTGGGGACAATATTTTCAGACCAGGAAAAAAGTCGGAGAGGCGCCTGATATAAAGGAAGCGCAAGAGCTCCTGGCTCTTTACTACCAGTGGAGTAAGTCAGAGGGCTTGGAAGAGCGCGAAGCAATCTGGCACAAAATGCTAAAAATTTACAGCGAGGAGGTTTTTAGCATCGGATTAATCTGTGGCGTCCCCCAACCGGTGGTAGTCAATAATCATCTGCGCAACGTACCGAAGGAGGGCTTGTACAGTTGGACCCCCACCGCTTTCTTTGGTGTCTATCGGCCTGATACTTTCTGGTTCGAATGATCGGTTATGTACTGAAACGTTTGTTGATGATGATCCCAACATTGTTGGTGATCAGCTTCATTGTTTTCGTCATCATTCAACTTCCACCGGGTGATTATCTCGAGACTTATATCGCTGAACTGGAAAGCCAGGGTGAATCTGTCGACCCAGACAAGATTGCCTTTCTTCGTGCCGAGTACGGTCTTGATCAGCCATTCATCGTGCAGTATTTCAATTGGGTCAAAGGATTTGTCGTCGGTAACTTTGGTTACTCCTTTGAATTTGATTTACCTGTTCGGGAAGTAATTGGTGATCGTATTTGGCTAACCATAATGGTGTCTGTCATCACGATTGTTTTCACCTGGTTAATTGCCTTCCCCATTGGCATCTATTCTGCAACGCACCAATACAGCTGGGGAGATTATGGATTGTCGCTACTCGGTTTTATTGGCCTGGCCACACCTAACTTTTTACTCGCGCTGGTGATGCTGTATCTGGCCAATATCTGGTTCGGCACGTCCATTGGCGGATTGATGGAACCCGAATACCTCGATCAACCCTGGAGCTGGGGTAAGTTTCAATCGGTTCTGGAGCATCTCTGGATTCCGGTAGTCGTGATCGGCACTTCGGGAACTGCCGGTATGATTCGAAGATTACGTGCCAATTTACTGGACGAGCTTGAGAAACAGTATGTACTCACCGGCAAGGCAAAGGGTCTGCCGCCTGGAAAGCTCCTACGTAAATATCCTTTACGTATGTCTCTCAACTTTTTTATCGCCGACATTGGCAGTCTGTTACCCAGCGTGATTTCAGGCGCTGAAGTCGTGGCCATCGTTCTGTCACTGCCCACTACTGGCCCCATGTTGTTAAGCGCCCTGCAAAGCCAGGATATGTACCTGGCTGGGTCGTTTTTAATGTTCCTCGCCATGCTGACAGTAGTCGGCATGCTGATATCTGACCTGCTTTTAGCCTGGCTTGATCCCAGAATTCGACTCCAGGGGGAGATGGCAAAATGAGGGATGATCATTACGTTTCTGAAGCGCCATTCGATCCGCAATCTATTGAAAAGCTGAGCGAAGGACAGGAGAAATTTTTCCTCGCGTCTCGGAAAAAGCTGATCTGGTGGAAACTGAAACGCCACAAACTCGCGGTCTGGTCTGGGATAATTTTGCTTCTTATGTATGGAAGCACGTTAATCTCCGAGTTTATTTCACCCTATAACTATCAGTCTCGACATACTGACCATATTTACTCTCCTCCTCAGCGTCTGCATTTTTTTCATGAAGGTGAATTCATCGGGCCGTTCGTGTACGGCAATGATTACCACCTTAATATGGACAACTTGAAGCGCGAGTACACGCCCAATCCGGAAAAAGTCGAAAAAATTCGTTTCTTTTGCAGCGGTGACAGCTATGAGTTCTGGGGTCTGGTTAAAGCTGATTTCCATTTTTTCTGCCCCGCAGAAGGCAAGACACTGTTTCTGTTTGGTACCGATCGTCTTGGTAGAGACATGTTTTCCAGGATCGTTTACGGAGCGCGAATCTCACTACTAATCGGTCTCGGCGGAATTGTAGTCAGCCTTTTCCTTGGTCTACTCTTCGGCGGCCTTGCCGGTTACTACGGTGGCTGGGTAGATTCAGTGATACAACGAATGACTGAAATTATTCGATCTTTCCCCGAACTTCCCCTTTGGATGGCGCTGTCGGCCATTTTGCCTGTGACATGGAGTCCGCTGCTGGTATTTTTCGGCATCACTGTCATCCTTGCACTGCTAGACTGGACCGGGCTCGCACGATCTGTACGTTCCAAGTTACTCGCATTACGAGAAGAGGATTACTGTACCGCGGCGAGACTGATGGGTGCCCCTCCGGGCAGGATCATTAAAAAACACCTGCTACCCGGTTTTTCAAGCCATATTATCGCCTCAGCAACCTTGTCGATTCCGGGCATGATACTGGGCGAAACCGCTTTGTCTTTCCTCGGCCTTGGTTTACGACCACCAATCACCAGCTGGGGTGTTTTATTGAATGAAGCACAAAACATTAACGTTGTTGCGCTTTACCCCTGGCTGATTTTACCGGTGTTACCTGTGGTGGTGATTATTCTCGCTTTCAACTTCTTTGGTGACGGCTTGCGAGATGCGGCTGATCCATATAAGTAATTTACGGAATGCCTAATCCAGAACTGGTTGTCGTACTGAAAGGTTACCCGCGTTTGTCGGAAACATTTATCGCACAAGAGCTATTAAACCTAGAAAGATCTGGGTTCAATCTCACCTTGTTTTCCTTAAGACATCCAACCGATAAAAAAACCCACCCGGTTAACGACGAAATTACCGCCAGCATAGTTTACTTGCCGGAATACCTCTACCTGGAACCACGGCGAGTCATTCAAAGCTGGCTGAAAGTGAGAAAGCAAAAAGGAATGAGGCAAGTATGGTCTACTTTCCGTCGGGATTTTCTCCGCGACCGTACAGTAAATCGAATCAGACGTTTAGGTCAGGCCATGGTATTAGCAGCTGAGCTTCCTGCCGATACTCCCGCGATATATGCCCATTTTTTGCACACACCTGCATCAGTTGCGCGCTATGCAGCCATGATTCGGAAGCTTCCTTGGGCCTGTTCCGCCCATGCTAAGGATATTTATACCTCACCAGACTGGGAGATTCAGGAAAAACTAGCGGATCTCGAATGGCTTACAACTTGCACCAGAAAAAATGTTTCTCATCTGCGAACGCTCACTTCGATTCCTGAGAAAATATCTCTTAACTACCATGGCCTTGATTTGGATCGCTTTCAGAACACTTCTCCGCAGTTCAATCAGAATAACGGACAGAATGAATCTGACCCTGTAAAAATACTGAGCGTTGGACGAGCCGTCGAGAAGAAAGGATATGGTGATCTACTGACAGCACTCTCCAATCTACCCGAACAACTTCACTGGGAGTTTCATCATATTGGTGGCGGGCCATTACTCGATACCCTGAAAGCTCAGTCAATCACATTGGGAATCGATACCGCATTACATTGGCATGGCGCCCAGTCGCAACAGTTTGTACTTGAGCAATACCGGCAATCCGATCTTTTTGTATTGAACAGTTGTATTGATCGTCATGGTGACCGCGATGGTCTACCCAATGTCATGGTGGAAGCTCAAAGTCAGGGCTTACCTGTGATCGGCACGACTATTTCTGGCATCCCAGAACTGGTTGAAACCGAAGTAAATGGTCTATTAGTGCCATCTGGCAACATCCCAGAATTGGCCAAAGCTCTTGAACGTATGATTTGCGACCCCGCTTTCAGAAAATCTCTTGGTATCGCCGGCCGTACAAAAGTGATCGATCAGTTCGAAATGCGTAAAACATTTAGTGACCTGCGATCAAAGCTGGAAGAGCTGGTCGAAACATCACCATAGCTGAATTTAATAGTGCTTCCGATGCATATCGCCTTCTACGCACCGATGAAATCTCCTTTCTCACCGCGTCCTTCTGGCGACCGGAAAATCGCCCGATTGTTTATGGCCGCACTAGAGGCGGCTGGATATCGAGTGGAGCTCGCATCCGACTTTCGTAGCTGGGAGGGAGATGGTGATCAAGCATCGCAACGATTGCTTCAAACCGAGGGACAAAAAACCGCTGAGATTCTTGTTGAAAAATTTCTCGATCAGCATTTCGGCAGTCAGCCAAACGCCTGGTTTACCTACCATCTTTACCATAAAGCTCCGGACTGGATTGGCCCCTTAGTAGCCAACGCACTGGGTATTCCCTACTTTGTCGCTGAAGCCTCTATCTCACCAAAACATCGCGACGGTAGCTGGCAAACAGGATTTGAGTCCAGTGTAGCGGCGATCCGGCTTGCGGCAAAAGTGTTTTGCATCAACCCTCGGGATATCTTTGCCCTTGAAAGTGCTTTGGAATCCCCAGAAAAGCTGATATCTGTTTCACCTTTTCTTGCACGTAATACGGACTCTATGTCTGCAAGCAATCTGCGGCAGTTAAAAATCGAACTCGCGGCGCAATACAAACTGAACCCTGACCAATACTGGCTTCTGACTGTTGCGATGATGCGAGAAGACAGCAAACTAGAGTCTTATCGGGTTCTAGCTGAGTCAGTCGAAAATATTCAGCGAAAAGACTGGCAACTCATTGTGGTTGGGGATGGCGTTGCCGAAACTCTGGTGCGAGAGTTATTTCGAAACGATTTCGATCGTAGAGTACATTTCATTGGCCGTAAAGACGAAGAGCGCATTGATCAACTCATGCAAGCGTCAGATTTGTTTGTCTGGCCCGCGATCAACGAAGCGTTGGGTATGGTGATGCTCGAAGCGCTTTCCAATGGATTGCCCGTGGTTTGTGGGCGCTCCGGTGGTGTCGGACAAATCGTGGAGCATGGAACAACTGGTCTACTAGTTGAAGATCCAGAACAAGCTAACTCCCCGCAACGATTGGCGACTGCGATTGAATCTCTTTTGGGTGATCCATCCAGGCTCGCGAATATGCGCAACGCGTCGGTGAAGAAATATCAAACCCATCATCAATTAGGAGTGGCCGCACAGCAGCTTGCAAAACATATTAATCAAGCGGTTCGAACGCACCGCGAAACCCGCAGATAGCCGTCCAATCTATAACGATATCGCTGTGGGAAATTTAGCGCACTCGTTAAAATTCGAAATGGGGCATCAGTGAAGCGTTTTATGGTTCAGGTGTTTGAGCCTATCTAGATTCACGTCTTGCACGGCACTATTGAATCTATGTTCCATCTTTATCTTTTCGCCAATTCGTCCACCCTCAATAAATCTGGCAAGCTTTTACTGGTCAACCCATATGGAATTTAAACGCTAAGTTCTCCATTTTGTTTGGAACGCGCGTTCGGCTGAGAGCCAAGTCACTGCTGGGTGTTCGTCCAAAATGGCAAACAGCTGTCGAAGAAATTCCCAGCTTTCCTGGTCGTGAACCAAATGGTGTGTCATTAAACCGGTAGGCTCGGCGCGATCCGCTACACCGGTTCTCTTAGCCTTTAAATGACTAACCAGTTGAGAAACGCATTCCTCTACACCAGCAAACACTTTGCCTGACTTCCAGTTAATAATATCGACGTGCGTGTTCACCAGCCAGATATTTTCAGCAACTTCTGGTTGTTTTCTTGCAGTAAAACACGACAACCCCAGAAATTCGAGCTGGGTGAGCAACGCAATCACCTTGTCGTCTATTCGATTCCAGGGCGGCACCATCACAGGCAAAAACTGCTGATCAAATTTCTTTGACAAAAGTGCGAGCCCTTTAGCGATGTCCGCCTGTAAAACATCCAGCTCCGCATTGGCAGATAGCTCCTGTTTTTTTTCGCCATCCGGGGCATTATTTTCATGACGGACTCCATGCTGCAAAACCTGTACGAGAGGATAATTTTTTACCACTCTCACTAGTGAATCCTCCAGTTCACCCGGGATAATCGCCAAAGCTAACGGTAAATCGTACTTGGTTGACAATGAGAAAAGCTGCTGCAAGGAAGCGGTATCAGCGACAGCATCATCGTCTCGCCACCAAAGCATCACCTCGTCACCGTCGAAATTCCACTCATCCAGTTCTTCGTATAATGGCTTAAATGCGCTCAAGCGTTTTTCCTCAGAAATTTTTGATAATGTGATTCAAGAAGTTCCACCGAGTGTACCGCCCCATTGAAATCCTGACTTGGGTTCTCACGGGTTCGGTGGAATTGTGCTTTTTGGATAGCGGACAATAGCGACTCGGGGGTAATCAAATCCTGTTCAATAGAAACTACGTAACCTCTTTTTTCAAACCCCTCTGCACGTTGAGTCTGTTCAGTTTCTCCGTCATCCGCATAGGGTACGACCACTGCGGGGCATCCTGCGATGAGAAGGTCCAGTGCTGTGTTATATCCAAATTGAGAGACTGAAGCGGCGCAATGTGCAAGTAGATGACGAAAATCCTTACGGTTTCGCTCCACAATCAAGCGGCTTGATTGTTGTTTCTGCAGTACATCAAAAACAGTGGCTTCCACATTCGGCCCGACCAACAATCGCCATGATCGTGTGTCCATGAATGCCGCTCTTGCCGCTGTCTTTAGCAACAAGGAACCTGTCGCACCGCCCCCAGCGGATACCACTATTTCGCCAGAAGGAGTCGAAGGGGCTTCTTCTTTAGCGCTCTCCTGGCGATGTGTTGCGATGTATCCACTATAGGCAACATTCGCTTGCAATTCTTCAGCTTCTTCAAAGCTTTGCGACAGCGGTGTCAAAGTCTCTTCCCCGTGCACCAACACCAAATCGATGTAACGCTCTACTTCAGATAGCGTTTGTATTCGGCGCTTCTGCTTCCTTCTTTGCAACACGTCACGAATAGAACTTACTATCATGGGCGGCGTGTCGAGTGCGATCAATCGTTGCATCAATGGCAAAATTTCGAATCGCATCTGCCTCCTGCCAAATGGCCAGGTCTCGATCACCATAATATTGGGCGTAAATTTCTGAATGGCGCTCACTAGCAGATCCGTGCGGTCTGCTTTCCAGCTATCGTTTACTTCATTCAGGTTTTCGTCGAGTAATGTGAGGAAGTCTCCCGGTAAGGTTTTGACAACTGGCAACTGAAGAGATCGATAGGGCCCCATCTCGGACAACCTTCCCCCTGAAGCCAGCAAGGTTTCGTGCCCCGCGTTATGTAAAGCCTCTGCGAGGGCTTGCATGCGCACCAAATGACCTGTGCCCAATAAATGCTGGACATAAATCGCAACCCGCATCGATCGGCTAATTCTTAGGCAGCGATCGGGCGTGCATTTAAAAGCTTAACAACCCGATCACAAACAGAATCCATACCATCTAACATGCCGGGTATCAAAGCAGCAGATGGCTTGGGCTGAGCCGAGAGACTTTCTATCAGTGGTTGCAAGCTCTCAACATCGAATTGCTCTGGTTCCAACATTTGTACCAGACCGAGCTCCTTTGCCCTTCGAGCACGAATCAACTGTTCGGTGCGAGGCTCGAATCGAGGTAAAACGATGGCAGGCTTGTCGAAACTTAGAATTTCACAGAAAGTGTTATACCCACCCATGGTAATCATACCGCTACAGTGTTCGATCAAGGACTCAATGCGAGGGTGGTAGTCGATAACGGAAAAGTTGGCGTATTTTTCAGCGCGACTATGTATTTCTTGTCGCTTTGATTCCTCCATAAATGGCCCAAGCACAAATACCACTTCCATTTCGAGTTGGGTGCAGCTTACACAAGACGCAAACACAAGCTCCACCATTTCTTCCCCATCCTTGCCGCCACCGGGAGTAACCAGGAAATAAGGGTTCTCCCTTTTCTCTGCTTCATCAAATTGTACGCCACCACGTTTCAGGTAGCCGGTGTAAAACACTTTATCTTCCACCTCCGGCTCTAGGTCTAACCCCGCCAGTGGGTGATAGAACTGCTCGGGCCCGTAGACCCAAATTTCATCATATAAATCCTTAATCGCTGGAAGCGCCGCCTTTCTTCCCCACTCTATTGCCAGCGCTTTGGGATCATCGATAATTTCTCTCTGGCCAAGAATGTTATAGACACCCCGACTGTGTAGCATTCTCAAGGTCTCCTTAACCTCCCCTTCCAATCCCAGGGGCTCTTTATCGACAATAAACAAATCGGGTTTGAACGCTTCCGCTGTTTTGCGAATTATCGCCTCGCGTATTTCAAGTGTTTGATCTAAATCGATATGCAATCCCAAGGAGGTATAACTGCCATCTTTTAGCTTAATCACACCGGGTATGCGCACAAAGTCCACCCTGGCCCTGAATTCAAAACTTCCGATTACCGGGGAACCCGATAAAATCAACACTGATATTCCTTTGTATCGCCCTACCAGTTCGTGTGCGATAGCCCGACATCGACGCAGGTGCCCCAATCCAAAACTATCGTGACTGTAAATTAGAATACGGGCGTCGTCGAGGCGAGTAAGCGGCGTCAAAGTTTTGGGTCCTGTCTTGGGCTAGATGGTGCTACAGAGCATGGCTCCGATAACCACATGCGGAAAATCAAGCCGAAGTGTTTAACCGAACCTCCGGTGTCTCAAACAAGAGGACCATTACCTGCAGTAACTGCGCGACTTTCTCCTGGTCTCCTTCACCCTCTACCCATTCCCATTCAGTCACTTTTGCCGGTGAATTGAATTTGGACTCTTTCTTTTCAGTAAAACGGTGGGTAACAAAAATATTGGTAATGGCGTCTTCATCTTTTTCCAAACGAATCTTATATTTATCGAACGATGTATCATTTCCAACAACTCGATTGAAAAGCCTTGCAACGATGCTTTTCTTCTCGTTTGCATCCGCATTGGCGGCAATCCAATCTGTCTCCATCAGACCAGCAGCGGGCTTAAATTCAACCAAATCAATTTGTTCGGCTGCCCAAAAATTGGCAAGCGTATCCCAAACTTCCTGTGCATCGGATTCGACTCTCAACCACCGCTGTCCATTTTGATTAACCACTTCGGCACCAATGACGTCTGGCAGCACCTTTTGGCTAGCCTCCCTTTCTGCCTTCTTGTGGTTTTCCTGAACTTTTGAATTTGCGGTAGAAACTAGATCAGGCGGCAGCGCAATTGTTTTGGGCGAAGAACCTTTAAATATCGATGAAAACAGGCCGCTCTCTCCTGGAGATTCGATTTTTCGACCGGTGCTGCTCTCAGATTGAGAAGGGGAGGACTGACAACCAACAAGGAATAGCGGTACAGCCAGAATGATCAATAGTTTTGACATGGATTTCGCAAGATTCAAACAGTGTTTTCAATGGGCGCAATGTAACATAAACGGCCTTTTTACTGGTGTTTTAGGAAGCTGGGGTCGCAGCATTCGTCTCATTAATGCCTGCTGAACAACAAACCTGACAAAATTGGCAATTTGATCAACGAAAACGCACTTTTTAACTATTTTTAATATTAAGTATCCCTTTTAACTAATTAATTTTAAATAATTTTAATTTTTCTTTGTGCTGTAAATTACTGAATTTACGCATTTTATTAAAAAAAGTTAATATTTATGCAAATTTTATGGCAAAATCGCTTTGCTTTCGTTTTCTAAGTTGGTACATTCCTTTGCGCAGTTAGCAAATTCGCCGACTTTTTCGAAGGCGAAAGTAAAAAAAATTTTTTTTGATTACAGTACTTTTAGAGGTATCTCTCATGAACAAAAAACTAATCGCAGCAGCAGTAGCCAGCACCTTGGCAGCTCCAGTTGTCTATGCCGACGGCCATCTGGGTATCACCCCTTACGGTCGTATCAACAACGCGATCGACATTCGCGATGCTGGCGAAAACAACACTGTTGACGTATCTAACGTTTCCTCTCGTTTTGGTTTCAAAGGCGCTGGCGACATCGGTAACGGTCTGACCGCTATCGGCCGCTACGAATTTGCTACCACTACCGATAAAGAGCAAAACAACGTTGCTGACCTTCGTTTAGGCTATGTTGGTCTTTCTGGTGGATTCGGTTCTGTCACCATCGGTAACCAGTGGTCTGCTTACTTCAACCACTTCGGTACTATCGTATCTCCTACCTACTCTCTGGGTTACTACCTGTACTCTTCTTACGCTGGTGGTCCTTTCCGTACTTCTAATACGATTAAGTACTCAAACAGCTTTGGCCCAGTTAGCCTGGACGCTGATCTTCGTTTGAACGAGTCTGGTGAAGACAACGACGTAGCTGAGAAGTTGAACGGTGACGGCTTCGGTATCGGTGTTACTTTTAACGCTACCGACAGCATCAGCATCGCAATCTCTGCTGACTCTGAAGAAAATAACGACACTGATATCGTAGATGAAGAGACCGGGGATATCCTCGGCACTGCAGCTGCTGAAGATACAGATCGTTTTGGTATCGCTGGTAAGTTCGGCTTCGGCCCTGCTGCTCTGCACATTGGTCACCAAACTACAGAGCAAGGTAACTTCGAAGTTGATCACACTCAGGTTTATGTCAGTGTTGGCATCGGCGACAAGACCAGCGTTCTGGTTGGTGCTGGTGTTGCAGAAGACAACGGCACTGGAGAAGCGGACTCAGTATTCCTGGGCGCTTACCACAACCTAGGTGGCGGTCTGAAACTCTATCTCGAGACCACTTCGGTTACTACTGAAGATGCTGGTGTTGAGCTTAGCGACATTACTCAAACCCTTCTGGGTATGCGTATCGACTTCTAAGTCTGATTCGTTAGAGCATAAAAAACCGGGGCATGCCCCGGTTTTTTTTGGCCACAATTATTTAGAATTCAATCGCATTGCCAGGAAATGACACAAAGCGAACGAAACAACCTCAATCCAGGTATCTGCATTCCTCGTCTAGAACATGGTGAGACTGCAAAGTCTCGATGACTGCTCCAAGATGCTTTTCATAGCGTCGCCACCGTTCTTTTGAACTCGTATAGATACCTTCTCGTACCTGCCAGATACTTGCAGTTCTAACCGCAGTGTCAGATCGATTAGGATCCAGGCAAGCCTCATCCCATTGTAACCCCGCCCCTTCTACCAGTAATCGGGTTTGATTTTCAGAGTCAGCAACCAGCGCCTCGTACTGCACCTTATAAATTTCCCCAGCAAACAGTTGGTGCCAATGGCGCATCAGTTTGTGATAGCGGAGATAATATCCTGTCAGCACTTCCAGGTTGTAGACAAAGTTAATATCAGAACCAAACAACTGAAAGTAATTCGAGACAATCACATCCAGGGGATGTCGGTGACAATGAACAATGGATGATTTTGGAAACAACGCTTTGATCAACCAGATATGAACAAAGTTAAACGGCATTTTATCGGTAAAAAATGGGGTCTGAATATCGTGCAAGCGGGACACCCAGTCTCCATATCCCTTGGTTTCTTTTGCTAAAACCTCTTCACTTAACCCGATAAAGTCGTCCGGGTAAATTTTCATACCATCTGGATTTTTTTCCAGGTTTCCGATCGCGCGTTCGATACAAGATAACTCGCCACAACCTGTAACACCTGGATGACGGGAAATAATTTGCTCTACCAGGGTAGTACCACTGCGAGACATACCTAGTATGAAAATTGGTTGTCCGAGGTTTTGATTGACGGCAACTGATTGCGCAGGTTTGCGGTCGAATACATCGATAATGCGATCTATATGACCAAAGTATTGATCAAAATCCATGTCAATCTCTAGAGATTTCAATCTGTTTCCTTCGTCGTAACTCGCAAATGCCTGATCGTATAAACCACAATCATCATAGATTTTCCCAAGTGCAAATGCCACTTTGCACTTGGTTTGATCCGGAAGCTCATCATTTTCCCAAAGGTGGTTTATCTTTACTGCGTCGGGGTCTTCCAGAGATGTAAACTTTTTCATCGCTACCAAATTGCGATACGCTTCCACATAATCCGAACTCAGACTCAGCGCATTTCTATAATAGTGTTCCGCTTTGTCTTTTTCACCTAGAGAAGCAAAAGCCAAACCCAGGTTATTGCTGTATTCAGGATGTTCAGCATCGAAGTCCATCGCTTTCTGATAGCTATTCTTGGCATTGGCAATACTATCCAGTTGAAAGTAAGCACTACCCAGCGAGTTCCAGACTCGTGCATGACGAGGAGATTTATTCAGAATCTTCTCCGCAATATCTACAACGGAAAAATTGTCATTGATCAGTTCACAAAACGACATTTCCAAAATCAGAACATCTTCGTCTCCTTGATACCGACTTTTTAGTTTCTTGAGTATTGGTGGCACCTCAATGTAACGTTTTTGATCAAGCAGTGTTTGCACGTAGAGCTCGGTTGGAACCTTTGCACTCGCTTCTTCATCCACCAACGGCAAAATCACTTCCTCTGCCTTTTGTGAATCTCCTGACTCAAGAAAGGAATTCGCCAGATTTTGCCTTGCGTCCGTGTTCTCCTGATCGTTTGCCAAAGCCTCTTCCAGCAGTGGAATAGCTTCGGTGTATTGCCGAGATTCAGCGAGTAAGGAACCTAGCAGGTTCAGCGCCCTTGGATGCCCTTTCTGCATATTCAGCGCTTTTTCCGCCAACCTCCTGGCCTCATCGACTTGCTCCAGCGCCTTGTGGGACAAACCAAGATTCACCATTGCATCAATTTGCGAAGGATTAATCTTGAGTGATTTCTGGTACTCCTTGACCGCCTTGTGATGGAGACCCAGGTGTTGTCCAGCCAAAGCCAGGTTGTACCAAACAGCTGCGCTTTTAGGAGCAAGCTTCGCCACCTTTTCCAAACCTCGACGGGCGCCGGCGGGGTCTCCATTCTGTAGCTTGGTCGCCGATTCAATAAAAAGCTTTTCGATTTTTTGAACCGATTGGTTATTTTTCATATTTAGAAGCGGAAATTGAACTGAAAATCACGAGCAGGCCAGTGGATAACGAACTGCGAGCATCCTGAACCGGGCAGAATAGCCTGAGTCAGGATTCTAGCAGAGCCAACCAATCCAACTCCCCAGAAATTTCCATATTTTGGATGAATCCGTAGGAACTTGTTTGAAACCACTGGCATTCTTCTTTACACTCCGCCATCTGTTAATTTCGACTACTACTGTGGCAAAAGAAGAAGGCATAGAAATGGAAGGAACGGTTACCGAAACCCTTCCAAATACTCAATTTAGAGTAAAGCTCGAGAACGGGCATGAAATCATTGCGCATATATCCGGCAAGATGCGAAAACACTATATTCGTATCCTCCGCGGTGATACTGTGACCGTTCAGCTGACCCCTTATGATTTAAGTAAAGGACGTATCACGTTTCGAGAGAGATAGACGTTGTCCTCCTCCTGCTTTGGTATTCTGCGGAGCACATCTGCGTAGAACAAAGCACCAAAAAGATTAAATTAGCCCCCTCCAGATATAGGCGCTGAAACGGTATCAACTAGGGCGTAGTTTTACCAGATATCGATCTACAGTAATCCTCGCGGCCAACACCCCTAACAGCGTGACACAGACTGTAACGGCTAACACAACCGGCACACTGACGTAACCGATTGAAAATTGGCTTTGATACAACGTTGCCAGCTCTGCAACCGGATTTTCAAGCAAATACAGGGTTAAACCGGTTACTAGCCAGGCCAGAAGGGTACCCAGCAAGCATTGGATTGCACCAATATACAAAAACGGCCGGCGAATGAAGGTTCTGGTACCGCCGACTTGGTCAATAATTTCAATTTCGCTGGCTCGATTGGTGATACCCAATCGGACAGTATTACTGATCACCAGCAATATTCCCGCGCCCATCAAGAAAGCCAATACCACAACTGCGCGCTTGACCACATTGACCATTGCCGTCAATCGATATAACCACTGCTGGTCATAAACAGCGGTGTCAACAAACGGTAAGCTGGCCAATTGATCTGCCAACTGACTGCTCGCCATATTGTCTTCTCCGGTAGCGGGAAAAACAATTAACAGCGGAGGCAGCGGATTTTCTGGTAACGCTTCGATGGCTGCCTGGAAACCCGACATCTCCGAGAACTCTTCCAGGCCCTGTTCTGGTGAGACATATTGCACATCTTCCACCATCGGATTCTGTAATAAGCGCTGTCCGGATTCGATTGGATCAATCGGCCCGTTCTCAGTTTGTGTTTTTAGGAATACAGAAATCTGCGGCGCACCTTGCCAATCGGCGGAGAGGCGATCCACGCTGGTGACGATTTGGTATAAAACCAAGGGCAAAGCGATTGCAATCGCAATGACCAGTGTCGTCATCATGCTGGCCACAGGGGTTTGCCATAGTCTGCCCAGTGTTTCGAAGAATACCTGGAGGTGTCTTGCAAACCAGACCTTCACCATGTCAGGTAATTCCTCCCCATAAACCTAAGCATTATCGCCCTCATGATTTTGCAATCGACCATTTGTCAGACTGAGGATTCCACAGTCAAACCGGTCAATTTGTCGATAATCATGGGTCGCAATCAGTACCGTGATATCCACCTGATTGAAATTCAAAAAAAGCTGCATGATCTCATCAGCAAGGGCCGGATCAAGGTTTCCCGTCGGCTCATCGGCCAGCAAGATTTTCGGCCGGCCAACGACTGCTCTCGCTATGCCAACTCGCTGTTGCTCACCACCCGACAGCGTGATCGGATAACGCTTCGCTTTATTTAACAAACCAACCTTATCCAGAGCAGCTCTCACCCGTCGCCGAATTTCACTGTGATCGACTCCGGCTACTACAAGGGGTAGTGACACATTGTCTTCTACCGTTCGGTCTTCTAGTAACTTGTGATCCTGAAACACGCTACCGATAGTTCTTCTGTGAGCAGCGATTTTATTTCCGCCTAATTTAGAGAGGTTTTTATCAGAGACCAATACCTGACCTCTTGAGGCAAGCTCGGTCAAAGTGATCAGTTTAAGCAGAGTACTTTTTCCCGCTCCAGAGTGGCCGGTCAAAAAGGTAAAAGACCCCTTCGGCAGAAAAAACGAGATGTCGTTCAGAGCATCATGACCGTTGGGATACCGTTTGGAAACCTGACTAAATCGAATCATGGTGAATGGGAAGCAAATTCCGGTTTTGGTTCGCTAACAAGCTGAGTCCCAACGGCGCAATTTCTAGATTAATCAGATTGCCCTAGCTCCGGCAACAATGCATCCACAAATTCTTCCGCATTGAACGGTCGCAGGTCTGATTGGCCTTCACCAACTCCAATAAAGCGCACCGGCAGGCCAAAACGATCCGCCAGTGCAAACACAATCCCACCTTTCGCCGTGCCATCTAACTTTGTTACACATAGCCCGGTAAGCTTCACAGCTTCATCAAAATGAGCCACCTGCGACAATACATTTTGCCCGTTGCCAGCATCCACAGTCAGCCAAACCTCATCGGGCACACTTGGATTGGCCTTTGATATCACACGTTTTACCTTTTTTAACTGTTCTACCAGGTCTCCATGAGTGTGCTGCCGGCCAGCGGTATCAACAAGAAGAATATCGCAATTGCGTGCAGCCGCAGCACTGTATGCGTCGTAGGCAACAGCTGCTGCATCGGCACCATGAGATTGCGCTATCACCGGAATATCAAGACGATCACCCCAGGTTTGCAATTGATCAATCGCAGCCGCTCTGAAGGTGTCGCAGGCCGCCAGCATCACTGACTTACCGCTATCCTTGTAACGAGCTGCCAGCTTCGCCAGGGTGGTTGTCTTACCTACTCCATTGACGCCGACCATCAGCACCACCGCAGGCCTATCAGGAAAGAAAGTGATCTCTGGTTTTTCGCAGGGCGCTAAGAGATCGATCATTAAGTCTCGTAAAATGGACCGAGCCTCGTCTGGTGTGCTCGTCCCACCTGAAGCTGCTGCCTCTTTCAAACGTTCGACTATCTTCTGGCTAACCGAAACACCCAGATCTGCTACCAGCAGCTGGTCTTCAATTTGTTCAAGCACCTCTTCATCAAGCTTACCGCTTTTGAATAAGCTCAAAATTCCACCAAACAGCCCCTCTCGAGTCCGAGTTAGTCTCGAGAACAAGCCTCGACTTTTAGTTTTGGGAGTGTCTTCTTCTTTCTTTTTTGAAGAGAAAAGTTTCATTGCAAAATTTGTTGAATCAGGTGGGAGGGAGTCGAAATGGTTCGAATTGCAGCGATGCGTATCGTATCATTCCACCACTTACCTTGACAGAGAGACCCGAGATTTGAAGAAAACATCCACTGGTCAAATCAGGATCATCGGTGGTCAATGGCGTAGTCGAAAATTGCTATTCCCAACGACCGCGAGCTTACGACCAACACCCGATTCTGTCAGAGAAACACTATTCAACTGGTTGCAGTCCGACATTCCCGGAAGCAAGTGCCTTGACCTGTTCGCTGGAAGTGGTGCATTGGGTTTTGAAGCCGCCTCCAGAGGCGCAGCGCGGGTCAAACTGGTAGAGAAAAACACTTTGGTCGTTCAACAACTGCGGAAGAACATCGCCCTGCTTAACGCCAGTAGCCAAATCCAGGTTGAACAGCGTACCGCAATTTCACTCCTGGAACAGGATCAGGAACAATACGACATCGTATTCGCGGACCCACCTTTCGACCCAGATTTACTCGCGGAAACCTGTTCGGCAATCGCATCCTGCAAGGCAATACACGATAAAACGTTACTCTACTTAGAATCGGCAAGATCACCAGAGCCCTTACCAATTCCGTCCAGTTGGCATATCATCCGACAGAAGGCCCGTGGCAGGGTTCAGTCCACATTGATTCAGACCATAGCAAAATGACGAATACAGCGGTTTATGCAGGTACTTTTGATCCTGTTACCAGCGGTCACATTGATCTCGTAATGAGAACTGCCAAGATGTTTGATAAAGTGATTTTAGCGGTGGCAGATAACCCAGACAAAAAACCCCTGTTTAACCTGGAGGAGCGAATAGAGCTCGCAAGAACCGTGCTTGTAGACACAAATAACGTCGAAGTGATGGGGTTTTCCGGTTTGCTTATCGATTTTGTTCGCTCTGTGGACGCCAGAATTGTTCTTAGAGGTTTGCGGGCGGTCTCAGATTTCGAGTTTGAGTTCCAGCTTGCATCAATGAATCGTCGACTCGATAGCGATATCGAAACGGTCTTTTTAACTCCGTCAGAAAGATATACTTTTGTTTCGGCTTCTTTGGTGAAAGAAATTGCCCGATATGGTGGAGACGTTAGCGAATTTGTAGATCCTGTGGTACATCAGGCTCTCAAGGACAAATACAAAGCCTCTTAAGGCACCAATTTCCACCAACATATCATCTGCCTTGGATGCATTGGTAATAGTTATCCAGCGAATATGCTGGAATATTTGTAGGCAAGGTCAATGGCACTAAAAATAACAGCAGAATGTATTAACTGTGACGTCTGCGAGCCCGAATGCCCAAACGATGCGATTTATCAGGGCGAGGAAATATACGAAATAGACTGGACGCGATGCACTGAATGCGTTGGCCATTTTGAAACTAGCCAATGCGTTGAAGTATGTCCAGTCGATTGTATCCCGCTGGATCCCGACCACTTAGAATCGCGCGATGCGCTGATGTTGAAGTATCAGCATCTGATGAACGAAAAATCTGCGGATGCAGGCAGCTAAATTCGCCCGAGCGCTGCGTGTCCACGGTGAAACCCACCGATACCGTCATTGTGTACTACTGGAGGGGACGTCGGATTGGCAAGAACGAACCGCGTTGGAACTACTGAAAGATCAGCGAGCGACCCTAATTTCAAAGCAATGGTGTCCTCCTGTAAACAACGCTCTTCAGCGCACGCCGCCTTCAGCGGTCGCCAATCTGTTAGGCACAGAACACGAACATCTCTTGATCGACGCCCGTGAAGGCTATGACGCAATCGTTTTCGGTATTGCCAGCGGCTGCGTTCAAGCTGGTGGTCTGTTAATCATTCTGTGCCCGAATTCAGAGCGTGAGTTGCTACTAGGGTTCGACCAGTTTTGCACCTCCATTTTGGATGACAGTAGTTACTGTTACCGAATATATGAGAACAAGGCTCTAGAGCACTTGCCACCTGATAGTTCAACTGCAGTTTTAAGTTCCACCTCCTTTGTTGAACAGGAACAAGCCATAGAAGCCGTTTGCCACGTGGTCACGGGGCAAAGAAAGCGCCCAGCAGTATTGATCGCAGATCGGGGACGAGGCAAGTCCGCGGCATTGGGGATGGCCGCTTTCAAACTTATTAAGAATGGCTCTCGAAGTATTGTGGTTACCGGAAGAAGTCAACGCTCTGCTGCAAAGGTATTTGAACACTGTCGCAGCAATCAGTTACGTTGGTCACCGGCGGATCAGCTGCTCGAAGTAGATGCCGCCTGCGAGCTTTTGCTCATTGATGAAGCGGCCAGCCTGCCACTAGATACCCTGAAAAATTTACTATCAAAATATTCGCGAATTGCCTTAGCAACAACAGTGCACGGTTACGAGGGCACCGGCCAGGGTTTTATGTTGCGATTTGCGCCTATTCTTGATGCCCATACCAGAGGCTGGCGAAGAGTGGAACTTGCAACGCCAATTCGATGGAATCCCGGAGATCCGCTTGAGTATTTAACCAATCGATTACTCGTGCAGGATGCCTCGCTTCCGGCTATCCATGATCTGAACATCCATGCCAAGAGCTGTGAGTTCGAAGAGGTATCTCAACCTACCTTGATACAAAATGAAGAATTATTGCGCGAAATATATAGTCTCCTCGCACTCGCACACTACCAGACCAGGCCGTCTGATCTAACCCGACTGCTCGGACATCCGCGTATGCAAATCTTCCGACTATTCTGGAATTGTCGTACCGTCGGCGTTGCACTGACGATGATGGAGGGGGGACTCAGTGAAGAATTGAGTCTAAAAGTGTTTACCGGAGACCGGAGACCAGAGGGCCATGCACTTCCAGAAATACTGGCCAGTCAGCTCGGGCAACCGCAGGCAGCAACACTCAGATATGCGCGAATCATGCGTATTGTGATTCATCCACACCTGCAGCGGCGCGGACTCGGTCGTTATCTGCTAGACAACGTTACCCGCAGACTCTCTGCAAACATAGACATTATTGGCGCACAGTACTCCGCAACATCTGGCCTGATTCGATTTTGGCGGGGTCAGCAATTTGCACCAATTCGTATTAGTCGCGGGAAGAGTGTGAAAACCGGCGGCCACAGTTCGGTATCGATAAAGTCAATTACCGACGGTGGAGAAGAGGCCGTACGATGTGCTCGAAGAGACTTTGCGATTAACTTTCCCTGGCAACTGTCTCGAGTACTACTCGATCTCGACGACCAAACTGTGATGGCGCTGATCGAGAACAACCCTGATTTTGATATTCTGCCTGACAACGAAGTTTTGCGACAAGTCATTGCATACTGCAAAAGTCAGCGCAATGACGACACGCTCCCTGGTGCACTTTCAAAAATCGCTATTTATGGTTTGTTTCTTGGCAAATTTAATTCTCCAACCCTCTGGATCGAGCGAATCCTGCTTGGGAGAGATTGGTCTGAGTGCACAGACAGCGCTGGCCACGATGGGTGGAAATCGGGCAACCGGCGATTACGCGAAGATGCGCGACAATTCATTCAAAAGCAGTTCTCGAATGATTTATCGGAATTTGAGAACAATTCGCCAACTTGAGAGTCATTCTCGGGTCAGCAGTTCTCGGTGGTTTCGCAAAGGGTAGCTCGCGATTATCATTAAGAAATCGGAGTGCCTCTACTAACGAAACACCGTAGACATAGCAATATCAGTTCACTCCTCCAGTTCGGGAGTATAGTTAACTTGATATGTCTAACCACCCCGATTCCGATTTTCTGCCAGACTTTAACGATCACAGACTCTGTCAAAGGCAGACAAAAATGCTTCACACTGATCTCGAGTACCTACGGTAATACGTAAACAGTTTTCTAACGCAGGATCTGAACCGTTTAAGTTTTTAACCAGTATTCCGTTTTCTTTTAGTTCCTCAAAAACACGATCGGCCGCTTGCGGAAGGCGTACCAATATAAAATTGGTATCACTCGGGTAAACCTCAATCGCTCTCTCCTTGAGTTGCGGCATCAGCCAGTTTCGGCTTTCAATTATCTGCTTAGCCTGCTCCTCAAAGGACGCATAGTGATCAAGGCAAAATTTCGCGGACTCCTGCGTCAATATGTTGATATTGTAGGGGAGTCGTATCTTCTCAAGTTCTGCAACCCAGTCAGGATGTCCCATTAACATCCCCAATCTCAACCCCGCTAGACCGCTTTTTGAAAGTGTCCGCATCACCAACAAATTCTCATACTGCGGTAACTTTTGAAGGTAGGTTTGGCCACTAAACGAGAAATAGGCTTCGTCAACCACCACTAGCCCAGGAGCTGCTTCGAGAACCTGGTCGATCACTGCAGTGTCAAAACTATTCCCTGTTGGGTTATTGGGATAGGCGAGAAATATGCAGGCAGGCTGATGTTGTTCTATCAAAGTCAGCAACTCAGTCGAATCAACTGAAAAATCTGACTTGAGGCGGTACTCAAAATATCGCGTGCCGCTTGCTTTAGAGATCAAACGATACATCGAAAAAGAAGGTTCGGGAGACAGGAAAACCCGATCTGTTCCCCCTACCATTGCCGCAACCATCTGGATTAACTCATCCGATCCATTGCCGAGCACCATATCGCTCGAAAGTGGTACATTAAAAACTCGCCGGATACCCTGTTTCACCGCATCAGCCGCAGGATCTGGGTAGCGATTGAAATCTACCTTCTCCAATCGATCAAGCCATTTTTTCCGCAGGTCGGCCGATAAGGTATACGGATTCTCCATCGCATCGAGCTTAATTAGTCCCGTCGCAGGGGGAACATGATACGCCTTCAGCTCTCGAATCTCCTTCGGAACCCATTTAGCTACGGCAGTCATCGCGGATTTCACTGTTACAGATCGCTTTTCAATCGGTACTCCGCAGATCTCGCATGTGCGGTTAAGCCCTCGCAACGCGCTAATACGGAAGCAATCTTTGCCATTTCATCGGCCCCACTTTGGCTGGCAAAAATTATGCTGCTTCGTTTCTGGTAGTCATAGACCCCGAGTGGAGAGCTGAATCTTGCAGTTCCAGCTGTGGGCAGGACATGGTTCGGGCCAGCGCAATAATCGCCAAGAGACTCAGCACTGTATCGACCCATAAAAATGGCCCCGGCATGTTTTATTCTCTGATTTAGTAACTCTGGATCTGCCACCATCAGCTCAAGGTGCTCTGGTGCAATTGAATTGGATATCATGGCAGCATCTTCCAAAGTCGGCACCAGGATAATCGCACCTTGCGCCTCTAACGCCGCTTCTATGATTTCTTGTCGTTCCATTGTCGGCAGAAGCCGTTCAACAGAAGCCTGAATCTTATCCACCAATTCTGCGGAATCAGTAATGACGATAGATTGCGCGAGTTCATCATGCTCGGCCTGTGCAAAAAGATCCATTGCGACCCAATCAGGATTAGCATTGTCATCACAAATTAAAGTTACTTCCGACGGCCCGGCGATCATGTCGATACCAACTTTGCCAAACACCTGCTTTTTTGCGGTAGCGACGTAAATATTTCCCGGACCAACGATTTTATCCACTGCTGGTATCGTTTCCGTTCCGTAGGCCAGGGCTGCGACAGCTTGCGCACCTCCAATCGTAAAGATGCGATCTACTCCAGAAAGCGTGGCAGCCAGAACGACTGCTGAGTTGATCTCTCCATCCGGCGTTGGAACCACCATCATCACCTCATCCACGCCCGCGACACTGGCCGGAATGGCTGTCATCATCACTGAAGAAGGATAGGCGGCTTTACCGCCTGGTACATATACCCCAACTCGATCAAGCGGAGTGATCTTTTGTCCAAGTACCGTGCCGTCCTCGGCGGTATGCCGCCAGGATGTGTTCACCTCCCGTTCGTGGTATTCCCTGATCCGTTGACTCGCCGCCGCCAGTGCGGCACTGACTTCCGGATCAACGGTTTTTACGATTTCTTCCACCCTATCTTGGGTAAGCTCAAGCGCATTGGCCGAGTGGATATCCAGTCTATCGAACTGCCTGGTAAGTTCGAGCAACGCTTTATCACCTTCTGCACGAATTCTATGGATGATGCCACTGACAACATCCTCCACTCCCTGAGCTGTTTCACTTTCTCTGTCGAGTAATTCGGCAAGTTGCTCCGAAAAACCGGACGCCTGACTATGCAGTACGCGCATTTCTTTCAACCACCTGCTGTTATGCTGACTGACGACTTAAATAGTGCCCCGGAACCCGTCGAATCATCGCGCCCATTTGCGCGAGTTTTTCTTCTATACAATCATATCCTCGGTCAATATGGTAAATACGATCGATAATAGTTTCCCCTTCTGCGATCAGGCCAGCAAGCACAAGACACGCAGACGCGCGCAAGTCGGTGGCCATAACAGGCGCAGAGTGTAATCCGCCGACACCTTTTATTACCGCCGTATTGCCGTCTAGCTCAATATCCGCGCCCATTCGTTGTAGCTCATGAACGTGCATAAACCGATTTTCAAATACGGTTTCAACAACTGTTGCAGTTCCTTCAGCGATGGCATTAAGTAGAACAAACTGTGCCTGCATATCTGTGGGAAAAGCCGGATATGGGGCAGTCCGAATGTTGACAGATTTCAATGTGCCCTCAGGGGCTCTCAACTTGATCCAGTTATCCCCAGATTCCACGGCGCAGCCTGATTCGCGTAACTTATCTAGCACTGATTCCAGCTGTCGCGGAATCACGTCGTGAATTTCGATCTCACCGCCAGAAATTGCCGCGGCGACCAGGAACGTACCTGCTTCGATTCGGTCTGGGATAACTCGATGATCTGCAGAACCCAGTCGCTCTACACCTTCAATAATAATTTCATCGCTACCGGCACCAGAAACCTTGGCGCCCATCGCGTTCAAACAATCTGCAAGATCAATAACCTCGGGTTCTCTCGCGGCATTTTCAATCACTGTAGTCCCATCGGCCAGCGCCGCTGCCATCATCAGATTCTCGGTGCCCGTCACTGAAATCAGATCCATGAATATTCGCGCGCCTTTTAGTCGCTCACCACCGGTATCGGCCTTGATGTAACCGTTTTCTATTTTTATTTCCGCTCCCATCGCCTCTAAACCCTTTATATGCAGGTTAACCGGCCTGGATCCGATCGCACACCCTCCCGGCAGCGAAACTTCGGCATGGCCAAATCGGGCTGTGAGAGGCCCCAGCACCAGGATAGATGCTCTCATGGTCTTCACCAGTTCATAAGGAGCGATCACACTACTTACTTCTGACGCATCTGCTTCGATGGCGAGCTTTTCATCCACCTGTAGCTTGACCCCGAGCTGACCGAGCAACTCCATGGTGGTAGTGATGTCGTGCAAGTGGGGAATATTGCTAATTCGGAGGGTTTCCTCGGTAAGCAATGAGGAAATCAAAAGCGGCAGGGCCGCATTTTTGGCGCCAGAAATGCGGACGCGGCCTTTCAGAGGTCCGCCGCCGGTAGCGAGGAGTTTATCCATTAGATAACACTATCGAGTGCAGACTGTGTAGCCCGCAATGTTTGGAAGACACCGAGCACGATTCGCATAGCATCACTCGATGCGAAGTTTGCGGTATCATGTTCGTACATACGTCGATTTTAACCTATTGCACTTATCTCTAACGGAAACCCCTATGACGAATTTCGGCTTTAAGATGGTAATGCTCTGCATCAGTGCTCTGTTTACGACTTTGGCCACCAGCATGACCATGGCGGGAACCGCTGATGCAGACGTTGAGCAGGTTCGTGTCGTAAAAAGTGCCAATGGCAGCTGGACCTTTCATGTCACCGTGCGTCATCCAGACACTGGATGGGATGATTACAGCAATGGCTGGGATGTGGTGACAGATACCGGAGAAGTTTTAAAAGCACGGGAAGACGATCAGTTTACCCGGGTGCTCTTCCACCCTCACGAAACTGAGCAACCTTTTACTCGGAGCCAAAGTGGCTTGAACATTCCAGATTCGGTGAAAACAGTCACCGTACGCGCCCACGACCTTGTTGACGGCTTCGGCGGGAAAGAAGTTTTGATCAACTTGGATACCCAATCCGGCCCCGGCTATACGATTTCAGAGTAACGCATTTTCGAAAAAATCCGTCGATCGACAGAAAAATGCGGAAATTTAATCCCAACGATCGTCTCGTACTTGCACAATTCCGTCGGTAACCTGGACAGGAAAGGTATCTACCGGTTCATAAGCGGGTGGTGCGGTCACTTCACCTGTTTTTATGTCAAATCGGGCGCCATGTCTTGGACATTCGAAGCTGCCGTCAACCATACAGCCCGACGAAATCTCACTGCCGTCATGGGTACAGATATCTTCCAACGCATAATATTCGCCGTCCAGGTTCACCAACAAAATAGCAGCATCTTCCACTTCGACAACGATGTGTTGTCCAGGCAAAAGATCTGTCTCCGCAACGGCATTGATCCAATCACTCATAGAAAAAGGGTTGTTTGAAAGAAGAAAACAGGCCTACCAATTGGTATTACCTCGATTTTAAAGCAAGCCGAGTTCCAGTCTCGCCTCCTCACTGATCATTTCCTGACGCCAGGGTGGATCCCACACGAGCTCCACATATGCATCCTCAACTCCAGGAACCAGCTTTACTGTACCTTCAACCACCCCAGGGAAGGTTTGCGCAACAGGGCATCCTGGCGCGGTTAACGTCATATCAACCTCCACGCAATGTTCCTTAGCCTCAACGCGGTAGATCAAACCCAAGTCATAGATATTGACAGGAATCTCTGGATCATAAATGGTCTTTAATGCTGCGATCACGCGTTCTTCGATCGTCGCTTTGTCGGGTTGATTACCGGCACCCTCGGTTGAGGAAGCCTCGGAAGGCGCATTGTCCAGTGACATTTGCCGAATCAGTTCCGCCTGGTGTTTTTCCAGCTGTTCTTGCGGACTCAACATACTCGGACTAAAGTCGACTCGGGTACTTTTATCTGGATCATTCATTTTGAATTCGGCCTTTTCGCTTAACTGACAGATAAACTAACGTTTTCATCAATTAACCTAGCGGCAAGCTCGGTACTCAGTGATTCTCGAAGGGCCTCAACCTCAACCTGTTCCATCACATCGTTCACAAAGGCAAAGGTCAGCAAGGAACGCGCATCTGTTTCATCGATGCCTCTTGAGCGCAAATAGAAAAGAGAGGTTTCATCAATTTGTCCAACCGTCGCACCGTGCGCACATTTCACATCATCGGCGTAAATTTCGAGCTGCGGTTTGGTATCGATCTCCGCGTTTGCGGAAAGCAACAGGTTGTTGTTGGATTGCACAGCATCGGTTTTCTGCGCATCTTGCTCCACCTTGATACGTCCATGGAACACCGCACGGGATCGCTGATCCAGCACACCTTTGTAGAGCTCGTTACTAGTGCAATGCGGAGCGGCATGAATAACGTTGGTATGATTATCCACATGCTGCTTCCCCGCGATGCTATACAAGCCCAGCATATCGCAATGCGCACCTGGTTGATTCAGACTAACGGTGAGATTATTCCTGACTAAACCCCCTCCCAGTGTCAGTGTACGGCAACTAAACGTGCTGTCCTTGGCGAGTTCTGCGTTCAGTGAGGTTACTTGGGTTGCGCTATTACTCATGGTTTCTACTAAATAGTAGTCCAGCTTCCCTCCTTCAGCTATGTCAACTTGGCAGGTACTATTATTTAATGCGCTCAATCCATTTTTCGACACGTGTCGTTCAATTAATTCTGCCTGAGAATAATTGCCCATTTGAATTACATTGCGCGGAAGAGCGGCGGTATTTTCACTCAAAGACACAAATAAAATTTCGACAGGTTTATCCAGCTTGGTGTTGTCAGCCACCTGAATGACATAGCCGTCGCTGGAAAACGCCACGTTCAACGCGGAAAAGCCATGTTTCGTAGTCTGATCCTGTGTGAGAGCCTGTGGCGCATGTTCGAATTCTGCCGTCGTCATTGAACCCAAAGCGGTAATGTCACCGCCAGTCACCGCGTCAGGCAAATTGGAATGCTGTTGCGAGAATCGGCCATCGATAAAGACCATTCGATAGCTATCTAGCTCGCTAATCAGAAATTCTGATAAGTCTGCAGAGCCAGATGTTTCATCCACCTTCACTTCAAAGAATTTTGAAACCACGGACTTTAGCGATGTATATCGCCAATCCTCATCTTTCAGAGTCGGAAAACCAGATTCTTTAAACTGGCTAATCGCTGATTCCTTTTGCGCGCAGAGCCAATCTGGGAGAGACGCGCTGGTTCGCGCACTATCAGCAATATACTGATCCACGTAGTGGTCGATAATATCGGTCATGATGTTTCTATATATTTACGGTAAATCAAGCCTAACTGCGGCATACCCAGATCACGCTGCTGCCAGCTCATCGATCCATCCATAGCCTTTTTCTTCGAGCTCCAGTGCCAATTCCTTACCACCTGATCGAATGATTTTTCCACCAGCCAAAACATGTACATAGTCCGGCACAATGTAATCAAGTAGTCGTTGATAGTGTGTCACCAGTACCATGGATCGTTGCTCGCTGCGGATCAGATTTACCCCCTTGGCAACGATCTTAAGTGCATCAATATCCAGGCCTGAATCGGTTTCATCGAGAATGCTCAAATAAGGTTCAAGCAACGCCATTTGCAAAATCTCATTGCGTTTCTTTTCTCCACCGGAAAAACCTTCGTTGACCGAGCGATATAGAAACTCTTGTTTCATTTCCACCATCGCCGCCTTCTCCTTGATCAACTTTAGAAACTCTCGTGCGTCGAGCTCGTCTTGCCCCTGGTGCTTCTTCACTGCATTGATAGCAGCCTTGAGTAAATACATATTCGTGACACCAGGTATTTCTACTGGATACTGAAAGGCGAGAAAAACTCCTTCGCGAGCACGAATTTCCGGCTCCATTTCAAGTAGATCCTGATCTTTATAGATCACATTTCCTTCAGTGACTTCGTAATTATCGCGACCTGCAAGCACGCTGGCCAGGGTGCTTTTTCCAGAACCGTTGGGCCCCATGATGGCATGAACCTCACCAGTACCCACTTCGAGATTGATTCCGTTCAGAATGCGCTTGCCATCAATACTGGCATGCAAGTTTTTAATAGAGAGCATATTTATTTGAGAAAATTAAATGAGATATTGAATGCGAATCGTTGCTAACCAACGGAGCCTTCCAAACTGATACCAAGGAGCTTTTGTGCTTCCACTGCGAACTCCATCGGCAGTTCTTTAAATACTTCTTTACAAAATCCATTCACAATCATCGACACCGCATCCTCTTCTGACATTCCACGTTGGCGGCAGTAGAACAGCTGATCTTCTCCGATGCGTGAAGTGGTCGCCTCATGCTCAACAATCGCACTCGGATTCTTCACTTCCATGTAGGGAAACGTGTGCGCCCCACATTTGTCCCCCATGAGCAAAGAATCACATTGGGAATAATTTCTGGCATTCTCCGCACCTTTCAAGATCTTGACCAGGCCACGGTAGGCGTTTTGCCCTTTTCCTGCCGAGATACCTTTAGAAATAATGGTACTTTTGGAATTCTTGCCAATATGTACCATTTTAGTTCCGGTGTCGGCTTGCTGATAATTGTTGGTTAGCGCAACGGAATAGAACTCTCCCACAGTATCGTCTCCCTCTAGCAAGACACTTGGATACTTCCAGGTGATTGCTGAACCGGTTTCTACTTGTGTCCAGGAAATTTTTGCGCCCTGCCCCCGACACGCTCCTCGCTTGGTAACAAAGTTGTAGATACCCCCTTTTCCATCCTCATCTCCTGGATACCAGTTCTGGACGGTGCTGTATTTAATTTCGGCACCTTTCATTGCTACCAGCTCAACCACAGCCGCGTGCAGCTGATTTTCGTCACGCATAGGCGCAGTGCAACCTTCTAGATAGCTCACATAGCTGTCATCTTCGGCCACAATCAAGGTTCTCTCGAACTGGCCCGTATTCATTTCGTTGATTCTGAAGTAGGTCGACAACTCCATCGGACAACGGACACCTTTGGGGATAAAAACAAAAGAGCCGTCACTAAATACTGCCGAATTCAGAGCCGCGTAATAGTTGTCGCTTGGCGGTACCACAGTACCTAAATACTGTTTGATCAGCTCTGGATACTCTTGTAGTGCCTCAGAAATAGGACAAAAGATCACACCAGCTTCCAGCAGAGTTTCCTTAAAGGTGGTTGCAACGGATACGCTATCAAAAACTGCATCAACCGCTACTTTTACCCCTGCGAGCATTTTTTGCTCATCAATGGGAATTCCGAGCTTTTCATAGGTCTCCAACAATTTGGGATCTACCTCGTCGAGACTATCCAACAAAGGTTTTTGCTTGGGCGCAGAGAAATAGCTGATATCCTGAAAATCGACAGGAGGATGATGTAGATGCGCCCATTCCGGCGGCGCCATTTCCAGCCATCTTTTATAGCCCTCAAGCCGCCATTCCAACATCCACTCCGGCTCATTTTTCTTGGCAGAAATTGTGCGAATGACATCTTCATCTAGACCAGGTGGCAACGTCTCGGAGTCGATATCGGTAATAAACCCCTCTTTATAATCTCTTTTGAGCAGGGGTACTAAATCACTTTCAGTAGTGGTCATGGACTTATCCAAAATTAAAATTTTTCAGGAACAGCAACTCGTTGACCATCCTGGCGAGTCAACTTACTTGTTTCAGAATGCGTAGCATCGAATTGACGGTTTTCGCCAATTCCACTTCTTTCCATCAGTTCACCAAGATGAATACCGGCAAGAAAAGCATGTAGTTGATCACTGAGATCCGACCAAAGGTCGTGAGAAAGACAGCGGCGCCCATCATTACAGTTTTGCTCTCCCTCACATTCGGTAATGTCGAGAGGTTCGTCTACCGCTAAAATGATATCGGCGATACTAATTCGATGGGTATCCCTGGCCAAAACATAGCCACCACCAGGCCCTCGAGACCCAACTACCAGGTCATTTCTTTTCATTTTAGAGAACAATTGCTCCAAATAAGACAGCGATATACCTTGACTATCTGATATACTTTTTAAAGAAACGGGCCCAACTGACTGATTCATTGCAAGATCAATCATTGCGGTGACAGCATAACGGCCCTTGGTTGTGAGTTTCATCGGATGCTCAAATTTGATCGTTTGGTGTGGCTTTTAAATTCGGTGAATAGTTTTAACGTGTTTATTGGCTTTTTGGGTTGCAACAATTACTCAGACATTTAAACTATCGGAGCGAGTTTTACTCGATCGTCAGTGAAAAACGTCTGAAGTGCTTAGCGACGCTGATATTGTGCCCAAATTTCGGGGGCATAAGCTAAGCAATTGAAATAATTAAGTTTTTTACAACCGGCGTGTGCTTTCTGCTTTTTTTGTCCTTCGAAATCGCTTTTCACATTAGGAAATGACGAAACAATAATAAAAAAGCTTGCATAATTTGCTACCTAAAAGTTGCTGTGACCGACATATATTTTGCGCAATTTGTTCGCGAATCAGTCAAAATGGTATGACAATCACAAAAAAACCGATATCCGGGGGATTCTGCTCACAGAATCAGTGAAACGTAAAAATCGGATCGTTAGTGCGCTAATAATTCCCGAGTATTTTACTTGGTATTTATCAATCAAGCAATCAGGACGGCGTGCAGATGAAGAATTGGAGCTAGAACAGAGTGCAAAATTTGAAGATTTTCGGTATCGATATGTCAGTTATGATTGTCATTGAACCACGGCGGCAGACTAAGGCACCTGGCCTTACTTCGAGTAGGAATAGATAAATGGCGAGTGAACCTGATTTAACTGAGAGCAGCGCACCATCCACGGCAGCAATTTCTCTGACAGGAGTTGCTGCAAAAATGGTGAAAAAAGGGTTACTCACCCAAGCTGCAGCGGAAGAAATAAACAAAACAGCATTGCAGGAGAATCGCTCCTTCTACCTTCAGTGTATAGAACAGAATGCAGTTCCTGTTACTAAAGCCTGCGAAGTCGTTTCAGAAGAGTTTGGTATCCCAATGATGGATATCGACTCGATGAATACGGAGCTGTCTCCATTAGATTTAGTTCCTGCGTCGCTGATTGAAAAACACTACATACTTCCACTTTATTTACGAGACACCCGCCTGTTTCTGGGTGTCAGTGATCCTGGTAACACCGTTGCACTAGACGAAGTTAAGTTCAATACCGGATTATCGGTGAGCCTAGTCTTACTGGATCCTAGAAAACTTGCGCTGGCACTAGAGAACATACTGGATAAAGATTCTGGTGTTTCTCTCTCCGATATTGTCAACGAAGAAGGTCTGGACGAAATCGATCTTGCGGAAGAAGTTGATGAGGCACTGGAGGGCGCTCTCGATCTCAAAATCGACACGCCGATTGTCCGCTTCGTCAACAAGATTGTGCAAGACGCAATTCGTCGGGGGGCTTCAGATATTCACATCGAGCCCTACGAAACAGTCACAAGGATACGCTTCCGAATCGATGGTGTTCTACACGACGCCATTAATCCTCCAAAGGGATTAATACACAAGATTATCGCCCGATTAAAAATTCTATCCCAGCTCGATATTGCGGAAAGGCGTTTGCCACAAGATGGGCGAATGAAACTGCAATTTTCTCGAAGCCGGACAATCGATTTTAGAATAAGTACGATGCCAACGTTGTTTGGCGAGAAAATGGTAATTCGTGTCTTGGACACCTCGGCCGCCAATTTAGGTTTGGAAACGATCGGCATGGAACCCGAGCAACTTCAGCTCTACCGTGAAGCCGCCGAGCAGCCCCATGGAATGATTTTGGTTACTGGTCCTACGGGTAGTGGTAAAACAGTTTCTCTCTACTCTGCACTCAACGTTCTCAACACCGTTGAGCGGAATATTTCCAGCGTAGAAGACCCTGTAGAAATTTACGTTAACGGCATTAATCAGGTAAACGTGAATGAACGAATCGGGCTCACTTTTGGAAACGTCCTCCGCGCATTTCTGCGACAGGATCCAGATGTGGTAATGATTGGTGAGATTCGAGATCTAGAGACCGCGGAGATAGCGGTAAAAGCCTCACAAACCGGTCACCTGGTACTATCGACATTGCACACCAATGATGCACCGAGTTCAATTACTAGACTAGTTAACATGGGGATCCAGCCATTTAATATCGCGTCCTCTGTTAATCTGGTTATTGCTCAACGTCTCGTGCGAAGACTTTGCGATTCTTGCCGCGAGCCGCTTGACCTAAAAGAAGAAGTTCTCTTAGATCTCGGTTTTGAAGAAAGCGAGCTCTCAGGGCTGGAAATTTATGGCGCAGCCGGCTGCAGTGGTTGCACTGGCGGCTATCGTGGTAGAACAGGAATATACGAGGTAATGCCGATGACACCGGCGATTTCCGAGTTGGTCATGACAAATTGCTCAACTATGGATATCGACAAGCAAGCTAGGATAGACAAAGTGGCAACCATGCGACAATCTGGCTTGCGAAAAGTGGCTGCTGGTATTACATCAATTGAAGAGGTTGAACGCGTAACCGCTAACTAGACGTTATGGCAAAAGCGAAATCAAAAAAAAGCGAACCTGTTTCATTTACGTGGAGCGGAGTTGATAAGGGGAACCGGAAAGCTTCTGGAGAAATAGAAGCGACCAATATCCAGGCAGCAAGGTTGTTGTTACGAAGACAAGGTATTCGAGTAAAGAAGCTTCGCAAAACTGCAAAACCTTTGTTAAGCCTCGGAAGCTCAGTTAAAGTTAAGGATATCGTCTTTACCACAAGGCAGCTCGCAACCATGATAGAGGCGGGCATCCCGATTGCACAATCCTTGCGAGGGATATCCGTTGGTCATGATAATCCTGCGGTAAAAACCTTGCTCAATAAAGTTCGGGCAGATGTTGAGGCTGGTACAAATCTCAGTGTATCTCTTAAAAAACATCCCGAGCACTTCAATCGTCTTTACACCAGTCTGGTTTCCGTCGGAGAAGAGTCGGGAACTCTGGATAACCTGATGAATAGTATTGCTGGGTATTTAGAAAAAATTGAAAACATCAAAAGTAAAGTTCGATCGGCTTTGTTTTATCCTGCCCTAGTTATTCTTGTGGCGATTGTAATCGTCGCGGTTCTGCTTATAGTAGTTATTCCAGAATTCGAAACTTTGTTTTCAGATTTTGGTGCTGACCTACCCTCCCTTACAAAATGGGTGGTTGATTTATCCCATGCCGTACAAGCAAATTGGCACTGGTACTTACTTGGGGCCATGATTGGGGGGGTTTTCCTGGTCAATGCCTATAAGAGATCGACGAAAATGCAACACTTGCTGGATAGGATGATTCTGAAAATGCCCATCTTTGGCCCTATCATCCGGAAAGCGATTATCGCGAGAATCTCTAGAACCCTGGCAATAATGTTTGGAGCCGGAATACCGTTAGTCGACGCGCTGGAAACCGTGGCAAGTGCGGCCGGGAATCGGGTTTATCGAGACGGTATTCTTGAAGTCAGGAGAGAGGTGTCGACTGGACGCACGTTGGAGAGTTCGATGGCTGACACGAAACTTTTCCCGGGCATGATGCTTCAAATGGTGACCACAGGTGAGGAAGCCGGTGAGCTCGAAAGAATGCTGGATAAAGTCGCCGATTTCTTTGAAAACGAGGTAGACAACGCTGTTGCGGTAATTAGTAGCTTGATTGAGCCGCTTCTTATTATTGTTCTTGGAGTAATCGTCGGCACCATCGTCATCGCGATGTATCTACCGATTTTCAAACTCGGCGCAGTTTTCTAAAACGGCTCCTGTCGGTATCACCGTTGCTTGATCTCTTTCAACATCCGTTGGGCGGGTTAATCGCTATCAGCCTTTTGGGAATTTGTGTCGGTAGTTTTCTGAATGTCGTGATACTTCGACTCCCAGAGATGATGCACAGGGAATGGAGCCAGCAGTGTCGGGAATTACTTGCCCTTTCAGGGGAAAATCAAAGCAAAACAGAAATAGAAGATGATCGGCAAATCGAACAAGCCGACTTCAATCTCAACTTCCCCGCATCTCATTGTCCTCAGTGTGAACACCCGTTGAAGTGGTGGCACAATATTCCTGTGATCAGTTATCTCTTTTTATTGGGAAAATGTGCGTTCTGCAAAAAAACAATTCCATGGAGATATCCTGCGATAGAACTGATTACCATGCTGCTGAGCGTGCACCTTTGGATGCACTATGGCGTCGGCTGGCAATTGGCAGCCTCTCTTCTGCTGGTTTGGAGTCTTATCTGCCTTACGGTGATCGACCTTGACCATCAGCTCCTTCCGGATAACATTACGCTGCCTCTTGTCTGGGTGGGTTTGTTTTGCAATCTGTTTGGCCTGTTTACAACGATCGAATCTGCGGTGATTGGCGCAATCGCCGGCTACATGGGATTTTGGCTTATTTTTCAGATTCACTTTCGAATCACTGGCAAAGAAGGGCTGGGATACGGAGATTTTAAGTTGCTGGCCGCCCTTGGTGCCTGGCTTGGGTGGGAGCTGATACCAATGATCATCCTGTTTGCCTCTCTGGCGGGCACACTCGTTGCGATTGCGATGATGATCGTGAAAAGCCTGAAAAAGGAGAATCCGATTTCGTTTGGTCCATTTTTAGCGATCAGCGGCTGGCTCGCATTGCTTTGGGGAGAAACCATTACCCAAACATATATGCAGCTCTTGCAGTTTTAATGGTTGCGAAAGTTGGTCTCACCGGTGGCATTGGTTCCGGCAAATCCACCGTAGGAAAACTATTCAAGGATCTGGGGGTAGTAGTCATAGATGCTGATACGGTTGCTAGAAAGGTCACTGCTCCTGGCATGCCAGCTCTCGAACATATTGCAAATCACTTTGGAGATCAGTACCTCCATCCAGACGGTAGCCTTAATAGAAAAGCATTGGGCAAGCAGATATTTCATCACCCCGAGGAGAAAAAATGGTTGGAGCAACTGCTGCACCCGTTAATCCGAAAGGAGTCTGATGAACAAGCGAATTTTGCAGAGGGCCCGTACTGCATTCTTGAGATTCCTTTGCTGTTTGAAACCCAGCGGCATTTAGATTTGGACGCTGTTATTGTCGTTCATTGTGATCAGAGTATTCGCCTAAAAAGATTAGTTGAACACCGAGGCATGGAAAAAGAAACTGTGATGCAAGTTTTCAAAAATCAGGCAAGCGATAACGAGAGACTGCAAATCGCCGATTACATTGTGAATAATGAAACTTCACTGACCGCGTTGCCCAGTCAGGTTCAAAATATTCATCAGCAACTCGTCGAGCGCTTCAATTAAAGAGAACTGTTTCCTAATAGATTGTTAGTATTCTAATAATCGCTTCGAAGAGCTATCGATATAAACCATCCAACCAAGCACCGAGATACAGCACTACCTCAGACAGTTTATTCTTCTGATTTCAGATCCAATCTGGCAATATCGAGGTTAACCCGCAGAAGCGGTATCAGCGACCCGCAAAGCCTCAATAATAGGGAATACCGCGGGTAAAAAGTCAAAGCGGGATAAGTCTTTTTCACTTTTTATATCCACCCAGCTGAAGGCTTGCCCTTCCCGACCCACCGGGTTACCTTCAAATTCCGTGACTAAATAGGTGTCCAGCCAAACCTTAGCGTGATCATAGTCATGGGTCACTACGGTTAATTTCTCGCACGAAACTACCAAGATTCCCAGTTCTTCATGTAACTCTCTGGATAAAGCCTCCCACGGCGTCTCATTTGATTCCAGTTTCCCCCCTGGAAACTCCCACTTACCCGCTTTGGGGGTACCGGATCTTCGTTGTTGCACAAACAATCTGCCCTTTTTATCTTTCAGGATTCCCACAACCACATAGAGCCGACCATCGGGGGCAGAGGCTGTCATATGTTATTTAGAGTATTAGGACCGGTAGTCAGCATTGATCGAAATATAACCGTGGGTCAAATCGCAAGTCCACACGGTCGCGGAACCCAGGCCGCCCCCTATCCCAACATCAATTGAAACTTCATCACCCTGCAAGTGTTTGGAAATACGAGATTCATCATATTGCGCCGATCGCATGCCATTCTCGGTGATTGTAATGCCACCGAATCCGATAGCCAGCTGCTCTGGTGCATAGGTTACACCAGACTTTCCCACCGCCATCACCACCCGACCCCAGTTCGCATCTTCACCGGCGATAGCGGTTTTGACCAGTGGAGAATTGGCGATCGTCTTAGCGACATGTTTTGCCTCTTCGTCCGACCTAGCGCCCTTGACGCTTACTCGAATGAGCTTGGTTGCGCCTTCGCCATCACGGACAACCTGAACCGCTAAATTGAGCATTATCTCGGAAAGGGAGAGTCGAAAATCATTGAGCGCCTGCGATCCGCGATCGGTTTGCAATTGATTGCAGGCTTTGCCAGTTGCAAACAATAAGCAGGTATCACTGGTAGAAGTATCACTATCAACCGTGATCGCATTAAACGAGCTATCGTTTGCCTCCTCCAACAAGCCTTGCAACACCGATTTCTCGATATTCGCGTCAGTGAAAATGAAAGCAAGCATAGTGGCCATATCGGGCTCGATCATTCCCGAGCCTTTGGCCATTCCATAAATAGTAACCAGCTGACCGTCAATCGAACAGGTCGTTATCGCTCCCTTCGCAAAGGTATCAGTAGTAAGAATAGAACGACATGATGCAGGCCATGCTTCTTCCCCAAGCTCAGATCCCATCGTCTTTATTTTGGGCAGTATGAGATCAACCGGCAATGGTTCTCCAATCACGCCGGTCGAAGCGACAAACACCTCTTTGTGACTGCAGCCCAAGACATCGGCGGCCGCGGACGCCATTGAAATCACATCATCGCGACCTCTTTCACCGGTAAATACGTTGGCGTTTCCTGCATTCACCACCAAGCCGCGAGTGGTAGACAGATTTAGCACTTCTCTGCACCAAACCACAGGAGCTCCAGCAGCGGTCGAACGGGTAAAAATTCCAGCGCCGACGGAACCTTTTTCAAGATCCACCAAAAGCAAATCTTCCCGCCCTTGGTATTTAACACCAGTCGCCGCTGTCGCGAGTCTGACACCGGATAACTTTGAAAAATCAGGTAGTCCCGGAGGCGCTAGCGGAGAGATCGTGCCACTCATGAGAATATTCTTGATGCGGTATATTTAATTCGCGAACCGTTACGAGAGTTTTCCGTGGCACTGTTTATATTTCTTACCGGATCCGCAGGGGCAAGGATCATTTCTGCCAACCTTTTTGCCCTGGCGTACCACCGTCTGCTGTTGGGCCTGCCGACTCCGTCTCGCAGCCGCTTCGGCCTGTTGGCGCTCTGCTTCATCTTCATTACCGGCAGCATCTTCATGAATAAAATTCATGTTTTCCTGCTGCTGTTGAGCCAACGCCCGCTGTTGCGCCTCAAGCTCACGCATTTCTTCTTCAGTCGGAATATGTAAACGTGCGATCGCAGTGGAGACGGTGAATTTCACTTCATTGAGAAGTTCCGTAAACATTTCATAGGCTTCACGTTTGTATTCTTGTTTTGGGTTCTTTTGCGCATAGCCCCGCAAACCGATACCTTGCCGCAAATAGTCCATACTCGCCAAATGTTCTTTCCATTGCTCATCAAGAATTCGAAGCATCAGCGTTTTCTCGATATGCCGCATTCCCTCAGTGCCCACCCGATCTTCCTTTTCCTTCACCATTTCTTCAATTGAATCTGCGATTTTTCTGCGCAAAGATTCTTCGTGCAATTCATCATCAGCGTCCAGCCACTCTTGAACAGGAAGCTCTATCGCAAACTCACTGCGCAGGTCTTGCTCCAGAGCTGGTACATCCCATTGCTCTTCAAGTGATTGTGGAGAGACGCTTCGGTTAATCACCAGATCGATGGTTTCACTACGAGTACTCTGGATATATTCGGAGATATCCTCTTTCTCCATCAGCATATTTCGCTGCTCGTAGATCACCTTCCTCTGTTCGTTAGCAACGTCATCATATTCGAGTAACTGCTTTCGAATATCGAAGTTGTGCCCTTCAACCTTCTTTTGGGCATTTTCAATTGCTTTGGTAACCCAAGGATGCTCAATGGCTTCGCCCTCTTCCATACCCAACTTTTGCATCAAGCTAGCGATTCGATCTGAGCCAAAGATGCGCATCAAACTATCTTCCAGAGACAAGTAGAAACCGCTCGAACCCGGATCTCCTTGTCGTCCGCAACGACCGCGCAACTGATTGTCCACCCGTCGTGATTCGTTGCGTTCTGTCCCGAGGACGTGAAGCCCGCCCGCATCCAGCACCTGCTGGTGGCGAACCTTCCAGGATTCCGTTGCAGCGGCGTGTTCGCTCTCCTCCAGTTTCGCCAGCTCGGAATCCAAACTACCTCCGAGTACAATGTCTGTTCCACGACCGGCCATATTGGTCGCAATGGTTACCCGCCCCGGACGCCCTGCTTCAGCTATGATTTCCGCCTCTCTCTCGTGCTGTTTGGCGTTTAACACCTCATGAGCAATAGACTCCTTGTTCAAATGTGCCGACAAAAATTCAGACGAATCTATTGACGCTGTACCCACCAAAACCGGTTGATTCTTAGACTGGCACTCCTTGATCGCCTCAACAATCGCGCTGTATTTCTCAGCGGTCGTTCTATATACCTGATCGGGCTGATCTTTTCGGATCATGGGCTTATTGGTAGGCAGTATCACCACCTCCAAACTGTAAATCTGCAAGAATTCCGGCGCCTCGGTATCCGCCGTACCGGTCATGCCAGACAACTTATCGTAAAGTCTGAAATAATTTTGAAAAGTAATCGAAGCCAGAGTCTGATTCTCTTGCTGAATCGTGACACCCTCTTTGGCTTCCACAGCTTGATGTAATCCCTCAGACCATCTTCGACCAGCCATCATTCGACCAGTGAACTCATCGATGATGACGATCTGGTCACCCTGGACGATATAGTCAACGTCTTTTTTAAACAAATTATGGGCCCTTAAAGCCGCATACAAATGGTGTAGAAGACTAATATTGCCAAGCTCATATAAGCTTCCATCGCTTTCTAGCAGACCTTCTGAAACGAGCAGTTGTTCAGCATTTTCATGTCCGTCCTCTGTGAGTGAAACCTGCTTTGATTTTTCGTCAACGCTAAAGTCCCCGGGGCCTTCCTCTTCTTCCTGTCGCTCCAGCTTAGGTACAACCATATTAATTTTTTGGTAAAGCGAAGTACTTTCTTCAGCAGGACCGGAGATAATGAGTGGTGTTCTAGCCTCATCAATGAGAATCGAGTCCACTTCGTCGACAATCGCAAAACCTAATCCTTGCTGAGCGCGATCTTCTGCGGAAAACGCCATATTGTCTCGCAGATAATCGAAACCAAATTCGTTGTTGGTGCCGTAGACGATGTCACACTGATACGCTGATTTCTTGACATCAGGGCTCTGGCCGGAAGCGATAACACCAACGCTAAGACCTAAGAACTGATATAGCTTTCCCATCCACTCGGCATCCCGGCTAGCGAGATAATCATTCACCGTAACAATGTGAACAGGTTGTCCGCACACCGCATTCAAATAAGCGGGAAGCGTCGCCATCAGCGTTTTACCCTCACCTGTTTTCATCTCCGCGATCTTGCCGCTATTTAACACCATCCCACCAATAAGCTGGACATCATAGTGTCGTAATCCGAGCGCTCTTTTGGAAGCCTCCCGTGCTACGGCAAATGCAGTTGGGAGTAGCTCTTCTTGGGTCGCACCATCTGCACTACGTTGACGCAGTGTGGTTGTATATGCCTGTAGAGCCGAGTCATCTAACGACTGCAACTCAGCCTCCATTGCAGTGATTTGTGCAACAGTCTTGTGCATTTTTTTGAGCAATCGCTGATTGCGATCACCAAATACTTTTTTGAGTGCGGATTGCAGCATGAAGACGGGTTAAATTGTTTGTACGTTAGGGTGGATTATGCCAGAGTCCATATGCCGTATCGCAGCATTACTGCGAGCAAATGATGGATAAAATCGAGTAGATCGTAAACTATAAGACCAAACTTTGAATTTGAAAGATCAGAGACCCAAAGAGTTCTCGAGTGTCGGTGGATTAATTCGCGATCTGCTCGGAGATCAACTACATGATTCCGAAAACGCGCCTGAAAGGGAAGAAGTTCAAGCGGAAATCCGGCGTCTATGGGGACGTTGCGCTGGGCGCGCTGCTGACGCCAGTATCCCACTGCTGTTTCGATCCGGTCGTCTTGTCATATTCACCGAATCTGCGATCTGGGCGACGGAATTACGGCACCAACAAAGCGCCATCCGAAAAGAGCTGGAATCCTTTAATATCAAGGAGATCGAGGTTAAGGCGAGACCTGGAATTTTACCCCCTGCCCGACCGAACTATCGCCAGGCAACCCTCTCAGAGAAAAGCCGTCATCATCTCCAATCCACCGCCAGTCGTTTGAATCACAAAGGGTTGCGAAATGCTCTGCAAAGACTATCCCAGAAAAATCGTTCTCCACAACGATAAGGACCTATTTCAAGGTATTACCCGGGATATCAGGAAAAATGAACTCTGATCTGAAGGTAGCTCGCGTTTTGTAACGCAAAGGCAGATGTGGCGCAGTTGATGGTAGTTTGGTCTACTATCAGGCGGTGATACTTCGAACGAAGGAAATGGGCACCTCAGTTTCGTCCTCAAATGTCACCAACTCCCACGCAGATTCATCTGCGATCAGTTGGCGTAACAGACGATTATTTAGGGCATGTCCAGATTTATGGGCACTAAATTCACCAATCAGTGGGTGGCCTAACAAATAAAGATCGCCTATCGCATCCAAAACCTTATGCTTCACAAATTCATCTTCATATCGCAAACCATCGTCGTTCAGAATATGAAACGAATCCATGACAATCGCATTGTCAAAACTGCCACCCTGAGCTAGACCGGCATTCCGCAGTGCTTCGAGATCATCCATAAAGCCAAACGTGCGCGCTCGGCTCACCTCTTTTACAAAAGAAGTAGTGGAAAAGTCCACGGACGCATTTTGCGTTGAGTTTTTTAGAATGGGGTGATCAAAATCAATGGCAAATGAGACTTTGAAGCCATTGAAAGGCTCAAACTTCACCCACTTATCGTCATCCTGAACCACACATGGTTTCTTGATTCGAATAAATTGTTTGAGTTTTTTCTGTTCAGAAATACCGGCCGACTGCAGTAAAAAAACAAATGGACCCGCGCTACCGTCCATAATGGGTACTTCTGGGGCACTTAATTCAACATAGGCATTGTCGATGCCGATCCCAGCAAACGCTGACATTAAATGCTCAACTGTAGAAATCTTTACGCCATCTCTCTCAAGCGTCGTTGAGAGTCGCGTATCGCTCACATTTTCAGGCCTTGCGGGAACCTCTACCTCGGTATCCAGATCTGTTCGAATGAACACAATTCCTGTGTCAACTGGCGCCGGTCGCAGGGTGAGGTACACCTTTTTGCCCGTATGGAGTCCCACTCCGGTGGCACGAATAATATTTTTCAGAGTGCGCTGTCTGATCATGACAGTTGGGTTCCTTCAGTTAACTAATTGTTATGTAAGCGGGAAAACGGGCGGATACTACACCAAAACGAGGCAAATTAGAATGCTTCGATCTTATCAGTACCCGCCCGAATAGCTTGCACACTATTGTTTTTTGACTACATTTCTAGTCCGCCTGACGCCTGAGAAACGCTGGAATATCTAGATGATCCAGGTCAAGCTGCACCGCAGCATTGCCATTGGTTACCGCACCGGTACGTCCAAATCTCTTTCCGGGACTCATTGCTCCTGGAGGAAGTGCATTTTCCGGTTCAGGCTCCTTAGGGGCTGGAGGCGCAACAGCCTTAACTGGTTTTTCCGGAACAGCCTGTGCTTTACCATCATTCAAACCAGTTGCGACCATTGTTACGCGTAAATCACCCTGCATTTCTGGATCAAATGCAGTACCAATCACCACATTCGCATCAGGCGCTGCATATTCATGAATTGCATTACCAACCGCTTCAAATTCACCAATCGCCATATCAGGGCCTGCCGTGATGTTCACCAACAGACCTTTTGCACCGTGCAGATTGACGTCCTCAAGAAGCGGACTGGAGATGGCCTGTTGCGCTGCTTCCACCGCACGGTTTTCGCCACTGACCGTCGCCGAACCCATCATCGCCTTACCCATTTCAGACATCACAGTTCGGACATCTGCAAAGTCCACGTTAATTAAACCGGGGCGGGTAATCAACTCAGAGATTCCCTGAACCGCGTTAAACAGCACTTCGTTGGCCTTGGCAAAAGCGTCAACTAATGTCGCGTCCTGTCCCATGACAGCCAGCACCTTCTCGTTGGGAATACTGATCAGTGAATCCACATACTGCTGAAGATCTTCGATACCGTGAAAAGCCAAATCAATCCGCTTTTTTCCCTCGAATGGAAATGGTCGGGTGACCACAGCCACGGTGAGAATACCCTTTTCTCGCGCGATTTCTGCAATCACCGGTGCCGCTCCAGTGCCGGTGCCGCCACCCATTCCCGCGGTAATGAACACCATATCAGCACCATCGATCGCGTCTGAAATTCGATCGCGATCCTCCATTGCCGCCTGCCGGCCAACTTCTGGGTTCGCGCCGGCTCCCAGCCCCTTGGTAAGACTTTCGCCAAGTTGCAAGATCGTCGGTGCGTTAGAGCGAGAGAGCATCTGGGCATCGGTATTGGCATTGATAAATTCAACACCCTCCAGTTCTGCTTTCAGCATGTGCTCGACGGCATTACCGCCGCCACCACCAACACCGATGACTTTAATCACCGCCTGCTGGCTGACTGCTTCTACTAATTCAAACATATTAATTTCCTCCACGTGTGCAAGGTGAACATAAAAGACCAATGAATCTGTTTGAGGAATTCATCAGTAAATTTTTTCTACTCGATCTGTAAAAAAACTCGGTCAAAATCATCATTAAAAACTTCCTTTGAACCAACTTTTCATTCTTTCAAACACAGCTTTAAAAGGGCTGGTTTGTTCGCTGATTGCGCTGACCTGTGATTTGTTCGCATGGCCAAATTGAATCAGGCCAATTCCGGTTGAATAAATCGGATTTTTGACTACTTCGCTTAAAGACCCGCTGTAGTTAGGCACGCCAAGACGAACCGGCAAATGAAAAATTTCTTCCGCGAGCTCAATCATTCCTTCAACTCGGGAACTGCCTCCAGTCATCACAATTCCGGAGCCAATTATTTCTTCGAATCCGCTGCGTCTGAGCTCCGCCTGTACCAGCATCAACAACTCCTCAATACGCGGCTCAATTATTTCAGCAAGATTCTGCCGTGACAGGGTCCGTGGCGGCCTGCCGCCCATACTCGGGGTCTCGATCATTTGCGACTCGTCCACCAGTTGCACCAGTGTGCAGCCGTGTTTTTTCTTCAACTCTTCGGCCGCCTGAGTAGGAGTATGAAACGCCACTGCAATATCGTTAGTTACCTGGTCACCTGCAATGGGAATTACCGCGGTATGGCGAATGGCGCCATCGCAAAAGATTGCGATATCGGTAGTACCCCCACCAATGTCGATCATGCAAACACCGAGTTCCCGTTCGTCTTCCGTTAACACCGATTCGCTGGAAGCTATTTGTTCCAGAATGATGTCGTCTACTTCGAGACCACAACGCCGAATACATTTGACAATATTTTGCGCTGCGCTTACGGCCCCAGTTATCATGTGCACCTTGGCCTCCATACGCACGCCACTCATGCCAACCGGCTCACGAATGCCATCCTGTCCGTCAATCACAAAATCCTGTGGCATCACATGAAGTATGCGCTGGTCATTCGGTATGGCCATGGCTTTAGCCGCATCAATCACCCGCTCGATATCGCTGGATGTCACCTCATTATCCTTAACAGCCACCACGCCATGGGAGTTGAAGCTATTGATATGTGCACCAGCAATTCCTGCGAAAACCGAGTAAATCTGACACCCCGCCATGAGCTCTGCTTCTTCTACGGCGCGTTGTATCGACTGCACTGTAGATTCAATATTGGCGACGACACCTTTTCTTAAGCCCTTTGCCGGATGATGGCCTACACCGATCACTTCCAACTCACCGTCCACCCCAACCTCGCCCACAATGGCCAGTACTTTGGAGGTACCAATATCGATTCCTACTATCAAATTACTGTTTGCTTTTTTGGCCATTAGTTTTACTTCGACTCGGTCAATTTTTGGTTTACAGGTGATCTCGTTATCCAATTGATAGCAAAGCCATTGGGATATCGAAGATCGATGGATTTCATACTCGGAAACTCCGCTATCAGCTGACTGTTCAAGGCACTGATCAGGCGGTTAATTCTTGGAGTAGCGTCAGCGTTGTCAACAATCATGGTGACTTCGGCAAGATAGTCGTGGGCGGGAACAGTTTCTCCTCCCTCCGCAGATATCGTGACTGATAAAGGAGAGGATTCTTCAGCAGATTGAGAAAGCGCATTTCTGTCAATTGCCAGCGCGGTCAGACTAAGCGTGAGATACCACAACTCTCTCTCGTCAAACCGTAGTCGGTCTAGTGACAGCCCGTGCGCAGCGAATTTGCCGTGCCACTCCTGGAACATTTTCCAGACTGTTTCCTGCATTGAAATCGGTCCGGAAAGGGCGGGCAGTTGATGATCCCAGGGTTCCCGTGCTACCAGATCGCCGCTGGCGTTAAGCCATTGATCAGCGCCCCACTCCGCAATTGGTTGCACTTCTTCTACCTCTACCACTAGGGTCGATGGCCATTGTCGTCGTATCGCTGCATCGAAAACCCATGGGAGTTCTTTAATCGCAGACTCTATATGCCCTAAGCTTGCAGAAAAATAGTTACCTTGAAGTGCGGTTTCCACTGACTCTTTTACCTGTTCCGCATTCACCTGGCGAAACTGTCCTCGGACTTCGATCTGCTCGATACGAAACTTACCCGGGTGATATAAACGATCGACAACAAAAATCCCCACCATAGAAAGTAGTAGTAACCAAACAAAGCTGGTCACCCACCGACGCCCTTCGTGATCATTGCCAGACCCATCCAATTTTTGTGCGGGTACGGTTTGACTCATTGGTTTGCACTCCCAATGACGCGTACTTCGGGTTCAAGATGCACCCCAAGTTCCTGCCATGCGCGGGATTGAGCGAGTTCAATCAAGGCTTCGATGTCATTCGCAGAGCAGTTTCCTTGGTTAATAATGAAATTGGCATGCACATCAGAAAAACAGGCGTCACCAATTACCTGACCTTTTAACCCCAAACTTTCAATAATCCGCGCCGAATAGTCACCTTCAGGGTTTTTAAATACCGACCCAGCATTTGCGCTTTGAATTGGTTGACTGGCACTCCGCTTATCAAGAAGCGCCTTGATTTGAGCCTTGCCGTCAACATCAGATTGACCAGATCGCAATTGCAATACCCCGGATAGCAGAAACATTCCCTCTGGCATTTCCACATTACGATAAGAAAACCGCACTTCTCCGGCGGTGAGGGTTGTGCAATTTCCTGCCCTATCAACACAGTCAATCGATTCAACCAATGGCCAGGTTTCTCCGCCAAACGCGCCTGCATTCATTGCCAGAGCACCACCAAATGACCCGGGTACCCCAGCAAGGAATTCGCCCCCTGCCAAACTGTGTCTTACGCTGGTTCGCGCTACTTTCGAGCACGTCACACCGGCTTCCGCGTAGATTCTGTTATTAACTTCCAATCGAATCACTGACAGCGCCTTGGTGGTTTTCACAACGACACCCTTTACGCCGCCATCTCGCACCAGAAGATTGCTTCCGAGACCAACCCAATGTACCGGTAGTTCTGTCGGTATCCTCCGCATGAACTCAATGACGTCTTCTCGATCCGCCGGCACGTAGAAATAATCTGCATTGCCGCCTACTCTCCAGCTAGTGTGTCGACTCATAGGCTCATCCAAACGCAGTTCACCGCGCAGGTTTGCGAGATCAAAGGGTAAAGTTGGAGACTGCTTGACTGCCATCATGCGGCTTCCCCAGCTGCGAGACCATCCGACTGAAGTTGATTGGCATATCGACCTATATCACCCGCACCCAAACTTAATAACACGTCGTTCGGAAGCAGGTAGCCCGAAAGCACATGGGTTAATTCCTCCAGAGATTCGACAAACACCGGGTCGTTACCACGCTTTCTGATTGCCTTACATAAGGAGCGACCATCGGCGCCAGCAATTGGCGCTTCTCCTGCAGGATATACCTCGGTAACGATCAGGTGATCTACCGTAGAAAGCAGCTGCGCAAAGTCATCAAACAAATCTCTGGTTCGGCTGTATCGATGAGGCTGGAACACGGCAACAATTCGCCTTTCTGGCCAACAGCCGCGCGCCGCGTTCAAGGTCGCTCTCAATTCCACAGGGTGGTGGGCATAATCATCAATCATTTCTACGTCACCACCTTCCACTGACAACATACCGATATGTTGAAAACGGCGACCAATTCCCTCAAATTGACTGAGCGCCAATTTCACGGTGTCCATCGATATTCCCAGCTTCGACGCGATGGCAATCGCCGCCAGTGCATTTTGCACGTTGTGAACACCTGGCATAGAAAGCTCGAATCGGCCCAAGTCCTCACCCAGATGCATCACATCGAAATGGCTGCTGCGGTCCTGGAAGATGAGATTTGCCGCTCTTAAATCAGCGCTCTCCTCGACGCCATAACTCAAAATAGGACGCGCCAAATCCTGACAAACTGCGCGTAATTCTGGATCATCAAAACAAACCACAGCCAAACCATAAAAAGGCAGATTGTGAAGAAAAGCCAGATAAGTCTGCTTCAGTTTTTCGAAATCGCCGCCGTAGGTATCCATATGATCAGCGTCGATATTGGTGACCACAGCCATTTGAGGCTGCAAATGAAGAAACGATGCATCGCTCTCGTCCGCTTCGGCTACCAAATATTCTCCGCTGCCTAATCGCGCATTCGTGCGTGAACTGTTGACCACCCCACCGATTACAAAAGTAGGATCCATTGCCGCTTCGGTCAAAACCGCCGCAACCAGACTTGTGGTAGTGGTCTTGCCGTGGGTACCGGCAATGGCAATACCCCGCCGAAATCGCATGAGCTCACCCAGCATTTCTGCTCTCTGAACCAGCGGGATTTTTCGTTTTTGTGCTTCGATAACTTCCGGGTTGTCCGGATCTACTGCACTCGATGTCACGACCGCTTCCGCATTATCAACATGTGGGCCCGCATGGCCTATGAAAATACTCGCGCCTTCCTGTTCGAGCCGATCAACAATCGGACTGCGTACAAGATCTGAACCAGAAACCTCAAAGCCCTCTTTTAGCAGCACCTCAGCAATACCGCTCATTCCAATTCCGCCAATGCCAACGAAATGAATTCGTTTTACAAATTCACGCATCCATCGCCTCCACACAAATATCAGCCACATCCCTGGTTGCATCAGGCTTAGCCAAAGACCTTGCCTTTACCGCCATCTCCAAGATCTTCGGCCGATCTTCAGCCAAATCCGTTAACACAGATAGCCAACGACCCGAAACAAAATCCGCCTGGGGGATAGACAAGGCAGCTCCTGTCTTGGCCAGATGATCAGCATTCCGCGATTGGTGGTCGCTTACCGCGTAAGGATATGGGACGAATATCGCCGAAACGCCCGCTGCACATACTTCAGCCACTGTCATTGCACCGGAGCGACAAATGATCAGATCACACCAAGTATAGGCAGCGGCCATGTCATCAATAAATTCCACTGCATTCGCAGAAACATCGTTTTTCGCATAAGCAGCCACGACACCCTCAGCCCGACCTTTGCCGCACTGGTGCCAAATATCTACGGGGGGAAGCGCAGAATCAGCGAACAGCTCGGGTAGCTGCTTATTAAAAACCTGTGCGCCCTGACTTCCACCAACCACCAAAATCTTCACAGGCCCGCTGCGCTCCTTGAGTCGATCTGTAGGTGTCGCAATAGATGCAATTTCATTGCGCACCGGATTTCCCACCCATTGCGCTTTCTTCACACCTTCCGCCACGGGGAATCCACTCAATACTTTCTTCGCAAAAGGTGCAAGTAACCGATTGGTTAAACCTGCCACCGCGTTTTGTTCGTGCAGTACAAGAGGCTTGCCCATTAATCCCCCGACCACCCCACCCGGGCCTGAGACGAATCCGCCCATCCCCAAGAGTGCATCGGGCCGAAATCGTAATACGATTCTCAACACCTGAATACAAGCGCCCGCCAACATGAAAGGCATGGTTAATTTTCGAATGAAACCGCTTCGTCTTAAGCCTTTAATACGGATAGTTTCCAGCTCAAAACCTGCTTCGGGAACTAGTTTGGCCTCCAGGCCCTCTGGATTTCCAATCCAACGAATATCGACCCCGTTTTCCTTGAGCAAACGGGCAACCGCCAGCGCCGGCATCACATGCCCACCCGTTCCGCCAGCCATTACCATTAAGCGACTCATCGCTCACCTCTTCGTATTGGCCGACATTGTCGATCCACCGCAAGCAATAAACCAATCGCGATCATGCTCGACAACATGCTGCTACCTCCGTAGCTCATCAGGGGCAGAGTAAGACCCTTCGTGGGGAGCAACCCGGTGTTCACTGCAATATGAACAGTCGCTTGCAGGCATAACAACAAGCCAATGCCCTGTGCAAGAAAACCACCGAAACGATGCCCTAAGTCCAAAGCCCGGCTGGCAATAACAAACGATCGCCAGAGAATAACCCCGAACAATATCAATACACCGAAAATTCCCACGGCGCCCAGCTCTTCGCCAATCACCGCGATCAGAAAATCGTTTCCAGCATGTGGCAGATAAAACAGTTTTTGAATACTGCTGCCAAGGCCGATGCCAAACCATTCCCCACGACCGATGGCGATCAGCGCCTGTACGAGTTGAAACCCAGACCCGAAGGGATCTGCCCACGGATCACGATAACTCATCAGCCGGGCAACTCGATAGGGTTCCATCCACATGAGAACCGTCATCAACGCCGCCGCAACAGAAATGCTAACCAGAAAATGCCAAAAACGAACGCCTGCCAAAAACATCATGCCAGCAACGGTCGTGACTAACACGGCAGTGGTTCCAAAATCTGGTTGCAACAACAATAGCAACCCAATTAAACCAACTACCAGACCAACATTGATAATGCCTACCTTGAACAAGTGCAGGTCTTCTTTCTTACGCGCCAAATAATCAGCAAAATAGATCAGTGCCGCAATTTTCATCAGCTCAGAGGGCTGCATCCGAAAGCCGCCAATGCTGTACCAGCGTAGGCTTCCATTGACCTCTACACCCGCGCCAGGCACAAAAAGTAATGCCAGCATCAATAAGCCACCAATCAAAATAATCTTGCTGGAAATCTGAAGCCAGTCGAGTGGAATTCGCATCGCAACCAGTAACAGACCGGCACCTAGACCAATGTGAATGAGATGCTTAGTAATACGACTGGTGTCGAATGCTAAAGTCTGACTATCCGCCGCAATGGTTGCAGAAAACACCATTACTG
>JAHQWE010000049.1 GCA_019633985.1 Acidiferrobacterales bacterium | reverse complement strand
GTAGTAAATAAGCCAGGGGGGGGCGGTGGCCCATTCCCTGGCGCAGTGGAAGTTGCGAACGCACCCGCAGATGGTTACACGGTGGGTTCATTTATTATCGCCGTACCTACGATTGGTCCAAAAATAGGCATTCCCGAACTGAGCCCCAATCCATTCGAGCCTCTTGGCAACTTTCTGACCTACCCGTTCGTCATCGTCGCCGGGGAAAATGCACCTTACGATGATATGGCAGGGTTAGCGGAACATGCCAAAAGCAATGAAGTCGCTCTGGGACACTTTGGCGGCCCGCTTATTCCAACCAGAGTGACTCTTGCCCTAGCGAAGCTGATGGATTTTTCCTATAGCTCGGATGCAGCTTTTGATGCACTGGACTGCAATACCCTGGCGTCTGGCGACGTTGATGTGATGAACACCACTTTGCAACTGGTATTGCCTTGTATGGATAAAATTAAAATCCTTGCTTCGATTGGTGGTGAGCGAATTGCTTTGACACCAGATGTTCCTACCGTTGCAGAAATCAACGCCGATTTGAATATCGCACTTTGGAACGGTCTTTTTGTTCACAAAGACACGCCTGCAGATGCACGTGAGAAAATTATCGCGGTAGCAAAAAAAGTTGCACTCTCGGATAAAGCCAAAGAGCTGGCAGAAGAAACAGGTGCTCTGATTTATTGGCAGGATGCAGAAGCTGCAAATGCACAAATCGCCAGTGACAATGAAGCATTAGGCCGATTGGGCAAGATTCTCGAATAAAGCGCAAGAAGCTAAAAAAGCGGGCTTATCACCCGCTTTTTTTTACCTCACAATTTCTAGGTTTTCATGAAGGCGGATTAGACACCGTGGAATAGAATAGATCTTGGCTTATCCCCGCGAGCCGCCTACAACCGGAAAACTAGCTTACACCTCTAATTGCAGACCAATTGAATTATCTGGACTAAATCAAACAGTGCCTAGGAACAATACCGCAAAGCGAATCTTCAACCGGGATCGCCGACCCGGCGATTTGGTTTTTGCTGGTTTCTTTTTCGCGTTCGCTGTGTTTTTAGTATCCCAACTAGGCAGCGAAACAAAATGGATAAAGGGCACAAAGGTTTTCGCCCAGCCCACATTCTGGCCAGCAGTAAGTTTGTTAGGAATGGCTTTGTTCTCTGCCTGTCACTTCTTCGGCAGTCTTCTATCCAGCAAACAAGATGGTCGACTGGTGGAAGTCAGATTCTGGGCTAGATCCATAGAGTTTGCATGCTGGTTTATGGTTTACGTATGGATAGTCCCAATTGTTGGTTATCTCCCTGGCACAATTCTATTCACAAATCTTTTAGCAGTCCGGGTGGGCTATCGAGAAAAGAAAGTGTTTGTTGCGGCGACCATCCTGTCGATTACAATTGTGATTTTGTTTAAAGCGCTTCTTTCGGTAAAAATACCTGGTGGCCTATGGTATGAATACCTGCCTGATAGCATTCGTAACTTTATGCTGCTTTATCTCTAGTTGTAAGTGGAAACATTTCAATCATCTCTGGAGTTACTGTTGCGATGGGATGTCATCGCTGCATTGTTCCTTGGCTCCATAGGAGGTGTAATCATTGGAGCAATTCCAGGAGTTGGCGCCGCAGTTGCGATTGCGATTCTATTGCCTCCGACATTTTCACTGGACCCAATTGTCGGGCTAACTGTGTTGCTCGGCATCTATGGATCATCGATGTATGGAGGTGCAATACCGGCGATTCTACTTAACACGCCTGGTACCGCGGTCAACGCACTGACTACTTATGATGGCCATCCAATTGCGCGGGATGGAAATCCCCGTAGAGCACTATCCCTTGCCTATTCTGCATCGCTGGCTGGCGGCCTGTTTTCCGTTGTTTGTCTGATCTTCTTGTCTCAGGCCCTCGCGGTCATTGCACCCCACTTTGGTAGCCGAGAGATCTTCCTCGCTGCGTTACTTGGTATCATTTTGGTTGTTCTCGCACACCGCGGGCAGATACTCGCAGCCGGAATGATGGCGTGTTTTGGCATATTTTTAAACACGATTGGTCTTGAGCCGGTGAAATACACGCGCCGTTATACATTTGACCAAACCTGGCTCGCATCCGGCATTGATTTGATTGTAATCGTGCTTGGACTTTTTGCGCTTTCACAAGCTTTTCTCCTGCTGACCCAACCTGATGAACACCCTAACCCAGCGCCGGTTAGAGGCGGGCTATTCGAAGGGTTTAAGGAGCTTTGGATGTATAAACGTATTGCGGGAGTGTCTTCGTCGTTTGGCGTATTGATGGGAATGATCCCGGGTGTCGGTGAGTTTACCGCTCAATTTATGTCCTATACCTATGCTCAGAAAACTTCGAAAAACCCGGAGCAGTTTGGTAAAGGATCAGCTGAGGGCTTGGTTGCGTCTGAAGCCGCCAACAACGCGGTTCCAGCGGCAGCAATGATCCCACTGTTAGCGTTGGGTATTCCAGGAGAGGCGTTGACTGCGATGATGTTGTCGGTTTTTTATGTACACAATGTCATTCCTGGGCCACAGCTGTTTGCCAATCAAATGGACTTTGTGATGGCGCTCTATATCGCGTTATTTCTGCTCAATATTATTGTGGTTGTATTTCTTCTTTTCTCGACCAATGGCATTTTACGGATCATTCAAATCCCCACCCGCTTTCTTGGTATCATCATCGCGACGCTTGGTTTTGTTGGCGTCTATTCACTGAGGAATTCGATGACAGACTGTGCCATCGGAGCGGTTTTTGGCGTTTTTGGACTGATTCTAAAACGACTTCAGCTTCCCATAGTGCCCATCATTCTTGGTATGGTGCTAGGAGGCATTATGGAAGTGAAGTTAAGATCTTCGATGGCACGAGTAAAAACCCCACTGGACTTTGTAGACAGGCCCATCGCCGCCATTCTTTTTAGTTTGATTGTGCTTGTCATCGCTTTACATATTCGCTCTTTTTTAAGTCGCAGTAAAAAAGAACAATCTCCTCATTAGTGTTTTACTTGCCCTCCCTCGACACCTGTGCTGCTGCGCTGGTATCTTTACTACGAGATTCGAACTAAACAGTATCTAAAGCACAAGCCTTGTTAACCCACCACTGAATATTGCTGCTTTATCACAACAGTTATCTCATCATAGACCATGCAGCTCAAACAACGATCTGCACCTTTAATCTAGCATCGACACCAAAACATGACAGCCAAGAAAAATATTCTTTTCATCATGTGTGATCAACTCAGGCAGGATTACCTATCCTGCTACGGTCATAAAACTCTGAGAACACCCAACATTGATCGCCTCGCAGATCGTGGAGTGCGGTTTGATCAGGCACATTGTCAAGCACCGTTGTGCGCCCCTTCCAGAGCAAGTTTTTACACCGGACGATATCAGTCTAGTCATGGTGTGATGGGAAATGATGACGTGACCCAGCTCGGGGAAAAAATGCTGGCAGATTATCTCCGGCCACTTGGTTATCGAACAGCGGTAGTTGGAAAAACACATAGTCGAAAAAGTGCTGAAGATATTCGACAAGCCGGTATAGATCCCAACTCGCATCTAGCTCAAACAGCAGAGACTGGTGGCTTCGAACCCTACGAATGGCACGAAGGATTGTTTCCTGACCCTATACTCCCACTGGAACAGGGATATACCAACTACCTTAGGAAAGTCGGATACCAAGAATCCAATCCATGGGATCAACGGGCGAATAGTAGCGTCGACGAAACAGGAACCCTGCAATCTGGCTGGTCACTACGAAGCGCACGATATCCCGCAGCGATTGCCGAAGAACATTCTGAAACCGCGTTCACCACCAGACGCGCAATCGACTTCATGTCCGAAACCGTCGAACAGCCTTGGTGCCTGCATTTAAGCTACATCAAACCACATTGGCCAATTATTGCACCTGCTCCGTATCACAATATGTATCGTGCAGAAGATATTCAGCCGGTTATGCGTCGCAACAGTTCTCCTACAAACTCCCACCCCGTTGTCGAAGCGTTCAAGCAAACAGAATATAGCCAATCCTATTCGGATAGAGAAATTCGCGAAATTGTGATTCCCGCCTATATGGGACTCGTCACGCAGGTTGATGATCATCTCGGAAAACTGTTTGAATTTATGACTTCGGCGGGGATGCTCGAACATACCCTGATTATTTTTACTTCTGATCATGGCGATTATTTGGGCGATCATGATCTAGGGGAGAAAGATCTGTTCCACAAGCCTTCGGTAAAGATCCCCATGATCGTTGTCGACCCTCGTCCACAGGCGAATTGCACAAGAGGTCTGGTTCGACACGAACTGGTGGAATCGGTCGATGTTGTTCCTACGTTCATTGAGTTTGCGGGCGGTGAAACCTGTCAGGAGAGAATGGAAGGAAGGTCGCTACTACCTTTACTGGAAAGTAAAACTAAACCACCATCGTGGAGAGGCTTTACGATTAGCGAAATTGACTACGCCGAGCGTGGCATCAAGGAGATATTGAATATAGACCGGCTAGCGTGCAGGGCCGTGATGATTGCCAATCATGACTGGAAATACATCTATTACCACGGTTTTCCACCACAGCTATTTGATCTGAAATCTGACCCAGACGAACTTTACGATTTAGGACAAGATCCAAATATGGAATCGATCCGACAAAATATGAAACAAGCTCTTTTTGAGTGGAAATTTTCTCTCAAAAACAGAGTCGGTCTGGACTATCATGTCATGGAAGGCCAGGGACCAATACGCGATGAGGAATATGGCATCATTATTGGCAGGAAATAGCGCATCTCTCTCATCAATATCTCGAATCCATTGAAACCAGTCTGATGAGTAAGAGGCAGGAATCGAACAAAAAAAAGCCACCCCAGAACGGAGCTAGGGTGGCGTTTTCAGTGCTTATGACGATTCGCTCTAGGTCTACGCTTGCTGGGTCGAATCAGCAAGTGCATTGTCGTTGTTTTACCTCCGCAATTCATGTCGAGAGTAATATCTCGAACGTATTGACGGTGTTATCGTCTTTATTATTCAGAACCCATTTGACGCCCTCTGACACGTTTCACTCGCCAAAATAGTTCTGCGCAGAAAAAATATATCGATGAGAAATGAGAGTGTCCTCATCACCTACTCAACATGAAAGTGGTAAGGAGCAACGCGTTGAATTTAGCTGCTCGATATCATTCCTGCTGCAGTATGCTGGCTGATCTCCGGACTGACGGCAACTATACAAAAGTACACTTTGATCGAAATGTGAGCCTAAATTGCCCTCTGCAGTTGCAATTACGCCGGTTTGTCCTAAAAATTCCCTTTCTCAATTATCATTTCGCCATTGCGGTGCCGCGACTCATACAGTGAAACTCACCAATTCGAATGAGAAAAAGGTTCTGATCATCGATGATCATCGCTTATTCACCGACGGACTTCGCCTGATCCTTCGGCAGCTAGACCCGACTCTTTTAGTCTCTGCAGAACACAACTCCAATCGAGCTCTGGCCAATATAGAATCGTTAGCAGATTTTGATCTACTTCTTGTAGATTTGCAGATGCCTGGACTTGATGGCTTTGCATTGCTGGAAGCACTGAGCAACAGAAAGCCCTCTCTGGCGGTGATGGTGATATCAGGGACAGAAGACTACGAAAGTATCGAGAGAGCATTCGCACTAGGTGCAATGGGTTTTGTACCAAAGAGCTCACCTGGGCATCTCATCTTACACGGCATAAACGCCGTACTAAGCGGTAACCGCTACGTACCGGAGGAGTTAATGGAGAAGCTCGAATGGCAGAAGGCGAGCATCAAAGGCAGCATCCCGAGAAAATCTGCTGATAACACGGAAGTGCCACCCGCTTTAATTCGTCCCAGACAACTGGAGGTGCTAAAACTCATTAGAGATGGTCATCCAAACGCGCGGATTGCATCCATATTAGGTATTAGCGAATCGGCCGTAAAATCCCACGTTTCGATATTGTTCAACGCTCTGGGAGTGAGAAATCGTACTTCTTGTGTTCAGGCTGCAGCCAAAAAAGGGATTATCTAGCGGCTTTAGTAGGAGTCTCGGGTAGTTCAGCACCGCTCCTCATTCAACCACGATGGTTACTCCTCTCCTCGAGTAATCCACTGACGGCCAACCTCAGTTCCTCTGATCTTAGGGGCTTGTACATCACCGTGACATCAGAATCCGTGGCCATTTTAACTCTGTGAGGAGCGGTATCACCAGTGACCAGTATCGCCGGTATACATTCATTAAATTCATCACGAATGATGGCAATCGCGTCTAAACCACTTTCGTTATTTCGCAAACTAAAATCAGCCAGAATTACATTCGGTTCGAAGTTGTTTTTTACCATCTGATTTAACGCATCCTTTACGCTGAAAGCAGTCACCAGCTCGCAATTCCATTCGCTGAATACATGCTGCATTGCCTGCAAAATATCAGGATCATCGTCAATCGCGACGATAGAGAATTTTTGACCTGGATTAAACTGACCCTGCTCTACAATGCGAACCAACCCTTCATCGCCCTTTTCTAACCACAGGGTCATCGTTGTGCCCTCTCCCTCTCGGGAATCCATTTGTAGCTTAATGCCCATTAACTCACATAACCTGATCACAATGGCGAGGCCTAATCCCAGACCTTTTGGTCTATCAGAGCCCGAATTTTCAAGTTGTCCAAACTCCGTGAAAACTTTTATTTGCTGATTCGCAGGAATACCGATCCCTTCATCGGCAACGGTCAGAATAATATGATCTTCATCGCTATGACAGGAAATTGAAATGACACCGTCATCAGAATACTTGACCGCGTTATCAAGAAGATTTCGTAGCACCCTTTCTATCAAAATCGGGTCTACAAACGCGGTGTGCGTCCCCTGCCATTCCACCCGCAATTCAATTCCTCGCACTTTTGCCAAAGAGCGATACTCTTCTTCCAAAGGGTGAATCAATCTGTGAATCGATATATTTTCTGGACTATTTTTAATAACACTGGCGTCGAGTTTAGAAATATCTAATAAGCTATGAAGTAAACCATTCAATGCTTCTGTACTTTGGGAGATCTTCTCCCGAATCTCTTTCCCTTCTCCCTCTTTGAGATACGGCTTCAACGCGTCAACAAATAAACTCAGTGCGTGCAAAGGTTGCCTCAAGTCATGACTAGCGGCAGCGAGAAAACGATTTTTAGCGAGAACGGCGTTCTCCGCAGACTCTTTTTGTAACGTGAGCTGCTCGGTTAATTGCATGTTTTCATAGATCGCCGTTTTTGATTCAGAAAATAATTTGCTTGAATTCCTGGCGATGGAGTACAGGGCAATAGAATAAAGTACTGTCATCACAAAAATGGACAGGTATACCTCACCACCCTCCATCAAATTGCTCATAGCAAATAATCCAGTACTCGGGATCGCAAAGCCCAGAAACCCTTGAAAGTACATGGAATGCGTGGTCATTGAGCCAGACATATAACCCGCGTAGAGACAGGTGATCAGCAACGTCTCTACGGGCAATTCTTTCGAGTAAAAAAAGAGGCTGACCAGCCCCCAGTGCAGACCGGTAACGAAGGCCCAGAAAATATAAAATTTGAGCCAGCGGGGTGCCCGGTCAACCAGATCTGTTTCGGCAGCGATACCTCGTAACGTCCACCACCTTAGTCCGGTAATCAACAAGGAGACCAGTAACCAGCTCATCACCTCCGCAGCAGGATGGGAAAACCAGAGGACACTGGCGGTAATCAGGGAAACTGTCACAGTTCCCCACAGTACGATCCATAAATTACTATAGACGGCTTTAGCCTGTTCGACCCGGATGTACTCTGTTAGCAACATATCTGCACTTATTAACTAGTGGCAGAATTCTATGTCACCTGGGTTGAAGAGTGCTAATACTGTCCGCCAGTTACATGGCCATACTTACAACAGCGGGAAAAAGAAGAGGTGACTGAAAACGAATTAAAAACATTCTCCTGAGCGCAGAGAAACAGGAATGCAATCTCTTTGATTCAGATCAAATCGATTCGATCGATCACTTCTAATTCTTCGTACTAAGGGAATCTTCAACAGGCATTTCAGGGTCATTCCCCCAGTCGGACCACGATCCATCATAGGCAGAAACATTTTCAAACCCCAACCACTTCAACACGATAAAAGTGTGGGCAGAGCGCCTGTTACTTTGGCAATAGACGATGATCCGCTTGTCTTGAGTAATCCCTTTTGCTTTTAGCTTAATGCGCAGCTTGTCTGCATCGCGAAGCCCGCCATCACCAAACAAGTCTATAGCCTCCATCCAGTTGAAGTGCACTGCACCAGGAATATGACCACCTCTCTCCGCCCTTCGCTCTTCACCAGAGTACTCGCCCGCCCCTCTGGTATCGACGATTACCGTATTTTCGTCACCCAAAAGGCGGAGTACTTCTTTTTTATCCACAACCGCCGTGGTATAGCTGTCTACTGAGTATGTGGATTTAGCATTGACTCGGGCTGCGGAAACGGTTTTGTTACCGGAAGCAATCCATGCCTCATAACCGCCATCAAGCAAGGCAAAACGCGTGTGTCCGACACTCGCCAAACTCCAGAGAAACCGCGATGCCTCGGCCCCAGTCTCGTCATCGTAAGCGAACACAGAGTGCCAGGGTTTTAAACCTATGGAAGATAGCACCCTGGACAATGCGGCTGGTTGGGGTATCAATCCTTCAATCGCGCCCAATCGTCGAATCAGGTTATCGTAGTCAAGATGAATCGCTCCGGGGAGATATCCCTCGCCTTCCTCCACATTGCTACGCAAATCGACAATAAGCGTGTCAGGCCTGTGGAGAACAGAATCTAGTGTCGCTACATCAACAACGTATCTCTCTAGACATTCCTCTTCACGCGTGGTGGCAGCAACTGGCAAAGGTGGCCGGTTACTCAGCGAATGCGGTGGTCCTTGACGCAGATCCAACATGATTGATAGTCCAGAATATGTCGATGGATCCTGGAGACTATCAAATAGAATATTATTCTATCAAATCGATTTTATAAGTATTATTTTCTTTTTAGCTTCAAAATTAGAACTAAATTATTGATTTTTGTCTTCTAATCGCAGTTCTGTACCTCCAATTTTAACCTCGATAAATTAGGTATCTCTTTTTAACCCAAACCAGATATCGGTCACTAGGGTCGATAAATGTGATACATGTGATCTCCGTCTCGCCGGTTGAACCTCAAATCAAAACTTTTCGCGCATGGGAAAAGTACTGCCTTCTGATCAGCACTAAAAGCACAAACAGTGTTGCACAAATAAAGGTCAGCGGGCCGACAAACCAGCCCATATATCCTAGGGCGAAAAAAATCCCCCGTAAACCTGAGGTGAAATGCCTGCCGGCAAGCACATTTATTTCTGCCGCCCGCCGCGCCTCTACCATGCGCTCGTCAATGTTTGAACCGCTGACCACAGGAACAGCTCCAATCAGTATCGAGCAATAATTAAATAATCGATAGGACCACCCAAACTTAAAAAAAGTATAAGCAAACAAAACCGCCAGCCCCAATACTTTCAATTCCCAGATACCCCGACTGAATTCTCGCGTCATCGGCAAATCTCGGTAAATCTGCAGCACCGTATCCGTAGAACCGAGCAAAGCGAAGCAACCGCCGATAGCCAGGATAGAACTGGAGGCAAAAAATGCAGAACCCTGCTGCAACCCATTTAGTATTTGAGTGTCGATCATGCGGAGCTCACGCTCAGCGAGTACGGACATCCACTGTCGGCGTTTCTCGGCCATCAACCCACTTAAGCTCTCTCTTCCGAGGCCGGAAAAATCGGTAATAAATTCGAAACATAACCAGGAGATGATGAAGATCAATAGTCCCAGGAAGTCGATGGGGGACAAAAATTTAAATAGCTCAGACATGGACGGATTATAAGCGTCGTTTGAGACCTAATCAGCTTATCTGATGTAATGAATATGTCGATATCGAACCAGTCCCTCTTGCCGTGAAAAGTGATAGGGTTGTTACCTCATTGAGCGGCCCGGATTCGAATCTCGTGGATATTTTGGATGAAACTAGAAAGCATCTGGTTGACTTTCTCAAAAAGGTATTAAGTGAGACCTATACGCAACAGGAATTGGAAAACTTTACGGTAATGACTTACCAGACACCAGAGTTTGAAAAAATAAGAGTCGAAGTTTGTAACATGCTTCTCAGCTCTGGAAATCATTCACAAGATCGACACTCTGCCATTCATCCGAGTAGGGTCAGTGCCCTAAAGGAAATGATTGAATTGCTTGAACACGGGCAAATCTAATTGACCTGTCGCACATCGGGGACATCCGCCCAGTGACAATCAGGAGCTATTTCAACCATTATTTTGTGAATTTGCACAAAAACGCCACAAATAGGCCGCTCCTGATTGCCTTTGCTATCCCAGGATAGCGATAATTCACCGTTAGTAGGGAAATCCAGTTAAAGTGAGGTTAGCTGGTTCCGATACGTATCACCAATGAAGCTGATCTGGCTGAGGGTTGGCGAAAAATAGCGTGTTTACCGAATAGTTTATGATTGCTGGTAAACGTCATGTACAACGTCCGTCATGCATGAATTTGGTAATAAGCGCTGAAGCTGGTAAATGATAAGGGGCCTGTAGCTCCAAAAGATGAGGAGGCTTAATATGAAAAGATTGGCCATGCTGCTAAGCGTGGTGATTTTGGCTGGCTGTGCAAGCCAGGAAATTCCAGAACCTCCGCCCAAAGAACCCAACGAAATTATTATCGAGGAAATTAGGGAAAGCGGTCTCTCGGCCTGGGAGACTGATTTGGGTGTAGAGATTTTTTTACCTGACCTACTTTTTGAAATAAACAAAGCAGAACTGTCGGAGCGCGCAGCAGGCACGCTCAATGTCGTCGCCGATATTATCCAAAAGGACATTACCAGCAATCGAATGATCGTTGTATCCGGGCATACTGATGCTACCGGTAGCGAAGACTGGAATATGAAGCTATCAAAAAAGCGTGCCATGGCCGTTGTCGATGCCCTGCTCTCTCACGGAGTGGAAGAAGAAAGAATCGAGACAAAATGGTTTGGAGAATCTGTCCCTAAAGTTCAAAACTTTTTTGCTGATGGCAACTACAACGTTGCTGGACAGTCCATTAATCGACGTGTTGAAGTCGTCATACTGAATTCCGCAACCAACTGAAATGACGCTGCTGGTAACAAGGCTGTGTCCAAAAGCGATCTACTGGAATAGGTCGTCGCGACCTTTTCAAGTATTTTTTCTCGCATTCTTATTTCTGTTTTCTGGATATTTTTCCGCAGCAGCCCAACAAAAGGCGCGTATCCTGCACATCAGCTCAAATCATCAGGGGTATCACTGGAGCGATCATATTCTTCAGGGTATTCAGAGTCGACTCATCGCCGAAGATATCGAACTCGACGTCATCCATTTAAATACTTCTGGTTTATCTACCGCGAGACGATTCGAAGATGCCGTTCAGGAAGCTGAAAACAAGGTTCTTTCCTTTCTCCCAGATGTCGTCATTACTGCCAACGACGTTGCGGCCAAATATGTAATCTCTCCGATTGCCAAAGCGCATTCGATGCCAATTATTTTTACCGGTCTGCATGGTGATCCAAAGGATTTTGATCTTCCAACCGAAAGGGTAACGGGCATTGTCGAGTATGCAATGGTCGAACCTCTTATCGACCTTTTGCAACAATATTCGGATGGTTCAAGAATTGGTTTACTGTCTATCGACTCTTTGTCGGGCAGGAATATTCAAAAACAGTACTCGGAAATACTGCAGCAGAATTTTGATCAGGTTTACTATGCGCGAAATTTTGATTTATGGAAGAAGTATCTGAACTATCTGCAGGACCAGGTGGATCTGGTCATCCTAGTAGATCCCAGCGGTTTAGAGGGTTGGGAAGATAACGCGGCCCTATCGTTTGTTCGAAATAACGTGCGAATTCCGTTTGGAGCGACTGATCACTGGATCGCACCACTCTCGCTAATCACGATTGCGAAGGTTCCCCAAGAGCAAGGCTGGTGGGCCGCAGATATCGCAATGAAACTAGTGGAGGGAGACAGCCCCCGGAACATCCCCATATCGAGAACACGTGATGCAAAATTGTTTATCAATTTTGATATCGCTGAGCGTCTCGGAATTGTATTTTCAACGGAGCTCATCGAAATTGGTTCAAAAGTGCAGTTCTGAACTACTGTCCTACTATCAAAGAAAATGCAGTAAAGAGCCTGCATTACTAGTGGCAATGTTATCTGGGAAAGCAAAATGAAGATCGAAACCAAGTTCTTCATCATGTTGATTTTTCTCTCGGCGCTGATGGGCGCCGGAACCATTATTCCTGGATTTTTGAAACTCAAGGCGCTCGAAGAAGAGGAGGCCACCAATTATCTGAAAGACCGAAGCCAGTTACTTAATCAGGATGTAGAGCGTGCGCGTAATGTTCTCGAAAAAGCCGGAGTCATCGAAGTGGACTCCTACATATCTAGAGCCATCGCAGATCTGGCTGAGAAATACAAAAACGAGGAACCTGACCCCAGGGTGAGCAGTTTTGTCGTTGATGAAGAAGGTGCGATCGTCATTTCCTGGACCAGTAGTGCTGACATACCGAGCGCAACGGAAATCGCCGCTATTGTGAGACTAAACCCGGAAGGTTATTCGAAATACAAAGGGTTCGAAGAAAACTGGAACATCGAAAAACTCATCAATAAAAACTGGAACTGGCGATTGGTCACATTGATGTCCGATGACGAAATGTATCGTGAGTCTTGGGGCTACTTTTGGTTTGTTATTAGCGTAAGCAGTGCTGTTCTGATTGCAGTATTACTTTTCTATTTCATGTTGACTGGAAGGGTTAGAGATCGCTTTACTGCCACGATAGATAAAATTGATAAATACCGCGGTGCTGAAATTGAGAAATTTATAGAGGTTGATGGATCTGATGAAATCGGGGTTTTGCAAGAGAGCATTAATTCGATGATCCAGAAAATCGGCGATGAGATAGAAACTCGTAAACAGACAGAGCAAGCGCTGGAACTTGCGAAGGACGAAGCGGAGGAAGCGAATCGAGCCAAGAGCATGTTTTTGGCAAACATGAGTCATGAAATACGTAATCCGCTGAATGCCATCGTAGGGTTTTCCGAAGTGCTTGAGAAGACAAAACTGGATGTTAAACAAAAGGACTATGCGGAAAATATTGCGCGTGCGGGGAAAATACTGACATCAACCCTGAGTGATGTGCTCGATATTTCCAAAATCGAATCTGGCGCAACGGTGATTTCCAATGAAGTTTTTGATGTAAGAAACGAAATACACAGCGCCTTCGCTTTGTTTTCATTGCAAGGGGATGAAAAAGGCCTTGACATGCAGTGTGACATTGACGAAGAAGTCCCCACGCAACTCCTAGGTGATAAAACACACGTCATCCAGATTTTGACCAACCTGCTGCAAAACGCCATCAAATTCACCAAGCAGGGTAGTGTCTCTTTGAAAGTTCATGTCATTAGTGAATCAGCTGACTATTGTCGGTTGGGCATCGCAGTCATAGATACAGGCGTAGGTATCAAAGAAGACGAACAGCGCTGGGTATTCGAAACCTTTTCACAAGCGTCCAGTACAAACCCAATCAGCCTTTCTGGTGTTGGGCTAGGTCTTTCGATTGTCAAAAAACTGGTCACCCTGCTTGGAGGTGAAATTTCTCTTACCAGCAAACCAGATCTTGGTTCTCGTTTTTTGATAGAGCTTCCTTTTTTAAAACCAAAGGCAAAGCAGGCGCAGTCAGGAGATCAACTACCGACGCGCACATTTGGTTTACAGAGCCTGACTGTTTTGATTGTCGATGATGACGTGCTGAACCAGGCGTACATTTCAGAAGTGCTAAGAGAACACGAAATAGGTCACTTAAAAGCAGGAAACGGCAAAGAAGCGATTGCAGCGCTCGAGGCTAACAGCGTGGATATCGTATTGATGGATATCAGAATGCCAGTGATGGGCGGTGTTGAGGCCATGAAATACATCCGTCAGAAAATGACAGCACCGAATAACGCTGTGCCCATCATCGTTCTAACTGCGAATGTATTCGAAGAAGACATCGATGAGTATCTAGAAGCCGGCGCAAATGACTGCATCAACAAACCTGCCCGCTCGGAAATCGTCATCTCGACGATTCAAAAAGTCCTAGAAACTGCTGAACCGCAAAAACTTCAGCAAGAAGTTACGATTTAACTTGTACCTCTCGCAGGTTGAACACTGTGCACTTTGTTCGCACCAAAAAAAAGAAAATTTATTTAGGTACCGCAGAAAGTCTGATAGGGAATACCATTGTCGGGAGCAGGCTGTTCATATTCCTCGAGACCAGCCCTTTTAGTAAATGGCGAAGCCAACACGTCCAGCAGTTTTTCAAACAAGCTGAAATCCTGGTGATCGGTTGCAGCGCCAAGCGCTTTCTCCACCATGTGATTACGTGGGACATAGATCGGATTTGTCTGCGCCAAATGCTTTCTCAACATTTTTTCACTGACCTTCTCCCTTGCGAGCCGTTCCAGCCATTGATCTAGCCATTCCTGAATTGAATCGGGATGCTTGAACAGTGACTTTAGAATCTCCGGACTGCCATTGGCTGCATCGGCAAGGCTACGGAAGAGTTGGGTAAAGTCCACCCGCTCTGCTTCCATTATCTTCAGGAGCCCGTTTGCGATATCCCTATCTTCTGACCTCTCGGTCATCAGCCCAAGCTTCTGACGAAAACAATCGAGCCAATCACTAAAATATTTATCTGAGAATGTATTCAACACAGCGCTCGCCTTCTCGACACCTTTACCCTCATCCGTATCGATCAATGGCAACAACGCCTCAGCGAGTCTGGTGAGGTTCCACACCGCCATCGAAGGCTGGTTCTGATAAGCATAACGCCCATGTGTGTCGATCGAGCTGAAAACCGTTGCGGGGTGATAGTAATCCATAAAGGCGCACGGCCCGTAGTCAATCGTCTCCCCCGATATGGTGGTATTGTCGGTATTCATTACGCCGTGAATAAAACCAATAGACATCCACTTTGCAATCAGTAAAGCCTGCACATCAAGAACCGCTTCCAAAAAACACAGGTAGCGGTCTTGCCTGGTTAACAACTCTGGAAAATGGCGTTGAATGGCGTAGTCTGCAAGCTGTTTGACCTTAGCAGTTTCTCCTTTGGCAGCAAAAAACTCGAAGGTGCCGACCCGAAGATGGCTTGAAGCGACCCGGGTTAATACTGCTCCAGGCAATGGTGACTCCCTGACAACGCGCTCCCCGGTCGTCACTGCCGCGAGAGATCGCGTGGTCGGAATTCCGAGAGCGTACATTGCCTCGCTCACCAGATACTCC
>JAHQWE010000048.1 GCA_019633985.1 Acidiferrobacterales bacterium | reverse complement strand
GGCGAAGCAAAAAGCAGAACAAGAGCGGCTGAAGCAGGAAGCGTTGGCGAAGCAAAAAGCAGAACAAGAGCGGCTGAAACAGGAAGCGTTGGCGAAGCAAAAAGCAGAACAAGAGCGGCTGAGGCGGGAAGAGCTGGCGAAACAAAAAGCAGAAGAAGAGCGCTTGAAACAGGAAGCGTTGGCGAAGCAAAAAGCAGAACAAGAGCGGCTGAGGCAGGAAGAGCTGGCGAAACAGAAAGCAGAAGAAGAGCGGCTGAGGCAGGAAGCGCTGGCGAAACAAAAGGCAGAAGAAGAGCGGCGGAAGCAGGTAGCGCGAGAAAACCTTCGAACAGCCATCTCTAACCTTAATCTTCAGGGTATCCAGTTTGACATCAACAGTGCCACTATCAAGATAGAAAGCTTGCCAATTCTGAAGGATATCGAAACCACATTACGAAATTTTCCTGCCATTGAGGTGACGATTGAGGGACATACAGACGGTAGTGGCGACGAAGTGTTGAATCTGGCTCTCAGTATTGCCAGAGCGAATTCGGTAAGAAATCATTTGATTGAGAGAGGAATTTCTGGTTTACGAATGGCAGCAAAGGGATTTGGCGAAAGTCAGCCAATACAAACGAATGCCACGCCAGCGGGAAGAAGCGCTAATCGGCGTATTGAAATTAAAGTAATTAATTAAGAGAGTCACATCATGAGCTATCTAATTCAACAGATTCTATTGTGCTTACTGGTTGCATTTCTTCTCGGTGCAATTATTGGCTGGATGATTAAACAAGTGCGCTCAAACAGGGTAATTGCTTCACTAGAGGGAAACCTGGATAGAACAAATAGTGAATTTAAAACTGCAAATGCTCAAAAAGAAGAAGTTGAAAATCATTTTTCAGTGTTTAAATCGGATAGTGAAAAGAAAATCGATGAAATGCAGTCTGAGAATAATTCGTTATCTCACCAACTGAGTTTGGTACAACAGGAAGTATTAGAATTGGCACCAATTAAAGTCGAAGCAGAAGAGAGTAGGCAAAAGCTTCATGCTTTTTCTGGTGAAATCGGGAATCTGAAACTACAAATAGACGAGCTGTCACCTTATAAGACCGAAGCAGAAGAAGCCCGAGAAACTGTTGCATCGCTTTCGAGCAAGGTAGGTTCACTACAGCAAGGAGTGGATGAATTACTACCCTACAAATCCGAAGCAGAAGAAAATCGGTTAAAGTTGAAGAGTTTGCAGTCCCAATACAGGATGGCAAATGCGGAATTTCAGTCAAAGAAAAAGAATCTAAGTCACAAGCTTTCAAAGCTATCGCCACTTCCGGCTCAATTGCGAGATCACGAAGCCAAAATAGAAAACCTCATAAGTAATGAAATTCAATATCAAAAGACTATTGAGAGGTTATCCCCGTTTCAGTCAAAACTAGAGGATGCTGAGAAAAGGATTAAGCTGCAGGAGGAAAAGGCTGAGGCAGAAAAGCTAAATATTGAAGAGATATATCGAAAACGGTTGTCAGAAAAAGAAACGATAATAAAAGAACGTGAAGGTGTTCTGTCCGAATCCAATGATCGACTGAACCAGAGCAAGCAAAGCCAGAAAGCGCTCAAACTGCAGTTGGACGTACTAAAGCAACAGCTCAAAGATGCAGAGACAGATCGTCAAAATCTGGCGAATGAATGGCAAACTAAGTTGAGCGCTGAAAGCGAAAAGTCGGCAAGTGCAGCAAGCAACCATGCGGAGTTAGAAGAGCAAAGGCGGCAGGTGAGAGAGCAGGAAACCGCAATTCAGCGTCTGGAGTCTCAGTTAAGAGCACAATCGGCGATGGATAGAGAAATGCATGAGCTCAAAGGAAACATTGCCGGCCTCCAATCTTCGTCCAGTCAAAAGGATAAGGATCTCGATCAATTCAAAGCCAAGATGAACGCCATAGAGCAGGAGAATAAAAAATTGCTCGAAGAGCTTAATACCGCAGAGAAGAAAGCTGACCAGAACGCTGACTTAAGTGCAGTGCTCACTACCAGGGAAAGAGAGCTCAAAGAAGCCCAATCTGAGCTGGCGACATGCCGAAAATCAGGCTCAGGTCAGCAGCAGAAAATCGCGGAACTCGAGGACAGATTGAATCAGCTGATCGTTAGTCAAACCTCCGAGGTTGGAAAGATTCGAAATGAGAAACCTGCATCTTTATATTCCGAACCCTTGAGTGATAAAGCTTCTTCATCAGAGCGTACTCCCCTTTTTACAGCACCTGCAGAAAAAGATGATCTTAAGAAAATTTACGGTATCGGGCCTGTGATGGAGGGTATTCTGAACGAGCTCGGTATCACTTCCTTCAAGCAAATCTCAGAATTCTCGAAGGAAGACATCGGAAAAGTAGCGGCGGCAATTGATACTTTTCCAGACCGTATTGAACGCGACGACTGGGTTGGTGGTGCTAAAGCAGAGTATCAGAAGAAATATTCGTAACAAAAGTTGGAATGTGGATTGCACAAATTGTCCAGCAATACCTCTTAGGATCTAAACGATGATTGAGTTAATTAGGAGAATCTCCGAGAAAGCGGGGGTAAGTCAGGAAGTGGCCGAAAAAGCCTTTGATGTTGTTATAACCGAAGTGAAGATAAAACTGCCAAAAAACATGGCGGATGACCTTGTTGAAGTGATGGCAGGTGAGAAATCATATATTGACGATCAGGAGAATCACAAAAACGCGCGCTATTCGCGAGTTAAGAGAAGCTATCAAAAAGGGTGGAATAAGCTCAAGTCTTCTGTTGCTAGAAAGAAATCTTAAGATTGCCTTTTTTAAAAGGGTGGTAATTGTGGTGGTCTTTCGTGTCTGGAATTCAGACAGCGAAGACATCGTAACGGGCAGTACAATTAAATTTTCGCTTTGATACGCCTCATAATTAGTCTAGCAAATTTAAGTCTTCTGGTTGCTGCACTTTCACAGTATCACCATAAATTTCCACTAGCGCTGCAAATATTTTTCGCGTTTTTTATCGTGATTATGGTCGCGGTTAGATGGGGCTCGATTCAACATTTGAGTCGCCTCAAACGGGCGCACTTGTCAGATCCCATTCCTGTGAAGATTTAAGTTCGGGCAACTTCACGGAGGAAAGGGCCCAATAGGCTTATTAGATAGCAAGTCCGGTGCCCCCTTGGAATTAGAAATTAGTAATCAGGCCATTACTACAGTGCCAGTGGTTGTCAAAGTTGATCCAATTAGTTTTCTGGAAAAATTATATAGCAAGCCCATGATTTTACCGAAGGGTGGTGTTACCGTAATCTATCGCCACTTTTCTTCAATTGTAAATAGGGTTATTTAATCTGATAATCCGTAAACAAGGTTTGATGTCGCCTTACAGTGAGTGTCCGTAGTTTGTTTGTCGCATAACGGCTATTCAAAAACATCGAAATAATAAGAGATGAAATTTTAGCCTGCTGGGGAGAGGTATGTTGGACAAAAAACCATTTATTCGAATAATCGCGCTCTTCTTTGCCTGGAGTTTCACTCTAGTTTCCAGCGCCCAGAATCAAGGTGTCGAAACCAAAGCTATTTCAGTAATAACGTTTCTGCTAAATGGTGAGAAACCCGTAGTCTCAATACCAAATCAAGCCTCTCAAGTTGCGCAAACCGATCTGTTAGTTATGGAGAACTCATCGGAGCAAGGAACGTTTATTATTGAGTTTAATCAAGCTGCTGCCGAATCAACCGCGCTGACAATAAGCAACCAAAGTCAGCCAATGGGTGTTCAACTTTCCTTGGCTGATATTGGTAATCTTTCTTCGACTAACGTAGAGGTTCAAGGCTTGTCAGGTGCGCGCCTGCGTTTGACGGCGAGTAATACGGTTAATTCGACAACAACCATCAGCTACGAATACGATCTTGACGGCGTGAGCTTTGATCACTCGATGGGCCCGAATTCCGTTATCGATCGGTTCACGATCGTGGCAAAAAATAGTGACGGTGAGTCCAGTACTCCGGCTGATCTGGCCATTCTTGTTTCCGACGTAGGTCTGACCCCTGCACCCGAAACGAGTGTGGGTATGCTAAGCGGTATTGTTGGCGTCGCAACGGGTACAAGTCTCGCGTCCATTTTAACTGGTACAGGTAAAAATGCTATTTCGATCAGTGGAACCGCATCCGATCACTTGCAAATTTATCTTGACGGCTCGCATAAATCGATAGCGTCAGCACTGGTAAGCAGCGAAGTAAGCAATTTTGACGCAATTGGCGTTGACTTAACTCCTCCTCAAAGCTTTACGAGTAGTCTCAGCCAAGAGATTCCTGCAGACCTGTCACTCTGGGTCGACACCGTAACGCACACTGCAACAAATTACACAGCGCATTTTAGTCGTCTCCCGGATACGACGGTGGCAGTAGACTTAGGCACGGGCGACGAGCAATACAACGCTTCAGATCTAGTCGGTGCATATTCGGAGGATTTAACCTCCGATACCTCTTCAGCGGCGCAAGGAACTGGCGCAGTAAATTATTCAAAATTGCTGGGCAGCAACCCAATTGACCAAGACGGAATCGCCGGTACACTTGGCATAGTCAATCTCAGCGTGAATTTCGGTTCTCAACAAATTACTGGCTTTGAGATGAACTTAACCACCGCTGACGGGAATTGGAATGCGCACTTGCCTTATGTTACTGGCACAACTATCCAAGACGCAGTCGCATTATTATACAACCCTATTAGCTTTGGTATTGAGGGCCTTGCTTCCGACCCAACAGGAGGCCTGACTGCAACCGGAACGTCAACTCGTTATGATGTTTATGGCGATGTTCAAATTGCATTGCTTGGCGATGGTGCTGAAGGTGTGATGCTGACCTATAATCTATCGGTCATAGATACTTTGGGCGCACCCCAAGATGCTGAGGCGGTCGGTTCTGCTTTATTAGAGAACTAATTTAAATTTTTAGACTGAAATGGTTGTTTAGGGTGTGTCAGGGCCGGACAGAAATTCTGTCGAGGCGAGCTTAGATCATTCGAATTCTCTACTTTGCAATCTGTCTCTGGGTTGCTCACTGCGGCCTTTCGAACACCGCTTGAAGATATTTAGTTTTTGACAGTAGGGCCGTATATGTCAGCACTCTCAGTTGCAATTGACAAGCGTTGGAAATTAATAAGCTACATTCAGTCAGCGCAGAATTAAGTGGGAGAACATTGAGCGAATATGCATTTAATACTTGTTTATCGACAATGTTTTTGATCGTTAGAGAACGCTGGAAAACGAGCGCAATGGTTGATACATAGGTATCAATTCGCCTCTGAGATTTTCTCCTTGAGTGATTCTTGATCGATACGCGTCATCTCTTGTATCAGGAGTCGACCTCTCAGATCTATCTGTTCATAGGCTACCGCCGTGCCAATCTCAGGTGAGAGCCACCAGGTTCTGGTACTCCACTTTTCTTTACAAATTACTTTGAATGTTTCGTATTCGCCACTCGTAATCTCAATGAGCCACTGCCCTTGTACACGGCATTTTCGTTTAGATTTCCATCCGTTTTTTCCGATAGAGCTTATACCTTCTATGTGATAAGTGAAGGTTCCTCCCACTTTCAGAGGCCAGATGACTCCATCGGATAAAGTTACTTTGCTTTCACCACTGCTCGGGCAATTCGACCAGCGTGAGGCGGGAGCAAATCCCAGGGTCGTGCGCGTCCACTGACAACCATCTGTGCGAGCGTAAGTGGCAACCAGATCGTTGCCAGCAATCTTTTGCATTTTTCCGTGTTGGTTATCCTGATCCAAAAAATGCCATTGCCAACCAATCGGTCTCTGATCTGGACCTTCCATGGGCGGAAGATGGTGAATCGATTTGATTTCATCGATTGCCTGAGCAGTCAACGGACAAAGGGAAGAGAAAACTAAAATCCCTAAGTTAACAGTGTATTGAATGATTCGATTAAGATGTTCCCTTGGAGTCATCATTGCGAACGTTGGCTTGAAAATTCTTGGCGACAAAGAGAGAAAGGAAAATAGCAAAAAACACACCTGTCACGCCGAACGCCAGAGCAATACGCAGCACTGAGGAAAGTGCAGGCCAGGATATATCGGCTGTAGTGTCGATAGTCTTCGACAAGTAAAACAAGAAAGATGAGAAAACGAGTCTTGCTGTGAGACTTTGCATTGAAAGATAAGTTGCACGTATATGCCCGTCCACCCGAGGAGCTATTTCAGCGTTAACAGGAGCATGAATCATCGCCATAGGGAAGTTGCGAAACACGATCACTCCAAGCATTGCTGCGCTTAAATGTAGCGACAATCCTGAAATGATTAACAATTGAATGGCAAAGGCGATATATAACAACCCCCTAACGCCGAACCGAGTGGCTAACCGAATGCTATAAATTGCACCGAGACTACCTCCAAACATTGATGCAGAAATAATAAGGCCAGAAACCAACGGTGTAGAGTTTCCGTAGAGCCAATCGATTTTCAACAACTGGATGTAAGGTTGGTAAAATTCGTAAGCAATGTGCTCAAGGCAATACATCAATACCATTACGCCAAACAGCCAAGCAAGCGTAGAGTTCTTGAGTTGCAAGACACATTGTTTCAGGGTTTTTAAAAATGAAACAGTTTGGGATGATCTCTTTTGGTCTAGATCAGGTTCAATAAACTTCCAGGCAAGCCAAACTGTCCAAATCGCGCCAGCGAGAGAGAGCAAATAAGGAAGCCGTAAGTCGAACATGCCCAATATACCGCCTAATAGGGAGCCGATTGCCAGCGCAATCAGTCCAAATTTTTGCCCACGTGCCTCATGTTCCGCATACTCGTGCTGACGCTCAACCATACCCAGTGAGTCATAAAGAAAGGCGGTGTCAGAACCAGACATCAGTGCAATCGCAAGTGCGAGAAGTGCCTGCCCGCATGCCAACGCAAAGAAACTGCTGGCAAGTAAAAATGTTAAGTACGCAAAAACGAAAGAAATCCCGCCGAGTAGCAGGGTTTGGCGTCTACCAAACTTGTCAGAAAAATATCCAGACGGTACTTCAAATATACAAACGCAAAGATAATATAGGGCTCCCAATTCAACCACTTCTGAGAGTGAAACGAACTGATTAAAATACAGAAAGAAGACTGGTAACCATCCCAGCAGACTTGATGCGAACTGAAACCATGCATACGCGTGGATGTTACGTTGAGAAATATTCTCAACTTCGGTCGAATTCAACTTTGACATGAATTTTTGTTTGTTAATCTCCCGTTCAGTTCTTTGCTAATATTCTCTAAGCAGAGCTCGAATTCTAATCACCTCATCTAAGTCTGAATAACACCTCTCGCATGCGATAACGTAAAACTCTCAGGATGATCGAAATGTATAGAAAAAATTTAAAAAATCACTTTAATTTGATCGGTGTATTGCTGATTCACTTCATCGTTGCCCCTTTAACATTCGCTGATCACAATAATGGTAACAGCTGGCAGCAATCAAATTGGGATGATCAGCATGTCATCGTGTTTAGAGACTGTGGTTACAGCGGACCCTCTAAAAGTGTTCCCGTTGGGGATTACAGTTTGCTAAAAGATATTGGCATAGAACAAAACGCCATTTCATCTATCATTGTGCCAGAAGGTCTGGCCGTCGAGATTTTTCAGCGGAGAAAATATAACGGCCACTGGTATCGGATAAATCAAAATCAAATTTGTCTCAAAGGAAAGTGGAACGATCGAATTGGATCTATGCGAGTTGTTCGAGATAACACACGGAACAGCTACGGTTTCAACCCAGAGTACACTAGTGAGCAACCACAGCAGGGCAAAAACTGTCACCCTTTTGTTGTCCGATCTTTTGATGGTGCAGGGGCGATTCGATTTGTCGGCGAAGAAGATAAATTGACCCGCGTAGATTCTGGGCGAACGCTGCAAGGAGATATTTGCCAAAAGGGTACCGCGAGAGTTGAGCTTGCTAAAAAGGATCGCGGTGGTGAAGTCATTTTAGAAATTGCTGGAAACGAATATCGATTTGAACCATGGTCGCAATATGACGATTTTCGTCGAAACTGGTACCGTCGATATATCACTATAGACCTACCGAAAAAACGGAAAAAGAAGAACAACATCGTTTACGGGGCAAACGGCTGGGGAAATACGCCTGGTTTCGGCAGACGTTATTCGAGTGGCGTGGATAATGGCGCAAACTGGGGCAACAATTATCAGGGTAAGTGGTATCGTCCTGTTGCGGTGAATAAACCAAAGCCACCCAAACCTGTCGTTTCCTCGTCCAATAACCCGCCCAAGAATTGTGCCAGCTACTCGGTTACCGGGAACCACAGAGATGTTGGTGTTAGATTCTTTGTCGGAGATCAGGATTTCCATTTGACCGGATACGGCACTAAGAAAAAACAACTGTGCCACAGCGGCAATATTCGATTTGAACTCGCAAAGAAAAAAATCCCTGGCGAAGTGGTGGTGAGAATCGGCGGCAAGGCTTTTGTTTTCGGGGCAGGTGATACCGGCGATCGGTTTGCCAACCACTGGTATCGCAAGTACTTTCGGGTCAACCTGAGATAAACCTCGTCCACAAGATAGTAGCCGAATCGGCAGCTAGAGAAGAAAACAGGGTACAGCGTACCCTGTTTTTTCGTTTTGGGTCTGAATACACTGATGCATTACTGCGATTGTTTTCGTACATGGACCTTGCGATAAACCATTACATTCCCATATATCAAAGGCCTACGTTCAAGGCAGTGTTTTTCCTTCTCTAGTTATGTCTCCTCCCTCCCGAATAAATACCGATAAGACAGGTGATTGGCGGGCCGCGAAACGGCTCTTGCCCTACCTGTGGCGGTTCCGGGTGCGAATCGCTATCGGTTTGGTATGTTTGATTCTGGGTCGTGTGGCGAACGTGATGGTGCCGCTGGCACTGAAAAGCATTGTTGACGCTTTGGACCGCAATGATACGACGACCATAATCGTACTACCCCTTGCATTGCTGATTGGTTATGGACTGTTGCGTTTCGCAGCGATACTTTTCAATGAGCTACGCAATGTGGTGTTTATCAAAGCCAGTGTGAAGATAATTGAGAGAGTCTCCACAGAGATATTTTCGCACCTGCACCGACTTTCACTCTCGTTTCATCTCGACAGGAAAACAGGCGCTTTGTCGAGAGATGTGGAGCGAGGAACATCCTCAATTGCCTATTTTCTGCGAATAATTGTTTTTAGCATTATTCCCGTCGTGTTCGAGATCGCGGCAGTTTTGTTTATTTTGTGGCGTCAATTTGATCTCGTTTTTGTCCTCGTAACTATGACCATAATCGTCGTTTACGTCATGTTTACATTTTTGGTCACTCGTTGGAGAACGAAATTCCGCGTAGAAATGAACGCCGCAGAATCTGCGGCAAATACCCGATCATTGGACTCACTTCTTAATTACGAGACCGTAAAGGTGTTTGGCAATGAAACTCTGGAGCGCGAACGCTATGGGGATTCTCTTCAAGGATGGGTCTCTTCGTCGATCAAAAGCAATGTTTCACTGTCATTTCTAAATGCTGGACAAGGCTTAATCATTGCTGCAGGTATGACCGTGCTTATGATCATGGCAGCGAACGGAGTGGTAAAGGGTGAACTTACACTCGGAGACTTCGCCATGGTCAATGCCTTTCTCATACAACTTTATATTCCGCTCAGCTTTTTAGGATCTATCTATCGAGATTTGAATCACTCTCTGATTGATATGGAAAAAATGTTTGACTTAATCGATGTCAAACCGGATGTGACCGAATCTGGGAACGCAACGCCACTAATGCTGGACGAAGGGAAGGTGGAATTCAGTAACGTAAGTTTTCAGTATCTTGACGATCAACCGATTCTACAAGACATCAGTTTCGCGATACCAGGTGGTCAGATGGTCGCTGTGGTGGGACCATCGGGCGCAGGTAAATCCACCTTATCCCGCCTGTTGCTTCGATTCTATGACCCTCATAGTGGTACAGTTAAAATAGATGGTCAGGACATTCGTTCGGTCACGCTATCGAGTTTGAGAAAGGTGATGGGTGTCGTGCCGCAGGACACCGTGTTGTTCAACGATACCATTGGTTACAACATCGGCTATGGGAATACTGAAGCGAGTCAAGAGCAAATAGAAAGTGCAGCGAAGTTGGCACAGATTGATGATTTCATCACTCAACATCCCCAAGGCTATGATATTTTGGTCGGTGAACGGGGCTTAAAGCTCTCGGGTGGTGAAAAACAACGCGTAGCGATAGCGAGAACCGCACTGAAGCAAGCAAGAATATTAATTTTTGATGAAGCAACTTCCTCATTGGACAGTCGTTCAGAAAAAGCAATTCAAGAGGCGCTGGATAGAGTCTCCAAGGGTTGTACCACACTGGTAATCGCCCACAGATTGTCAACAGTGGTCAATGCAGATCAAATTATCGTATTGGATCAAGGAGGAATTGCTGAACAAGGCACCCATCAGGAGCTCATACAAAAGGGAGGTCTCTATCATCAGATGTGGGAACTTCAGAGGGAAGACAATTCCACTCCTTCAGTGCATCTTTCCAATTAGAATACCGTAGCTTTTGAAATAGCTTGTGAAATGCAATGAGCCGCTATCGACCTCCTCAACCTAAGTCCTCTCCCTACATCACTCCCGAAGGTTTCAAAAGCCTGCAGCAAGAAGAGTTAACTTTGTGGAAGCGGCGAGCGGAAGTAACTCAGGCATTGTCGGCCGCAGCGGCAGAAGGCGACCGATCGGAAAATGCCGAGTATATCTATCGAAAAAAGCAGTTGAGAGAAATGGATCGGCGTATTCGTTATCTGCAAAAAAGACTGCCAGATCTAACAGTAGTGGACAAAGTTGGGAATGAAAATCAGGTGTTCTTTAGTGCTTGGGTGGAGTTGGAAGCGGAAACTGGTGAGATCGTAGAGTATCGGATAGTTGGCGGTGATGAAATCGATGCGGATACCTCAAAGGGGTATATTAGCGTTGACTCTCCAATGGCACGAGCATTGTTGAAAAGAGAAGTGGATGATGAAGTAGTGGTGAAAATTGGTGACCAGACAACGACCTATTTTATTAACGCGATTCGCTATAGCGAGAAATAACTTGTCGTAGTAATTCTACTTGATACGATCCAGATATTATCATCTTCGATATTGTACTGTTGCAGCGAGCGCTAGAGAAAATCTGAAAGCTGTAGCCCGACACTAACGCGATTGGTCAGAACGTTATAGTCAATCAGACTCTCTCCGTAGCCATAAAAATATTGGAACAGAAATCGTACTTTGCTGCTGTAGGGAAGTTCTTTCGACCAGTTCAGCTCCAGGGCGCCACGATTTTCAGATCGTAAATTATTTCTCAGTAGCAGCGATGCGGACGAAGAATTACCCTGTCGAAAAATGCCAAGTTCGAAGTTTCCCATAAATTCATCTATGTCCGGATTGTCGACATCGGCGCTGTCTCCATTTACACGAATCCAGGGTTTAAAACTCAACGCCCATTTTTCCTTCTCTAAAAAAATCTGTGCGTATATTCGGTTCCAGCTGCGTGACAACGGATCGCTTCGACCGTTTGATTGATGCACCCAACCTCCCCTGACTAGCGGAATATGCCACCCCCCTAAGTTTTTGTCGTAGTCAAAATCGGCAAAAATTTCAGGCTCGTGATTAGTTTCGCGAAATGGCGCGGAGTTTTCCTGGTCGTAAAGTTGCCAATAAGACTGATTGGTATAGGCAACAAAAATTCGTCCTCGTTGGCGCATGATCGAATCAAATACCTGGGCTTTTACACTTAGCTGAAACTTTACCTCATAGTCACTCAGGTCCGATTCCTGACCAGCATCGGTAAACGGCGTATTGTTGACTCTACTGTTGTAACTTAAGGGAAGCATATAGCTGCTTTTATGCTGGGTCATAGCAAAGCGGTTGCTCGACGCTTCTCGCTCTAACTTTAATCGTTTTTCGATCAGGCCGATCGGCTCGGATCGAATGGGAGTTGGAATCTTAGGCTCACACAATGCGCGAATTTCACCGACTGTTCTTTCATCGGAAAGCTGCTCGATTGCTTCTAAAATGCAGTCTTGATAAGGGTCCGCATGGGCTTGCACAGTCACAAACAGGCAAAGGAGTATCGGCAGTACCGAAAATTGAAGAGAGAATGTGAGGTGATTTCGATTCATACTGAATACTATTTTATAAACTACCTGTGACTCTGCGAATACCTAAGTGAACACAGTAAGACGCGCCCGAGGCGGTATAAGCTTTGCTCCTGGTAGGATTGGAATCAAGCCGAAAAACAGACACTATGGTTTTACAACGCTTTTGAACAACCTGCCGGTGATATTTTGTGCGGATGGCGCAATACTTCATTACAGGTTCTGTACGTAGCCGGTCCCGCCCAGTCTTTTCATTTGGCGAAGTATCCAGTTCTGTCGATCAAGAATATAACTGCTGGCATTGTTAACGGAGTATCTTCTGGGGCTTGGAAGGACAGCAGCCATTCGTGCGGCTTCATATCGATTGACCTGCGCTGCTGGTTTATTGAAAAAGCGCTTGCTCGCGGCTTCTGCGCCATAAGTATTGCTGCCGAAGTAAACAATGTTCAGATAGACCTCCAGCACGCGTTGCTTTCCCCAAACCAAATCTATGTAAGGTGCGATGATTGCTTCTAGCCCCTTGCGAACATAGCTCCTGCCTTGCCAAAGGAACATGTTCTTGGCAACTTGCTGGGTAATAGTACTGGCGCCGCGTTTGTCGCCGCTGCGAATGACCTTGCGTAATTCTGTAAAGTCGATGCCGTGGTGCTTTGGAAACCTTTGGTCTTCGGATGCCACCACTGCAAGAGCGAGTTGCGGTGAAAGCTCTTCCCATGGAACCCACTGGTAATCGACGATACTCTTGTTATGGAATCGAGCTTTGATGTTTTGTTGCAACATGACCGAAGAGGTAAGCGGATCTATCCATCTCAGTGAAGTAATGGCGCATACAATGAAGACGAAGAGGGAGACGAAGTAGAAGAGCAGCTTACGCCAAAGTGTTTTCCCTAACGAAGTATGTTTCTTTTTAGCCACCCCAACTCTTTTTCTCTATCATTGTCGATTAATATCCCGCTGCCATTCCGTCTTTGCGATGATCGGATGCGGCGATATAGAGCTGATCGTCGGGGCGGTAAATCAACTGTGCTCCGCCAAAACCAAAAGCTTCATCGGGTGTGTTGGTCGCAAGGACATGCCCGCGTTTTTCGAGCTCTTTGGCTACATGTTGATCGAAGCCATCTTCAAGATGCAGCTGGTTGTCCTCTAAAACCCGCCATCTAGCGGCATCACTGGCGGTTTGCGGATTTTGTCCATAGTCATAGATTCGAATAATCATCTGCGCGTGACCTTGAGGTTGCATCGAGCCCCCCATCACACCAAAACTCATTTCTGGTCGGCCGTTTCGGGTGACAAAGCCGGGAATAATGGTGTGAAAAGGGCGTTTCCCTCCCGCGGCCTCATTGGCGTGACCTGGGATCAGGTTAAAACCTGCTCCTCTGTTTTGCAAACTAATACCCGTACCTTCAACCACGACTCCAGAGCCGAAACCACAGTAGTTACTCTGGATCATCGAAACCATCATGCCCGCCTGATCAGCGGTGGTGAGATACACGGTACCGCCTCGGTTTGGAAATCCATGAGAGGGGTTGCCGGCGGCATGCATATCGATCAGAGAGGCACGGTCGGCAAGATAATCGTCGGAGAGAATATCATCCAAATCGATGGTCACCGCGTCCGGGTCGGCGATGTACTGATATGCATCCGCAAACGCGAGTTTCATTGCTTCAACCTGCAAATGCACGCTGTCTACTGAATCCAGCGCATATTGCTGGATATTTCGATGGCCAAGAATGCCTAACATAATTAATGCTGCCAACCCTTGTCCATTGGGTGGAATTTCATGCAAAACAATATCTCCATACTGTTGATGAATGGGTTGCACCCAATCAGCCTGATGCTGTTCCAAATCGCTGCGTTGCAGTTTCCAATGATTCCTGGCTGAAGACGCCACCATTTGGTCAGCCAACTCACCGCGATACATCGCGTCGCCACTGGTTTTGGCGATGGCTTCCAGGGTATTCGCCTGATCAGGAAACTGAAACCACTGTCCCGGCTTCGGCGGTTCTCCGTTTGGTAAGAAATGGTGAAAACCTTCCTCATTGCGAAACTCTGGCGGCGCTGCCGCCCATGCCCGTGCGGTGATAGGAGAAACGGCATAACCATTTCTGGCGTATTCAATTCCGGCCTCGAATAATTTTTCGAATGGCATCCTTCCATAGCGATCCGACATTGCTACCCAGGCACTCACTGCACCCGGAACGGTCACCGATGGCCAGCCAAACATGGGCATCTCATCCCCTGGATAATCGCTGCGGTTTACTGCGGATGGTAATCGGCCAGAAGCATTCAATCCGCGAACCCCATCACCATCCCAGATGAGTGCAAACGCATCGCTGCCAATACCGTTACTTGTGGGTTCAACAATGCTCAAGGTGATTGCAGTCGCTAACGCCGCGTCGACAGCATTCCCCCCTTCTTGCAGTATCCGCACCCCCGCCTGTACAGCGAGAGGCTGGGAGGATGCCACCATGTTGCGCGCCATGACAGGCATTCTCTGAGAGCGGTACGGGAACTGGTAGTCAAACGGGGCCATTTTTATCTCTTGTCAATGTAATTAAAGCTTTTGGGATCGCTCTTTTTTGAGAGCCATGACACTATAGACGATGACAGAAAAAAGTACGACAGCGCTGCCCGCTAATGTCAGATTACTTGGCACTTCGTTCACACCAATCCAGACCCAAATCGGGTTCAGGATTGATTCACTCAGAGAAAACAAAGCGACTTCAGCCGCTAGCAAATAACGAGTGCTCCAGGTTAAAAGCATAAATCCCATACCAAATTGCACACTACCCAAGAGCAGTGAAATTAGCAGATCCTGGTTGGAAATCGCCAATGTACCTACAAAAGGCAAAACAATCATCGCAGTAACCAACCCAGACAGACAGGTTGCCGGCAACATATCGATGTGGCGGTTCTTACGCAGTATTAGCAAATAGATGACGTACATGAACACCATCATTAACGCCAACACATTTCCCAGCATGCCGCCGGATACAAAACCATCCGCAAACATTAGACCGATGCCAAGCACCGCGAGCAACATCGTCAATAGTTGCATCAACGAAACCTTCTCCTTGAGAAACAGCCAGCCCGCGAGTGCTGCTACCAAGGGCGATGCACCGATAATAAATACAACATTGGCAACCGTCGTATTTAGCATTGCCATGATATAAAAAATTGAGCCGATAGACAGGGTTAAAGAAGCGCCAAGTCCAGGAAGTCCGATTGCCTTGAATTTTGCCACTGTCGTCTTGCGGTACTGAAAGGCGAGAACCGTAGCAATAAAAATAAAACAGGTGAGGGATCGATAAAACAGAATTTGCCAGCCGCTCGCGCTTTCGATATGACGCAATAAGATGCCAGACAAGCTGAGGAAGGTGCCGCCAAGTAATATCAGCGACAGCCCAAATTTATAGTGATTTCGCAAGGAGAGTCAGGCGTCCAAAGGGATAGGTTGACGAATGTTTTGACGACGGCGATTTTCCAGAGGCGCCACTAATAGAG
>JAHQWE010000007.1 GCA_019633985.1 Acidiferrobacterales bacterium | reverse complement strand
GGCCATCAAAAACTGTTTTCTGCAATCTAAACTCTAGACTGCCTGGTAAAGGCGTCTTTTTTAACCAGAGAAAAAGCTGGTCGCTCTTCATACTAAAAGAGGTGGGCAGTTGATTGGTTAGGGTATTCATTGGGCAAGTGGTTTGCTGCAGTTCAATGCTATTTATTGAGAGGATACCGATGTGCCATTTTCAACAGGCACATCGGTAACGGCGGAGCCTATTTGGTAATGACAATTTCGAGATATTCTGATGGCAACACCATGGTTCCATCTTTCGCTACATTCAGTTTCCCGATCAGGTTGATTGCATCCTGTTGCAGTTGATTTCCCTGTTCTTCGTCCAACGCCAGTATTGCCTTATGAAAAGGGCCGTAATAGGTACGAAAAACATCTACCCAGTGTTGCGGAGACGCATAGCGGAAATTAAACATCTTTGAGCGAATTTCGATATTTTCAGCATGTTGACCAAAGTTGTTATGCAAAAACTCTTCTGTTCCCCAAAGAGCAGGAGAACTCACTCCAGCAGGTGGAGGAACATATTGGCCGATAATCTTAAAAAGCTGCCCAATAAATCCAGCCGGCGTCCAGTTTGCCATTCCAATTTTGCCCCCTGGTTTGCAGACTCGCATAAGTTCACGTGCACAGGTGATCTGGTCAGGGGCAAACATCACGCCAAATGTAGACACAACATTATCAAAACGATTGTCCTCATATGGCAGATTCTCGGCATCTGCGGCTTCGAATCGAACATCCAAACCTTCTGCATCCGCACGCACGCGTCCTTGCTCAAGTAATGACTGAACGTAGTCCGTAGACAGAACGTCGCAAAAACGTCGAGCCGCGGCAAGCGTCACATTGCCATTTCCGGCAGCAACATCCAGAACGCTCATACCTGCTCGTAAATCCATTGATTCACAGAGCTGCTCACCGGTAATCTGTAAAGTGACTCCTACCTTGCCATAGTCTCCCGAACCCCATGCGGCCTGCTGCTTTTGCTTAATTGCGGTGAAATTTGGCTGATCATTCCTAGTGGTAACGACTGTGTTCATTGTTTTCTCCTTAAATTTAGTGGACAGAGTGCTCAAGTTAGGTTTGCTACGCCGTCCGGTTAATGAAAATTGATTTTGCGCCTAAACGAAAACGCAGTACCAACCTGACGCATATGGTAGGCATCAGCACGGATCGAAACTTGAAGATAGCGCGTGGAACTCGTGGGGATTATCTGTGACATCCATTTTCCGCCGGATTCTTTCGAATTCTGAAGAGAAAGAGGAGAAATGCGGGAACGCTGTAAAACGTAATAATCAGAAAAGTGCTGGCGGAGTCCAAGGTTTTTGGGGTATTTACGAGGTTTTAGTGCGCAACGCCTTCCGAGGTAATAGGCCTGAGTTCGCCCTCTATCCTGTGATTGCCAAAATTTGAAGAATTTTGTGGAGATACCTCCACATAATCCCCACATTTGTTAGCGGGGTTTGGTTTTCCTTCAGGGTGATACCGAATTGGGGAGTAACGCTGTTCTCGTTCTTTGCACAATCTCTGTGACGGGGAATTGTGCTCCTTGATCAACCAGCAATTGATATTGTTCGTCGCCAAAGTGCTTCTTGAGAAAATCGCTGGTTTCAAATGCCTGAACTCTCAAGCTTTCGGTAACTGGCAAGGCACCCAGCACCGCCCGTTCTTCAATTGCCCCAATGGCTTGCGCGGCTAGCTCGGTGTTTCCAAGCTTTACCAAAGCAACCACACATCCGGTTAATGTCAGCCATTGTTGCCCCCATTCTCCAGCCCGAAACCAGATATCAACGACCTCTGCCAGCTTGATCCTCGCCGCCTGAAGCTCATCAGTTTCAAGTAGCAAGCGGCAGACTTCGGTTTGGCAAAAAGTACTCATCCAGCGGTTGCCCGCCGACTCAGCGATTGCAGAGGCACGCGAAAATGCATCGATCGCAGCTTGCGGATTGTGATGGCAAACAAAGCCTTTCGCTGCCAGACTGGATGACAAATCTGTAGGGCTACCGGAGCGCTCGGCATAGCCGGCGGCACGATTCGCCAGGATTTCCGCTAACTCAAAATCTCCCATGGAGCTCGCTGCAACGGAATGCATATAACAGGCATGGGTTAATCTGAACAGGTTCCCCGACTCCTCGGCCAGTTTGACTTGACGACCGGTAGTTTCAAAACCCGTTTCAGTTTCTCCCTTGATGTAGAGCACATTGGCAAGCACACGCTCAGCCAGTCCACTGGGGGTCAGCTCTCTCGACGCTTCGTGCTCGACAACATCGTAGGCCACCGACATCGCAAATTCGAAGTCCCCTCTCACCCATGCTAGATAGGCCTGTATCGATCGCGCGGTAGGATAAAGCGCATGCTCCTTCGCACCATCTAACTCTAAAACGTTGCCCGTCCAGGCCAACATCTCATAGCGCATGGTTCGCATCGCATATTCCCGCAACGCACACACATAGCGGATGCCCTGGTCCAGGCGATTCTCAGACAGGTTATTTTGATGCGCTGCCCGCATGTCCGCGAAGCTTGGTTTTACCAGTGAGACGATGTGTTGTTCTTCAGGCCCTTGCAATTGTGATTCGATGGAATCGGCAAGCGACGAATAGTACAGCGCATGCTTTTGCGAAAGTGCGAGGGACTTTTCAGGCGAGAGATTGTCTCTTCCAAATACTCGCAGTGTATCGAGGAGTTCATAGTGCAACAGGCCGTCTTCAGATTGCGAAACAGTGACCATTGAACGATCAACCAACCTGCTGATCAATTCAATAAAATCTAAGTCCGGATCATCATCTCCACAGATTTCTTCCATCGCCTGCAGGTCGAACCCTCCCGCAAAAACCGCGAGCTCAACAAAGAGTTCTTGCTCTTCTGTTGTGAGTAATTCATATGACCAGCGGACAGTCTCTCTAAGTGTCTGATGGCGAGGGTCGGTGCCCCGCTTGTTTGCTTTCAACAAACGAAACCGTTGATCAAGGCGTTTGGAAAGTTCAGCGACTCCGATCGCCCGAACCCTTGAAGCGGCCAGCTCAATGGCGAGGGGCATTCCATCCAGACGCCGGCAAATCTCGGTCACAATGGCTAGCGTCTTCGCATTGAGTTCAAATCGTGGGTCGGCTGATTTGGCCCGCAAAACAAACAACGCTACGGCGGGAGCTTGTGAAAGTTGATACTTTTTATCAAATTCAGTGGGATCTAACCCGCGCAGTTCATAGTTTAGCGGTTCAATTGGCCAGACTTTCTCTCCTTCAATCGCCAGCGCCTCTCTACTTGTAGTCAGAATCAATACCTTGGGAGATGAGGCAATGATGGGTTCGACTATCTCAACTACCGAATCTATCAAGTGCTCGCAATTGTCGATCAACAACAACAGTGAACGATCTCTCAAAGATTCCAGGATCGCGGTGAACAGTGATTTATCAGCGTGATTGTGCACTCCCAGGGCTGTCGCCAGTGCTTCAACAGTGGAGTCGGCATCTTTCACACGCAACAGCTCCAGGGTCGCCACCCCGTCGGTATACCGGTGTTCTACCGACCGTGCCAGTTCGTAAGCGAGGGAAGTTTTACCCACCCCGCCGGGACCTACCAGGGTAATTAATCTGCTGGTATGCATTTCAACCTGGATCTCTCGGAGGGTTTGATCACGACCGATAAGAGGCTCGAGAGGTATGGGCAACCGACTCAATGGCGCCGAGCTTTCTTTCCGGGTTGATTTTACTTGCGGGGCTTCCTCCTCGGATTTATCGGTTTGGAGATCCGCAATAAACTCATACCCTTTCCCATGTACGGTGCGAATAACCGCCTGCCGACTGCCGCTATCTCCGACCGACCGCCGTACCATCTTGATACAGGACGACAGCGTAGATTCACTCACATGTTCATGCCCCCAGACCTTTTCCAGGAGTTGTTCGCGTGACACCACTTGTTTTTGGTTTTCGATCAGAAAAACAAGCGCATTGTAGACCTGGGGCTCAATTCGTTGCGGCACTCCATCACGAGAAAGCAGAACACGATCAGTATTGAGCACGCAATTGGAAAACTGATAGATCACGTTTGTTCTTTTATCGTCGGGAGCAATCGTTCAAATGATGCCGTTACGATACGCAACCTGAGTTTAAATTTCCATCCACAACCAGCCAGAAATGAAAACCCGAAAACAAACTTCTAAGACTTGAATGGCTGAATCAGCATTTTGTCCAGTCGACCGGCCCCTTTGGATCGATGCTCTTCAAGACCGATTGTCATATTCTCATGACCACTTTCGGGTTGGGCGACGTAGGTTCCAAAAAGCCGATCCCATACCGGCAGATTAAATCCGAAGTTACTGTTTGTTTCTCTTTGAAGAATGGAATGATGGACACGGTGCATGTCTGGAGTTACCAGTACATAGCGCAGCCATCGATCTATCGCTTTGGGAATGCGAATATTTCCGTGATTAAACAACGATGTCGCATTCAGCATTACTTCAAATACCAGCACTGCCAGTACCGGCGGACCCAATAAGGCAATCACCGTAAGTTTAATGAGCATGGACAGAAGCATTTCAAATGGGTGAAAGCGGATTCCTGTACTGACATCAAATTCAATATCGGTGTGATGCACCCTGTGCAATCGCCATAGTGTAGGGAACTTGTGAAAACATATATGTTGCAAATAGATCGCCAAATCAAGCAGCAACAACGTCGCCACAAAAGCAAGCCAGCCAGAGAGTTCAATAAGATTGAACAATCCAAACCCTTTCGATGACAGGAATCCAGCAAAACCGACAGCGAGTAAGGGAAAAACCAGTCTGAGCAACAGAACATCCAGCGCAAGGATTCCTAGATTATTCAGCCACCTGAAGATCGTCAGATTGGTAGTCGGACGCCTGGACATACAACGCTCCCAGAGCGCTATAATTACGAACGTTCCGAAGAAGAATCCAAGTCTTATTGTCGCTTCATTCGTCTCGATCACTGTTTACCCATCGTCTACTCACCACTAAGTTTCCCCTAGTTCAACAAGAAACACCAATTCTGGAATTTCTGAATCATTCACTACCGCGTTCAGCAAGACACCTATGAACCCAGATCAAAAATTTATCGAACGTTTTTCGCAGGCTGAGAAGCTATGCAATGCCGGCAAATTGTCTGAATCGCTCGAAATCTACCAGACCCTGTTGAGCGAACAACCTGATCATGTCTCCGTGCTCAACAATATGGGGCTGGTGAACGAAAAGCGACTCAAGTTCGAAGAGGCCATAGACTTCTACCGACGCTGCAATGCGCTGATGCCCAATCAGCCAGTGCTCGTAAACAACCTAGCAAATGCTTATACCCGATTGGATCGATGGTCTGAGGCATTGCCACTTCTGCAAAAAATTATCAATGTCGATTTCGACAATGAAAAGAATTCTGAAAAATATGCGCTGTGTTTGTTGAATTTGAAGTCCAAAGAAGAGACCAGGGAATTTGTTGCATCTGCTATTCGTAAATATCCCAAGAACAAGCTACTGAATCGTGTGCTGGGTAAAACATTGTTGCATTTAAACTCCCATCAAGACGGCCTAAAATATTTGCAACGCGGTGCGGGATTGATTGAATTCACCGCCAATGGAGTAGAGTACCTCAATTGAACAGAATAGAAATCACCGCTGGTGAATCGCCCAACTTTATCGGTTGTTGGAAACTCGCAGATGTCAGCATTTGCGATAACATGATCGCGTTTTTCGAAGACCATCAAAAATTACAGGCTCCTGGTGCAACGTCCAGCGGAGTAAAGCTGGAGCACAAGAAGTCTACCGATATTGCGATCAATCCCAACGAGATTGCCAACCCGGAATACGAAGTTTTCCAAGATTACTTTCACCAACTCCAGGCATTATTCCTCGATTACAAGGAACAATGGCCTTTTCTCCAAACGTTTTTGGAAAAAATCCAGATCGGCTCGTTTAATGTTCAGCGCTATCTGCCAGGGGATCATTTCGCCAACCTTCATTCAGAAAGAACACATCTCTCAAAACTACATCGTATCTTCGCTTTTATGACCTATCTCAATGATGTCGAGGAAGGTGGTACCACCGATTTCCACCATTACGGTTTGAAAATCAAACCCGAGAAGGGAAAAACTCTCATATGGCCCGCAGAATGGACCCATGCCCACACCGGCTCGGTGCTCAAAGGAGGAAAGAAATATATTGTGACTGGCTGGATGAACTTTCCGATAGACTAACTGACGGAAGTTTTCGTGGCGGTGTCCTGATCTGGCATTCCATATCACATATTGAATTCCACGTTTATTTAACTTGAATATGCTGTCCGCTCACCGGCGCCAAGCGGTTGACTAGTCTGTAGTATTGGCCTCGAGTAAAGATCGTGTCTCACGCGCTTCTTCAAGCAGCCATTCTCTAAACAGCGCCACCTTACTGAGTTCTCTCTCGCCGCCGACGCTCAGAAGATAAAAAGAAAAAGAAAGCGGCTTGTTGAGACTGGAATCAAAGGGTTGCACTAACCTTCCGCTCGCAATGTCATCTGCCACAAGAACATTGCCAACCAGCGCGACTCCATGGCCGTCGATCGCTGACTGCACCGCCATACTCTCCATCGAAAAATGGGGCCCGCGAGTAGAATCGATCTGCTTCAATCCTGCTGCCAGCAACCACATACGCCAACTCGGCTCGGCATCCTTCCAGTCTATATGCAGCAGAGTATGATGGCGCAGATCATCGGGTTGCCTTAAGGGATATTTGCCGCTTAACAGCTTGGGGCTGCAAACCGGCATGTTCGTCTGACTAAACAATAAGTCAACTCGCACTCCTTCATAACCACCCGGACCATATCGTATCGCGACGTCGATCCCATCTCGTGCGAGATCAACCTGCCTGTCGGTTCCATCTAAGCGGATTTCGATATCGGGATGCGATCGTCGAAAACTTTCTAACCTGGGAACCAGCCACATCGACCCGAACGAGGGGCTGATGCTGATAGTCAGCAATCCACGTTCGCTATGGGCACGTATCTGCTCAACACCTAAAAATAACTTGTCAAAACCCTGGCCCAATACTGGCAGTGCTGCTTGTCCCGCTTCGGTCAGACGGAGCGATCGAGTCAAACGACGAAATAGCGATACCCCCAACTGTTCCTCCAGTAGTTTGATCTGATGACTGATGGCGCCGGGAGTCACACTCAACTCTTCCGCCGCCTTACTAAAACTCAAGTGTCGTCCAGCGGCTTCAAACGCTTTGAGCGCGTTGAGAGGCGGAAGCGATCGATTGTTCATTTATACCTTAATATTTCTCATCTATATATTGAATAAATATCCTTTGTCCACAAACGGAGTCCCGCTTAGCATTGAATAAAACTAGCTCAAATCAATTAGCACAACTACCCAAAAAGGTTTATATATGAATTTTACTCAATTGAATAAAGAAAAGATAAGATCAAACACCCCCTGTTGCACTAACGAAATGATATTGCGCAATGAGCCGCGATTTCGAATCAGAGAAAACCGACCATGATTCAAAATCAACGCTCGTATGCCTATCGTCAGGGCATAGTGATGATTCTGCTTTCAGCGATCATTTTCAGCAGCGCCGGTGTTTTTACGAAGGCGGTGGATGCAAGCGCCTGGGAAATTATTTTTTGGCGGGGGGTGTTTGCTGCAAGTTTTACCATCACCTATGTCGTTAGCAGGGATCACTTTCGTAAAGAGTTTTTCGAAATGGGAAAAGCCGGGTGGGCTGTTGCCCTTATTGGCGCCTCCGGCACAGCGGCATTTATCCCAGCTTTCAAAATGACCACCATGGCAAATGTGATGTTGATTTACGCAGCCGCTCCCCTTATCGCCGCCCTTCTTGCTTGGGTCTGGATACGTGAACGCATCACGTTGCAGGTAGGACTTGGATGTTTTGGGGCAATTCTAGGCGTGGTAATTATTGTGCAGGGTTCGTTCAACATCATTAATCTGCGGGGTGATTTATTAGCTTTGTGGATGACCATCGTCATGGCAAGTTTGATGGTGATATACCGTCGCTACCCTGCCACACCTGCAGCTGGGCCAGCCGCATTATCGTCAATGGTTTTATTACCCCTAGCTCTTGTTCTCGGAAGCCCATTTAGCGTCTCTTTGTATGACTTCTCGGTGATGGCTGCTTTTGGCTTGAGTTTCGCCATTGCGTCGGTCTCTCTTGCAGAAGGAATGAAACGTGTCCCAGCGGGAGAGACCGCGCTGCTCAGCGCCTTGGAAACACCATTAGCACCTGCATTCGGCTGGTGGTTCTTTTCAGAGATTCCCGCGAATACGACGTTAATTGGTGGCGCTATTATTTTGATTTCAGTTCTTGCAACACAGCTGCAATTAGCCAAGGAACCGCTGCAACAGTCGCGAAGGAACAGCTTGAGCGTAAAAAAATCATAGGGAATATTTCCCCTCCCTATTGCCGGCCTGCTGTAAGCGCAACGTACCCAACCCAAAAATCCTTTCTATCTATCACCTCTGGATAGTTACCTGACGCGGCTGTTTGAATTCAATATTCGACTCTAGTTCCTACGAACGTAAAATGCGTTGATTCGCGCCGTGGTATGAGAACGTGTAGTATCAAAAAACGCAGTCTCCAGAGTCTTTTTATCATCGTGTCGTGTTCACAATCCTGTCGCAAGCGCTCATTTTTACCAAGTAATTTTGATTATTTTCCCGCTGATACATGATTAAACCATCTAAACAAACGATGACACAAAAAACAGCAAAGTAACCTGAAGTTGAGTCAACCCTTGTCATCCAGTCTTAGGCATCAACAATGTCAGCGGCACCTACTTGTTTTAGTAGTGATTGCAGTAGTGTTCGCTTTTTGCTACCCAGTGTTTGGCACCAACCATCATAAACACCTTGAAGCAAGTACATCTCCCTACCTCAAGAGCCATGCAACCGATGCAATTCAATGGAAACCTCTGTCTCTTCACACACTAGAGACTGCTCGTTCCACCTCACGGCCAATATTCCTCACAAGCGGATATCATGCCTGTTACTGGTGTTATCGACTGAAGAAAGACACGTTTTCCAATCAGAAATTGGCGGACTTGATCAATAGCCGATTTACACCGATTATTATTGATCGTGAAGTACATACCAGCGAAGACACATTCCTTCAGGACTTTATGCGCGAGACGCTAGGGATATCCGGATGGCCATTGATGGTCATCCTCACGCCGCGCGGTGCGCCCGTCTATGGTTACACCTATTCCAAACCCGAGCCATTGATGGATTCCCTGAAAACTTTCCTTAGTAGTTGGGATTCCGCAACCGACACAATCACCATCGACGCTCAGCGGCAACTGGATGAAATGAAAGAACGGGTTGCGAGTAGCAATCGAACCGGAGATCGAACTACCGCTCAGCTATTAAATGCGTTCTTAAGCCAGGCCAATACGGCGGCAGACCAAGAGTATGGCGGATTTGGCCTCGATGAAAAATACCCCTGGGTGCCACAAATGCTGGCGCTGGTCGACTTGATGGAAATTAATCCGCAACCGGCAGTGATCGAGTTCATATCAAGAACCGTACACGCGATCAGAAAAGGGGCCATTACCGATCAATTGAATGGCGGTATTTTTCGCTATGCAACCTCGCGTGACTGGGCAACACCACATTACGAGCAAATGCTTTACACCCAGGCACTGGTCACAAAGCTTTTCGCCCGCACCGCACGGTTAACGGGTGATCAAACACTTAGCCTCGCCGCCTTGCGCGCCGCGTTGGCCACTACAGACAGTTTCAAACTGGAGAACAACTGGTATCGTTCGGCGAGATCCGCCGTCTCTGCTGAAGGTGTCGACGGTGGCTATTATCTATGGCGTCAGAATGAGTTACGCGACGCTCTGGGAGAAAACTGGAAAACCATGGTGACTGATTTGGGCAGTGGTACCAGCCTGATACTGCCAGACTTTATAGGACCCAGTTCTGCGAATACCGTTCAGGTGTTGCGCAACCTTCGATCTCGCCGCGAACAAGTTACCGATGACAAGGTACTGCTTGCCTGGAATGGTTTGGTTCTCTCCGGCTTTGCAGGCATCGCCGCTTTAGACAAAAAACTTTATGCCAATGCTAACGCACTGGCTGAAAATTTATTAGCGGCCGGATCAAAACCACAGGTGGGTTCGCTGATTTCCTCAGGCGAAAACTCGGGGGTTAGCAATCTTGAAACCCTGGTTTACGTTGCTGGAGGTTTGCTGGACTGGTGGCAGTTAACCAATGACCGTCGATACGCAGAGATAGGCACTACGCTATTAACGCGTGCGCACTCGCTTTTCTATCATAACGGTATGTGGGAAACTGCGGCGCAACCGCTGATCGGTATGTCGACCGGTCGTATCAGCATACCGGATTCACAGCTGCCTTCCCCGAGTGGGGAGTGGTTGCGATTAGCGCAAGTGGCTGCTTATTCGAACAGTACGAATTCTGCGGAACTGCAGAAAATGGCGGAAAAGGTAGCGACTTCCCCCAGTTCTGTAGTAGAGGTAGAAGAAGCATTTTTCCATGCAACCACTATCGCTGCTAAAGTGGTCCGCGCTTTGGTTCCGAATAACTTTGCATCCACATCGGCCGAACAATAAAAAATGATAAGTCGACAGACCGAGATCCAAAACCCAGAAGCGCCGATATACTGCTGGTTAGCTTTGACCGGCTTCTACTTGTTCGGGACCTTCTTGTTATGGCGGTTCGGATACCTACAAATCATGATCGACAATGATCGAACTTTTCTATCATCGATTATTGTTGTGCTATTTTTTGCCATCAGCGTTTATTTAGGAATCGCCGCGCGCCGATTGAGCGTACTGGGGCGAGAGTTCAATGCAACCATTCGCGACTTAGCAGTGACTCAGGATCAATCTGAAGCGAACACAACCACCAGCTGGCTCTCTGAGCATCTGAAAATACTGACCACTCAAAGCAATCTGTCTGGCAATAATCAGGAAGCGATGCACGATCGATTGGTGGAACGGATTCACCGTGGTCATGCAATTGGATGGTTCACGTCAGACGCGCTCATTCGACTCGGTCTGATTGGCACAGTCATTGGATTTATTCTAATGCTGGGCGCTGTTTATCAGCTCAAAGATGAAGACGTATCTGTGCTACAGGATTTGCTAGGTAGTATGGGGGAAGGTATGCAGGTTGCGTTGTATACCACCCTAACGGGTATTTCCTGCTCTCTTGCAATCGCTATCTACTGCAAATGTCTCGATCGATATGCCGACAATCTAATTAGTCACGTTGTGTTCTATCTCGCTGCTGATCAACAAAACCAAAACACCGAGGGCTCTCAGTGAGTCGAAGCTTTTATCAAGCTGGCACCCAATCCGGTACGGTGGTTGACCCGTTTATTGACCTGCTATTCAACGCTCTTCTCGGTTTTGTTTTTCTCTTTCTCACAGCGTTGCTCTATATCAATCCCAAGCAAAGCGAAGCTAATGTAGAAAAGCAAGCCGAGTTTGTGATTTCGGCCAGCTGGCCAGAGAATTTAAAGGATGATATTGATCTGTGGGTACGCGGGCCAGATGATCAAACTGTCTCGTATCTCAAAAGGGAAGCAGGATGGCTGCATTTGGATCGCGATGACCGCGGTGAAGTTAACGACATTATTATTGTCGACGGGGTGGAAAAAGTGCATCCCGTAAACCAGGAAATTGTGACGATACGTAAAAAACACCCGGGAGAATATATCGCCAATATTTTCTACTATGATGCGTTTTCAACAACACCTATCCCGGTTGACATCAGAGTTGATCAGGTCAACCCGGTGTTTAAGACAGTTTATCGTACCCAGCTCATGTTGAACGGAATGGATGACGAACAAACAGCGGTGCGATTCACGGTGAATGAAACTGGTGACACAGAGGGTTTCAATAACCTGCCTATCGTGCTGACCCCTTATGCGCTGGACCATACGCCATCATGGGCAAAGTAGCGCTCTCTTTAACCTATGTCTTTCCACTACTTGTGGTCGGGTTTTTATTCGCTCGAAACAAAATTAGCAGCGTGTGGATATACGCGTTGTTGGGATTCCTGCCAATTATTTATGTGGCGCACTGGTTTTCTCTTGAGCTGAATGAAGGGTGGCCCACCCAATCAGAGATTCCGGAAAGTTTTCAATTAATCAGCGCATCCGTGATCGAACCCAATAAGCAAATTGATCATCCCGGCGCGATTTACCTTTGGTTGCGTCAGACTCCCGCAGACCCGCCACGCAATCACCACTTACCATACAGCAGAGCTCTACATGAACGATTGCAGCGATCGCTGGACCGCTTACAACAAGGTCATCGCCAGATTGGCAATCTGAGCGGTCGCGAGAGCGGAGGAAGTGGCCCATCTCAAAGTGATGCATCAGCATTGAGTTTTGAAGATGCTCCTCCTCCCAAACTACCTCCCAAAGGCTTTTAAGAGCTAATTTTAAAACGGCTAGGGCGAAAATTAGCCTAATGGCGAAAAAATCAATCTGGACATCATGACAAAATTTTTCACTGTCACCTGAGTTTTTTCGAAATCAATCACGCATTCACAAATATTGCCTATACTTAAAGGGTCACTCACTCTCTGAGAAAGGAAAACGGTGCTCGCTCTCATTCTTATACTCGCTCTCATTTCGGGACTTGTCTTTCGAACCCTGGGTTTCCCCCCTTTGCTCGGCTATTTGCTCACAGGATTTGCGGCCCAGGCTTGGGGGGTGGGCAGTTCGGAGGCGATAGAACCATTCGCTGAATTTGGTATCACTCTGCTGCTGTTTACGATCGGATTAAAATTGGATCTGAATAAGCTTGCGGCGCCTCAGGTATGGGGCGTGACTTTAGTACAAATGCTGATTTCCGTATTGCTGATGGTTCCAGTTTTACTGTTAGCCATGCGATGGGTGCCATCGTTGGCGATCGAAGACCAGTCAGTGGCATGGACGTTGGCATTTGCGCTGTCGTTCTCTAGCACCGTATTTGCGGTCAAAATTTTTGATACTCGAGGGGAAAACGCCTCGTTCCACGCCACCATCGCTATCGGTATATTGGTGATCCAGGATTTAATCGCAGTGGTTTATCTGGTCGCCACGTCAGGGAAAACCCCGAGCATTTACACCGCTGGATTACTTCTGTTGCCAGTACTTCGCCCACTTTTATTGAATTTGCTCAAACGGGTCGGTCATGGTGAGCTATTGCTGTTGTTCGGAATTGGTATGGCCATCGGTGCGCACGAACTGTTTGAATGGTTGCAGCTAAAAGGCGGGCTCGGCGCACTCATTTGCGGGGTGGTATTGGGGAGCACCGCGAAGTCGAATGAACTCTATAAAGGCCTCGTTCAACTCAAAGATCTTTTCCTGATTGGATTCTTCCTCCTTATTGGGTATTACGGATTACCTGATTTCGATATGTGGATCATGGCGATTATTCTGTGTATCGCGTTGCTGCTTAGACCAGTTTCGTACTTTATATTGCTGCTCATATTTAGATTGCGCGCACGAACAGCATTTCTCTCCGGGTTTTCCTTGTTCAATTACAGCGAGTTTGGACTGATCGTTGCGGCGATTGCTGCCGAAGCGGGCACCATCCCCTATGAATGGCTGACCACGTTAGCCCTCGCCATGGCGTTATCATTCTTTATTTCCACACCAGTAAATACCCGCATTCACACAATTTTCAGTCGTTATTTTTCGTGGACAAGTAAATACGAAAGAGAGAATCGACTACCAGTGGAACATTTTCCTGATCTTGGTGACATTTCAGTCGCTGTGATGGGAATGGGCAGAGTCGGGCTGGGCGCTTACAACTATCTTCTCCCGTTCTACACTGATCGAATCGTAGGCGTTGAGGAGAGCGATCTCAAAGCGAAAGCGATTAGTGAAACAGGCGTTCATTGCGTACATGGAGATGCCACGGACCAGGCGTTTTGGCTGCACACCAAATTAAATAATTGTGAAAAAATATTTGTCTGTTTATCTAACCACCGCGAAAATCTATATGTTGTGAATCTCGCCAGAGAAAATGGCTTTCGCGGTGACTTTGCCGTGGTTTCAAGATTTCCTGATGAAGAGCGTGAATTGAATGAATTGGGTTGCGTTACCTTCAATCTCTACGCAGAAGCAGGGCATGGTTTCGCGGAACATGCAATGGCACAAATGGATTTGATTAATCCATCACCCTCACAAACTTCTTAATGAAAGCCTTAAACAAAGAGCCTGAATGGTCGTTGTGTCAATGATTTTTGAAACGATCTTTTGTTTTCGTTTGTTGATGCGCCTTCCTTAAAATAATCGCATAGCACCGTTTTCATCATTTCCAAAATGCCTTCACCAATCGCGCATAGCTTAATGGGGTTAACGGTGGCCAATCTACCGTTACGAAAACAACTTTACCAATCTTTTTTTTGGTTAGGATACGTTGTGTTCGTGGCGAACGCAGCGGACCTCGACTTTCTACCTGGATTGATAGTGGGCGACATGAACCGCTACCATCATGGTATTTCTCACTCGATCGGAGCTGCTATGGGCCTTGCCGGTCTTGTTTCACTGATTGCCAGCGCACTGCGATGGCCAGTAAAACGAATTTTTGTGGTGACCGTGCTGGTATATCTCTCGCATTTACTTGGCGATTACTTGGGCGTGGACCGATCAGAACCGTATGGCGCACCGTTCCTCTGGCCGATAAGTAGCGAGTACTACCTGTCCCCAGTTCAAATATTTCATCCCATAGAACACGGTGACCGTGGTGCCGGCAATGCCTCAGTATTTGCAGATATTTTTTCTTACCCTAACTTCATCGCTGCAACAGTAGAAGTTGCGATTGTTCTGCCCTTTTGGCTGTTAACGCTCTGGTATTCGCGGCGAAGAAGTTGATCAAATGATCAGAACTTGGCCCAAGCTTTCTCACATTGTGATCTGAACCACATTGCTTTATTCCTCTGCCCCCTTCTCATTGTCCAATTCTTTGTCGTGCCGGTAAATCCCAGCTCTCAGTTTAAAACTATCGTCAATAATGGAAGCAATGGCTGCTACGCAAACCAGAAAACCCGAAATCGGAACAATTGCTATGGCATATTTTTTCGGCATGTAGTTGGGTTTAAAAACAAACTGCCCGTTTTCCCATGCGAAGTACCACATCTCCCAGTATTTTCCGCCCATGGTCGATACCGCTTCCATACCGTAAACGATCATCACTATCCCAAGACAAAAGATAACCAGCGTCCAGAACTGGTGAATACAGAAAGCCGCTTTAACGGGCAACCAGGAATAAATCAGATCCAGTGCGATGTGATCTTTATCTCTCACGGTAAGCGCCAAGGCCAGAAAAACCAGCCAGATATTGCTTAACACGGTAAGCAAGTCTCCCCAAACCGGCGGATTTTCAAACACGTATCGCATCACAATGTTGTAAACAGCAAAGACCACCATCAAGAGTAAAAACGCGGCACAAAACCCGGTGAGCGTTTTCTTCATCAAACGGTCAATTAAGATGACAAATCGAATCATCGAACAACCACTCTATTGACCAGTGGTTGATACGATCTTGCGCTCATCTTATTCTGGGTCATGATTTTACGAAACCGAAAAGTTCAGGAAGATACATGGTGAACTGGGGCATGACGATCAGGATAAATAACAATACAAACAACGCCACAAGATAAGGCAACATTGCTACCGCCACCTTCTCCAATCTGACATTGGCAATCGCACCTGCGGTGAAAAATGCCACACCAACGGGCGGCGTTACCGAACCGATCAAAAAACCCACCACAACCACCAGTGCTGCCTGTACATCGGGATAACCTGCTTTCACCATCACATCCACCAGCACCGGACCAACCACAATAATGTTAGCCGCTGAATCCATCACCATCCCTAGTAGACAAATAAACAACACCAAAACCAGAGTAAACATAAGCGGATTATGTGCATACCCGAGTAGCCACTGTTCAAGATCGTTGATTGCACCGAGAGAGGTCAGTAACCAGCTGAATGGCCCAGAAGCTGCGATAATAATAAAAACCATCGCTGAATTACGAAACGCGCGAATAAAGGCGCTTTTGCAGTTCTCCCATGTAATCGTTCGGTAGATAAAAAGGCCGACAAATAATGCAATGGTGGCGGTTAGTGCGCCCGCCTCCACAACGCCCGCTATGCCGAACACCACCGATCCAACCAACACGACAGGAATCAATAGGGCGAAGGATGAACGATAGGCTGACACTGCCAATGCCTTAAAACTAAACGGTTCTTCGCTGCGTTCAAAGTTGTTTCGTTTGGCAATGACATAGTTGATCAGCATCAACACAGCACCAATCATCAGCCCCGGGACTATGCCACCGGCAAACAAAGCGCCTACAGAGATACCTCCCGCATTCGCGAGCACGATCATCATGATCGAGGGCGGTATGATGCCGCCAATTGTCGAGCTCACCGCGGTAATGGCCGCTGCAAACGCAGGAGGATAACCAGCCTTTTTCATCGCAGGCACCAGCAACGATCCTACGGTCGCAGTATCTGCCACTACCGAGCCATTCATTCCCGCAAAAAACATCGATACCAACACATTGGCTTGGGCCATACTGCCACGCATACGCCCAATCAAGCGCTGACTTAATTGCACCAATCGATCGGTAATAGTCGCACTGGTCATCAGCTCTCCCGTGAGCATAAAGAACGGGATTGCGGTCAAGGGAACGGCGTCGATGGCGCTGAACATCTGGCTTGGAATCAAGATCATCGGTGCCGCGTCGGTGATCAGGATGTAAACAACAGGAATAAGAATCAGCGTAAAGCCAACTGGTGCGCCTAGGAGGATAAGGACAACGAGTACGACCAGTAAAAGAATGCTTTCCATCGTGATTGAGTTGTTTGGCGGGCAGCCTTTCGACGATCAGTCGGTTTAGCTAAAAGGAGAGTATACGTTGGAAACAAAGATGGCGCGGCAAGAACCGCGCCATCCGTTCAGCAAGGAGCCTATAATGTGTTACAGAGCGCCCGCTTCTTTCAGCTGTGCGATAAAACTATCCATCCCCTGCTCCTGCAACACGCGCTCAGCAGTAGCCGGATCGAAAGACCCTTTTGCATTTAACCAGGCATCGATGGCACCCGCACGCCAGAGTTGCATTTCTTCTTCAGTGGGAACATACCACTCTTCAATGTCGGCTTTAATTGCATCTTCGCCAGCTTTGACCCAGTCGCGGTCGAGTTTCTGAACATGTTCACCAAACGCCTTTGCGGCAGTATGAATCCACTCTCTTTCCTGATCGGAGAGCGCATCGTATTGGCGCTTATCCATCGACAGCTGATTACCTGACCATGATCCGCCGATTTCGGTGAAATACTTGGCAACCTCATGCAACTTTGCCACATGCTGCCAGGGTGTCGCGACATACTGACCTGAAACCACGCCGGTTTGCAGCCCCTGATACAACTGCGCCCAGTCGTAAGGCACCGGAACCGCACCCCAGTTTTTGACTAGGGTGTATTCGATCGGGCTCTTCGTCACACGCCATTTAATACCCTTCATATCATCCGGAACATGTACTGGCCCTTTAGCGTTTCCAAGCTGACGAAACCCACCGCTGGAATACACAGTGAGACAAACGTGACCCGCTTCCTCGGCGGCAATATCACATTGCTTCTTGGCCAACCATTCAGACGAGATGCGATCCGCATCTTCAATGCTTTTAAAAATATACGGCAGATCAAAAATTGCCAGAGCAGTTCCAAAATTACCAAAGTTAGCCGTGGAGCTTGTCCACAATGCGATCAAACCCTGGTTGGCCTGCTCGCCGCAGGTTTGCTCACTGCAGAGGGATTTACGGTAGTGCGGCTCGATTTTCATTTTGCCGCCGGACACCTCTTCAAGTGTCGGAATCAAAGCCTGATCGATCGCATCACCGATTGGCATTCCCTTGAATCCAACGGTACCGAGTTTTAGTACGGTTTCTGCACTCGCTGAGTGTGCAAACCAGGTGGTGGCTAAACTGAGTGCCACCACTTTGAATAGAGAAGTTTTTTTCACGAGGTTTTCCTCCTGACGGGAAATTTATGGATGTAGTGCCCGAATGATAGTTCCATATTGCCCACCACTAGAAAAGTGACAGTTGATACGAATCCAGAGGACAGATTTAGTAAAGTGTGTCACTATGCCAAATAAGTACTTTCTGACTTCCTTCTCTGCAGAGACCTGTTTCACGCACAGTCATGGACTCCACCACACCCCATTTTGTACTACCTGAAGACTCGAGCCTGGGGCTGCGCGATCAGATATGCGAAATGGTTAGCTCGGCCATCACCTCGCATACACTGTCTCCTGATAAACGTCTTCCGTCTTGCCGGGAATTGGCAGAGCAACTCGGGGTATCTCGAAATACGGTATTTTCTGCCTACAATCAGTTAATTGACCTGGGGTTACTGGTTGCAAGAGACCGGTCAGGGTATTTTGTTAACCCGATTGCGCTCTCTCCTACCGACGCAAAAGATTGGCACAGCTTCAAGAAAACCCGTGTCGATACACCTGCTCCAGTTTCGTTTGATTCATTCGGATTGGTACCTGTCGACAACCCTCTGGATTGGAAAAGCTACCCCTACCCTTTTCTTTACAACCAAATCGACCCTGACCTTTTTCCGGTTGATAGCTGGCGCGAATGCACCCGGCTCGCACTAGGTCGGGCTAACATGTCTGCCTGGAGGGACGATGCGGTGGAAAGTGACAGCCCGCATCTGTCCCAACAATTACGCCAGCGCTTGTTGAGCTCTCGCGGTATCTATGCCGGCGAAGACGAGGTGTTAATTACACTCGGTGCGCAAAATGCCTTGTTTATTGTGGGGGCAACCTTCGCCCACAAGAACCAGCCCATCGCTATCGAAGACCCGGGTTTCCCCTACGGTCGCAACGCATTTCAACTGACGGGAAATCAAATTCTTGGGGTGCCAGTTGACGAAGAGGGTCTTGTAGTTTCCGCCATCCCTGACTGCCAGCTGGTCTTTACTACACCGAGTCATCAGTTCCCAACCATGGTCACCATGTCGCAACAGCGCCGGGAACAATTGTTGGATGTTGCCGCCGAAAAAGACTTTCTGATTATTGAAGACGACTATGAGTCAGAAATGAACTACTTCAATACCAGATCTAAATCTCTGCGCGCGCAAGACGATAATAATCGCGTCATTTATATTGGCAGCTTATCGAAAACGGTGTCACCAGGAATAAGACTAGGTTTTATAGTTGCTCACCCCGAAATCATCAAACAAACCCGCATTGTTCGTGGAGCAATGATGCGACACCCGCCAACTATCGTGCAGGAAGTGGTCGCTCTGTTCTTTCAGCTAGGTCATTATGATGCGCACCTGCGCAATATCGAACGGCGTTATAAACAACGCTGGCATGTGATGAATGACGCGATTACCAAACACCTCACTATGTTGAAAACCACACCCACAAAAGGGGGAACATCATTTTGGTTAACCGGCCCTTCTGGATTTGACGCGACTGAATTGGGGGAGCGTCTTCGTGAGCGAGGCGTGCTGATCGATATCGGGGAGCGGTTTTGTTTAAATAAAGACAAACGTAGTTTTCGACTTGGCTTTGCTTTTGTGCCACTCAAAAAACTCGAAGAGGGTATTCAAATCATCGCAGACGAAGTGAACCAGATGCTCTCTGACTAAATTCAGCTCTGTCCTGACGAATTATTCAATCTGTCTCTCGACGACAATATCTTGATTTTGCGTTAATTCAGCTATCAATGAATTTATTCGAAAAACGTGATTGACTGCCAGCCATTCAAAGTAGAGGTGCCAGAGGAGACCCTGGACACCATCCGCCAAAAGGTATCCGCCTTTCCGTGGCATGAAATGCCGGACGATGGAAGCTGGGAATACGGTACCAACCTCGACTATATGAAAACGTTCTGTGACTACTGGGTCAGAGAATTTGATTGGCGAGAACAGGAAGCGCATATCAATCGTTTCCCACATTTTAAAGCGCCTGTCGATGGAATCAACATGCATTTCATCCACGAAAAAGGCAGCGGGCCCAACCCTAAACCCTTGATCATCAGCCACGGCTGGCCAGGCACCATTGTCGAGTTTTTAGACTTTATCGACCTGTTGGCCCATCCCGAGAACCATGGTGGCAGTGTCGAGGACGCCTTTGACGTTGTAGCACCTTCGCTGCCAGGCTTTGGTTTTTCTGGACGACCACCCAGACCCTATGGCCCGCGAAAGATGGCTGAAGTTTTTAACAGTCTAATGACCGATGTTCTGGGATATAAAAACTATATTGCCCAGGGTGGAGACTGGGGTGGCGCGATTTCAAGCTGGCTAGGTTTTGAACATGAAACATGCAAAGCGATTCACATTAATATCCTAACGATGCGTCACAAGGACGAGCCGCAAGGGGCAGAAGAAATCGCCTGGGCAGAGCAGTTCGAAAAAGATCAAATTGTTCAAAACGGCTATCGTACCCAACAGGCAACAAAACCACAGACCCTCAGCTACGCCATGATGGACAGCCCGGTCGGAGTCGCGGCCTGGATTCTAGAGAAAATGCATGGATGGTCTGATGTAAAAGACGACAATGTGGAAAGCATCTACACCAAGGATCAGCTGCTAACAAACATTATGGTGTATATCGTTACGCGCACTTTCAACACGGCCTCATGGATTTACTATGGCCGTCGCGAGGAAGGCGGTAGAATATTGTCACCAGAGGGGAAGAGAGTGGAAGTCCCTACTGGTTGTGCACTGTTCCCGGCTGAACTTTTAGCCTGGCCTCCTCGCAGCTATGCAGAGCGAATTTACAACGTGACGCAATGGACAGAAATGCCACGGGGAGGACATTTTGCCGCGATGGAACAACCCCAACTGCTCATTAAAGACATCCGATCATTTGTCCGCAGTCTTGACTGGGGGAAGGATTAAACGGGTCTCAGTCTGCAAACTGGAAATTTAGTTGGATATGCGGCTTGTGAGCGTTTTCACCGCATGGAACTTCTCGGCAGAAATGATCCTAAAGAAAAGCTAATACCTTGTTTATCAATCATCCTGCCTGTTTTCTAAAACGGTTCGCGTGCTGTTTTTTAACTCTCGCTGTCGCTTCAGGTGTCCCGTCATGAAATGACCCAAACCACTTATCCCACGGCATCACAGAAGTTCCATAGTTACAGTCGAAATAACGATGGTGTAACTGATGATACAAATGACTGAGCGATATCATTGACTTGTCTTTGATCAGCAAAGACTCAAATCCGGTATGGTCTTTAAGTGCACCAACAGCAATGTGAAACATCAGATATATCATATGAACGGGATGCAGTGGCATTACCAGATGTATCACGATCACGCTAAAAAAAAGAAGATGTTCCACCGGGTGCATCGACAACCCGGACCAGGGCCCTGTAATGACATTACGGTGGTGCAATGCATGCACATGTTGATACAGTGGTCTCCAATGCAAAAAGCGATGAATGAAGTAGAAGTGCAACGAGCTCCATAAGTGCAGCATCGGAAAAGCGAGAACAAACCAAAAACGGATTGGTGTGCCATGCAAGCGAGGGCAACTTACCTTGTCCCTACAACCACATAGATAAAACCTGGTAAGCCGTATTGATTGTGATCCCGCTCACGCAAGAAAAGAAAATATTCTCTCGTACCTGGTTATTAGAGAAAAATCGAGAATCATTTTTTGCCTGAGGTATCGTGCTGTATTTACGTTTCACCCCCTGTAAGGCATAGCTATGGAAATACAAATGGAGCCCACCGCCGACAGCAATCACAATGCCAAGATTGAGCGCATAGACTTGCGCGACCCAATCTAGCTCTAAAGTTGCCCAACGCTCAACTGGCCCCAGAATCGACCAGCCAATAAACGCCAATAGAATACATATTCCGGGCGATGAAAGTAAAAACCCCCTTCCAATTAGGTGTTTGATTAACACTATTGGTTGAACTGGCCAAACGAAATACGGTTGTTCAGAAATTGGTAGCGGTGGAAGCCAGTTCCACGCTTTTCTTGTAGTTACAGGGTCTTTATCCACTTCACTCATTTTTATAAATACTGACGAAGTATTGGATTGGGCTGCAAAAGTGGCGCCACAATTTGATCCCTCCCATTGATCACCACAATGTCATGCACATGCTTCAAGTCAGTGTGTACCCGAATCTTGTTATTTCCAGGCAATACCCAGCGTTTTCCGGCTATGTTTGTAATTTGTTCTTCAAGAGCCGCTGAAATCAATATCACCAAATCATCGTATTCGACATCTGTGGAGACATCACTATTTAGGTGAGGATAATTCGGACTCATCAGCTGATAACCACAACCAAACTCTGGTATTAAAAAATGCTCAGTGACGAGTGCTGGTTTACGGTAGTACCCCCAGTAGTCCTTCGGAACCACCACATAGATAGCGTTGCTCCAATACGGTTGCGCCTTCACATTTGAAAGATACTCCACATAGAAGCTTTTGCTATGTAAATACACGGCTTTAAATGCAGCGTTTTGTTTACCCCGCGTTACCTTGCCCATATTCATCTCCTCCCAGACTTCTTCAGCGACATCCAGAAATTGATTATTAAAATAAAGTGGAAACATCACGTGGTCGACCACAAGTTCCATCGCTTCTTTAGACATCGCAACACCGGGTACAGAGCCGGTCAGAAGGCCGGCACCCAATGCAGTCAGCGTCTTTCGCCGTACTTTATCTATCTTGTTCATCGCTTTAAGTAGATCGGGACCTTTGAGCTGAGAATTTATATCAATCTAGACAGCTATCAGGGCGATTCCTTCAAGCTGTCATGCGAATTCGTGGCCGTTCTGGTCGAACAACCGTTCACTCATTTGTTACTTCTGTTGGACATAAGCAAGCTTTTACGGCTCTGAAGCCTCTCACTACCTCGGTATTTTCTAAAAGCAAATAACAATGAATCTCATTCATAGTCAGCAAAAACAAAAACTCTTCTTCAGCCGACTAAAAATAGGGGTTTCCAGTAAAAGTGGCGTCGTATTCAGGCACAAACTGGCCCCATTCACCGTCTGGACATACCTAGAATGTCGGACTATTCTACCCGCCCCCAATACAATAATTAGTTTTTTACACTAGGATTTATACATAATGAAACTCACACTTAAATCATCCGTAGTCGCAGCTGGCGTAGCCGCAGCGCTGTCCACTGCACCAATGACCTATGCAGCCGACCAGGTGAATGCCGCTTTCTTCCTGGAATGGGCCACACCAAATATGATCGCCAAAGTTGACAAAGCCTATGACAAAGCCATGGGCGTTGATGTGAACTGGGTCGATTTCACCACTGGCACAGCGATGACCGAAGCCATGCTCGCCGGCGATATCGACATTTCGTATTCACAGGGCCTCGCACCATTTGTGACCGCTATTCAACAAGGTGCACCGCTAAAGATGGTCGGCATCGCAGTTGTGTACGAAGCAAATGATTGCTTTGTGAAGAACGGCCTGGGAATCGATTCTTCCAACGCGTCAGAGCTTGAAGGCAAAACAGCGGCTGTACCTCTCAACACCATGGCCGACTTTGCCTTTCGCAAGTATATGGCGCACCTGAATGTTGATATCTCCACCATGCAGATTGTCGACCAGGCTCCACCAGATGGTGCCAAGTCACTGGCTGATGGCGCTGTCGACATGGCTTGCGTATTTGGTGGTGTCGCTTCTAAAGCAGCACGTGAGGTCGGAACCGCAATCATGAACAAGCAACAGAAAGTAGATGCGGGAATTGGTTCATTCGACGTGATCTCTGTCACAGAAAAATTCGCTACCGAAGAGCCAGAACTATTGAAAGCTTTCCTGGAAGCCACTGAAGAAGCGAATAACTCCTTCAAAGGTACTGATGCAGAATTTGAAAAAATTGCAACTGCTTCCGGCATGGACGTGGAAACAACCAAAACCCAAATGGCTGATTTTATTATGCCTTCCGCAAAAGAGCAGATGGAACAGTATTTCTCAGAAGGTGGTATTGCCGAAGCAGCCGCTGCTTCACTTGGTCTGGTCTTCTCTGATGCATCTGATGGTGCAGCGATTGCCACAACCATCGACGGATCTTTCCTCGAATAATCGAGCATAAACCGTACCAGAGCAGGCCGCGTATTACGCGGCCTGCTTTTTTTGACCCCGCAATCATCCTTGTGCGGCTTGATACTCACATACTGGCAATCGTTAGCATTTGTTTCTCCTTCCGCGCCGTATGCCACCCAACTGTGCAAGCGATTTTTGGCGTCTTTGTACACCAAGCTTTGCAGTTGAAAAGCAACATCAAAATCTGAAATCACCATGGCAGACCTCGTTTGCAAAGATCTTTGTATGACCTTCACCAACCCCCAGAGCGGGGCGGCGGTAGAGGCATTGAAGGACATTAACTTCACATTAAAAAAAGGCGAACTCCTCTCAGTGCTTGGCCCCTCTGGATGCGGTAAAACCACACTGCTCAACATGATCGCCGGCTTCATCAATCCGACAGCGGGAGATACCTCTCTCGGAGGCAAAATTATCGAAGGCCCCGGAGTGGAACGCGGTATGGTGTTTCAGCAAGGCGCCTTGTTTGAATGGCTGCCGGTTTCCAAAAATGTCGATTACGGTCTGCGGATGAAGAAAACCCCACCCGAAGAGAGCGCCAAGATGGTGGAAAAGTGGCTCGACATCGTCGGCCTGCAAGGGTTTGGAGACACACCAACGTATCAGTTATCCGGGGGTATGCAGCAGCGGGTTGCTCTGGCCCGTTGTCTGATCAACGACCCTGATGTCATCTTGATGGACGAACCCCTCGGCGCGCTTGACGCGCTGACACGCGAAAAAATGCAATCACTGGTACTAGAGCTCTGGAAGGAAACCGGGAAGACGATTTTAATCATCACCCACTCGGTGGAAGAGGCATTGTTACTGGGTGAAAGATTATTTGTGATGGCGCCGCGACCAGGACGCATTCACAAAGAATATAACCTGCCATTTGCAGAGCGAGGTCTGACCGAGTCTTTGCGTGATATCAAGCAGGATCATCAATTTTCTGAAGTGCGTGAGGAAATCCTGACGATGATTTGGAATATGGAAGAGGAGATAATGGGCCGTGTTTGAATGGTTATCCGATAATCGCGCTTTAATCGCAGCGGTAATAATCTTCGCGCTGGTAGTCTCTTTTATTGCCTCCATTATTCTGGGGCGAAAGCAGAATGCCCTCACCGAGAATGATGAAGTTTTCGGAGATCCAGAGCGCACAAAGGGTGGCTGGCATTGGGCAGTCTGCGGTGTATCTGCGCTGCTGCTGGTCTGGTTTTACTTCTCCTGGGGAGTGGGCAGAGCTTACTATCCCCTGGCAGCAAATGAGCTCTGCCAGGTGGCGAAACTCGAAGAAGCTACGTCACCGATAAGAGCAGCGTTACCAATAGGGTCGCGCTACTACAAATCCACGTTGCTGGTATCGAGAAACGCGGATCAGCTTGAAGATCTGAGACTGACTCTACCAACTGATGTATTCAGCAGCGCCGAACAGGAAGAGTTGAGGTCTCTGATAGATCAGATCAGCCTTCTCATTGTTAACTCTTCCAATCCGCAAAACCTTGATCCGGATTCTATCGCTCGGCTCGCTGCCCTGTCTGCGGATCTGGACGCGTTGACCGCAACGCTGCAAGCTGGTCCGGATGGATTACAGCCAACTGAAGAAGCATTGGCGCAACCCAAGTGGGGCACCACACACGTAGAAATTCCGGTTCTTCCGATGACCCCAAAGGGCGTACTGTTTGACAAGGTTGCCCTCGAAGCCCAGGAAGTTGCGGGAAGATTTAATAAAATCAGAAATCACCTGCCGGCAAATGACGCGCTAATTGCAGATATTAAAAGTCGAATCGAAGCATTTAAGGCCGCAAGTGAAGCGGGGACTTTCGACGAATCAACCGCAGAAGATCGTGATGCCTATGTGAAGGCGGTAGAGCGAATTTTCAAAAGGTTGGACGATGGATTAATTTTTCCTGCAGCCTCACTTGAAAACGTCAACACAGCGATTGCCAACCTGGAAGACGCGAAGAACGACGCGCGCGGCGGACTAAACATCGTCGACGCCCTGTTCCTTCCAGGTGATGGTGTGGTGAAGTCACGAACTCAATGCACAGAACAGGGTTCCGCACGCTGGCTACCCAAACCCACCGATGTGGTAGCTACCTTTATGAAGTTAGCCAATCCCGACCTGGAGAATGGCGGCGGATATCGCGGCGTTACCCTACTCTGGTGGAAGTGGTTGCCGATTGCGGACGTCGTCGGGTTTCTTGTCCCAGACTGGATTGCGGACATCTGGCCTGGTGAATATGCCAGCCACGGTCCGGACGGCACGATTGAACCCAACTTCAAAGACGACCTGCTCGCGTTTGCCCAGGGTGAAGTCTCTCTTGGATACATTCCGATGTTTGATGGACACATCTGGGATTCCATGTTCAGAGTACTCATGGCGCTTGCGCTTGGCATTCTGCTCGGTGTACCCCTGGGATTGTTAATGGGGGTTTCAAAGTTCTTCAAATCATTTTTTGACCCAATGATTGAACTCTACCGACCCGTGCCACCTCTCGCCTGGGCACCACTCATCCTCACCATCTTTGGTATTCAAGACGACGGTAAGATTTTTCTGTTGTTTATGGTGGCCTTCGCTATCATGGTAATTTCAGCTCGTACCGGGGCAGTCGGCACGCAATTGTCAAAAATTCGGGCAGCCCATTCCCTTGGATCCACTGACGCGCAAATATTGCGCAACGTTATTCTGCCCAATGCGCTACCCGAAATCCTGACAGGCATTCGAATTGCCGTGGGCGTTTGCTGGGGCACGCTGGTCGCAGCCGAAATGCTTGCTGGTACAACCGGAGTAGGATTTATTGAAAATATCGCGCGAACAGTTTCTGATTATGAGCTGATCTGGGTCACGATATTGATCATGGGTTTACTCGGCCTCATTCTCGATTTAATCATGCGTTGGGTCATCGACAAGACCATTCCATGGCGTGGTAAGGGTTAGTCTGCGCAATTGATGCGGGAGCGCTGCGCTGCAGCGCTAACCGCCACTGCGTCGCCATTTCCTATTGGGCAGCCTCACGGTTGTCCTGGCGCTCCTGCCACCAGACCGCTGTTCGCACTCCCATTCTGTGAAAGCGGTGCAGGGGAATTTTACGTAGCGGCGTAACTGGAATCGCCAGATCAGATGGGCTGCGATTCAGCACCCAGGACGCAAGCTGCGCGCCCATTGCAGTTGCCATGGCAACGCCACGGCCATTGCAGCCCAGGCCAGTGATCAATCCCGAATCCAATTCATGCACATGGGGCAGGTGATCCAGGGTAACGGCGATTTGACCACCCCAAAGATACTCAATATCGAGCTCAGGAAACTGCGGATAAACCGTACGCAGCCCGCGAATAATTCTTTGTCTGTCCGCATTCCCGGGGTAGTTACCATCGCTACCCGCAGAGCCAAATACCAGACGGTTGTCCGCAGTTTTACGAAAATAGAAAATCACCCGCCTGGTGTCTGCAAAGGTTTGACGCTGCGGCAGGATTTCTTCAACCTGCGCCTGGCTCAGCGGTGGCGTAGCGGATTGCACACTGATAACGGGTACGATCGTTTCCCGCAGACCGGGAAACAGTTTATCCGTATAACCATTGGTGCAAAGTAAAACCGTATCCGCAGTGATATCACCGCGGTGTGTGGAGAGTTTCCAAACACCGCCTTCTTGTTTTAGTTTGGTGACTCTGGATTCAGGAAAGATACGCGCACCGGATTCCAGCGCGACCCTCGCCAGGCCACGCACATAGGACATCGGCTGAACACTGCCCCCACCTGCAGCCAACCAACCTTTTTGATACCCCCGGGTTCCGCTCAGTTTCTCCAATTCATCACGATCCAGCATGCGTAAAGCAGCGCCATGTGCCTGCCACCCTGCAAACAACTGTTCGAAGTCGCGTTCGGCCGCTGTGCTATGTAAACCACGTATCCAACCATTCTGCTCCGCGTCACATTCAATTTGCCACTCTCGGACCAAGTCAAATAAAGCGTCAGCGGCGCTGGTTGTAAACGCCGTATAACGCCTGACTTGTTCATGGTCTTCATTCACACCCCATCGTTTGGCAACCACCGCGGGCGCCTCATGCCCCATAGGGTTAACCTGTCCTCCATTGCGTCCAGAAGCCCCCCAACCGATTTGCCCGCTATCTACCACACAGGTGGAAACCCCTGCTCTAGCCAATTCAATCGCACTGCGCAACCCGCAAAATCCCGCTCCGACGATCGCTACATCACAGCGAACAGATTCAGAAAGTGACGCGGTAGGTGGAGCTGGCTCAGCGGTCGCCGCCCATAGAGAAGGAGGAAGTTCTAGGGTGTCATTCATGAAATGACTATACCGCAAAAAGCACAAAATCTAATCACGTTGCCGTTATCCCTTGTCTGCCGATTGAGTCGTTTTTTACGACAAAATCTAATTGATGAGATGCATGCTACCAGTGAGCACCTGCATTCACCTGGACATCTTCCATGGTTAACGCTGGAGACAGATTCGAACAGAGAAACGAGACCAGTTCTGCGATCTCCTCCGGTTGAACCAGACGGTTTTGCGGATTCGCAGAGGCAATTTCCGCTCTTTGTTCCGCAATGGTTTGCCCTGAACGTTTCGCCATCTTTTCGATACTACTGCGTAACATTTCTGTTTCCACCCAGGTCGGACTGACTGCGGTGCAGGTTACACCGCTATCTGCTCCCTCCAATGCCACAGCCCTGGTCAAACCCAGTAGGCCTGCCTTCGAGGCGCAATAAGCGGCATGGGTAGCAACCGCAGTCGACGCTGCTGTGGAAGCAATATTCACGATACGCCCCCATTGATTAGACATCATTGCCGGCAGACAAGCGCGTGTCATTTTAAACGGACCGTTCAGATTGGTTTCTATCACGCCATCCCAGTCTTCATCGCTATGCCCGCAGACTTCATGATGCACAGACACACCCGCTGCATTCACCAGGATGTCGGGTTCACCAAATTCGGTACGGACCTGGTCGACAAACTTTTGAACTGAAGGAGTCTGACAAACGTCAAGCTGCCCAACGAAAAAACCTTGCTTCTCTAGACTGTGTTCATCTGCGGAAGGTTGACGACTCCCAACCGCAACGTTTGCGCCACGTGCTAACAGCGTTTGCGCGATTGCAAATCCGATTCCGGAAGTACCGCCTGTCACGATAGCGGTTTTGTCCTTGTGCCACAATTCTTTTGCCATTGTGTTTTAGATCAGGTTGATATCGCCATGTAATTTATACCGCAATCGACGCCAACGACTGTAGAACTCATCGCTACCTACATGCGTTAATCTGACGTGGCGATTGCCATTGAATCCGGTTCGGGCATGCAATACTCGCGCATTATCAAAGACCAATGCTTCGCCATCTTTTAACAGATAAGAAAGATGGTATTGACTGTCGTAGGACAGCGAAAATATTTTTGCTAACGCTCGATATACCGGCTCGATTAGTGCATGAGGTAAATCAATCGGCCCCATCGTGCGTTCATTCAACCTGAATTCGCAGATGTTTCCAAAGTAGTCCAGGCCGATGACAGGTGCTTCGGCCCTCAAGCCCACCTTTTCAATGAACCGGCGGTGTGGTATCGGCACCGAGGCAAGCAGTGCATATTCATCGGGGTATTGCTGTTTAAAATCTTCAGCAAGTTTAAACCCATCCGTCATCACGGACTTCCCACCACCATCTTCGCTGGCTTTGATCGAATGAAAGATCATTATGCCCGGGGGCGGCTCACGAAAATTCTCATCGGTATGAGGCCGAAGTGGCACCGGCGCATTGGCAATCACTTCAGGATTGGGAGTGGAAATAATTTCAAATACCCTTCCGTAATGGGTTTCCCTGACAAAGCTAAGCAAACTGGCTATTTCTTCCGTCGCCTCTGGTGTTTTTGGCACCTCCTTTAATAAGCAAATTCCGTAAGTTCTCACGGCATCGTAAACGCGAAGCAACTGAGAATCAGATTGTAGCGCCGACGCATAGGTGACACTGGGAAGGTGGTTGATAAATGAAGCATCCCAGAGAATAGGTTTCTGGCGTCGGTGATTGCGCTCCTGATCACTGTAGCAGTGGTTGCGCAACCAGGCACTATCAAACAGCGTAATATGGCCGTCTTCCTCCCAACATATCTTGATAAAACCCTCTTCAGCGGTAGTTTCATTGGCCAATCGCTCCGGCAACATATTTAGTTCAAAAAACCGATGCCCCCCGCTATGGTCGCCACAATCCTCACAACTACAATTGTCACGTAGCCAAACGGTATGGAATTCGGATTGATGACCATCGCCCCACTCGATAGTGACCTTATTCTCATCACTTCGGATGTCTCTCACGCGATTCTCTGGCTCAATACGCTCTCTTGCGATATGTGAAGCTTCCACAGTTCGTCTCCCAAACAATGATTAAAACGATGATATTCCTATGATTCGCAATAATCAAAATAATTATCGTGGTAAAACTTTGGTACAGAGAGTGCTGACCTGCAATACTGATATACTTTTCTTACCAACAAAAAGGGAGCAAGATACCGTGCCTGACCAAAAATCGGATTCTGAAAAGTACGGGCCAAAAATCACAACGAACCACGCGCTCAGCGGCCGGTCATCTCCTGGCCTTCTCATCGCCATTGTTGTTCTTTTGGTATCTCTTTTTCTTTACTCAATGTTTTAAGCGATGAAAACCATTGCTAAGGAAAATATTGAAGCACTTGAAGTTCACGGCATTCAGGGCTTTATGAAATCTTCCAATAACGGAAGCAGCTAAACATTGCGGGCGCTAATTTGCGGGATTACAGGTCAGGACGGCGCTTATCTGGCTCAGTATCTGCTCAACCTCGGTTACGAGGTATTTGGTATTTCGCGAACCCACTCCTCAAAAACAGCTGTCAATCTGTTGCAATTGGGTATCGCAAACGATGTCACCATCTTTAATACCGAATTAACTGAGTCGAGCGCGTTAAGACGCTATGTTGATCAAGTTCGAGCTGACGAAATTTACAACCTCTCCGGCCAAAGCTCGGTATCACATTCTTTTTTTTCCCCTGCCGAAACTCTCGAAAGTTTAACCATTGGCAATCTCAATTTACTTGAGATTCTGCGAACCGGTCATCCGAACGCTAAATACTTTCACGCAAGTTCCGGGGAATGTTTCGGTGATACCGGATTAGAGCCAGCGACAGAGTTAACCGCATTTTCACCGCAGAGTCCTTACGCAATTGCCAAAGCGTCTTCTCATTGGATGGTGAAAAACTATCGTGATTCCTACGGGTTATTTGCCTGCTCCGGTATTATGTTTATTCACGAATCCCCTCTTCGTAGCGCTGAGTTTGTCACCAAGAAAGTTTGCCGCGCAGCTGCCGAAATTGCGGCTGGAATATCGCATCAGCTAGTGCTAGGAAACTTGAGCGTCCGGCGTGACTGGGGTTGGGCGCCAGAATATGTAGAGGGTATCTGGAAAATCCTGCAGACAGACATGCCCGAAGATTTGGTGTTGTGCACCGGCCGGGCATACTCTCTCGAAGAGCTGGTTCAACAAGCGTTCATTGAAGCAGGTTTGGAGAGTAAAAACCATGTTGTCACCTCCTCTAAACTAATGCGGCCGAAAGATGCCCAGTATAGTCTCGGTTGCGCTGCCAGAGCAAAACAACGCATCGACTGGAATCCACAATACGCTATGCCCGAAATCGTTAAGCTTCTCGTGAACGAAGAAATGTCAAAACTACAAAGCCCACACTCAAATTTATGAAACTGTTTAATCTGGACCAACACATTAGCGTGATTGCTGATGTGAAAAACATTTTCCAGCGTCTGTATCCCAATATCGAGATCACCTCATGGTGTTTTAGTCGGCACACCTGGGCAACTAATGTTCAGCGGGTCTCGCCGGATGTTATTAACGAAGATACCGTTAACGGCTTTAAACCGGAGATGGTAAAAGCATTTCAAGATCGATACGACTCGTTCCTCCGTCAGTTTGATGGTTTTATTGTGACTTTCCCGCCGGTGTTTACCCTGCTTTTTGAAAAATATCAAAAACCTATTTTCTTAGTAAACGCTATTCGTTACGAACATCCATTTTATTTTCACTATAACCATCACTATCGAGATTCTCTTGAAGAGCGATTAAAGCATATGCAAAGCAGGGGACAGCTGATCGCAGTCAGCAATAACCGCGCCGATAGAGATTATTTGAAATTGGGTGCCGACGTAGACAGCGTTCATATTCCAAGCCTGTGTCTTTATACCAACGCCAGCTATCAGCCACAGCAGCAGGAGCATGTCTACAGGAGCAGAGTACCCCTTAAAAAACTGCCTAACTTTATCTCTATTAAATCTCTCGGTAGACACTCGTGGCAGCACCTCTACTCTTATCAAGGCATCGTTCATCTGCCCTATGAAATCAGCACGATGTCCATCTTTGAACAATATAGCGCCAACATACCGTTATTCTTTCCGCGCAAACCTCATCTTAAAAACTTAATTCGCACAGAGAAAATACCCTTTAATGGCGCGATGTCGCGAGAGCACTACCCCGATCGATTAGACCAAGCATTGGGAGACAACTGGGTGGACTACTGGATCGATCGGGCCGACTACTACGATCAAGAAAACATGAAATACATCTCCTACTTCAGTTCAATCTCAGATCTTGCGTATCTTTTTAAGCATACTGATCACGCGCTGATTTCACAAAAAATGCAGGTGTGGAACCGAAGTCGACAATCAGATGCGCTGGAAAAATGGCGGAGCCTTATTCATCCGCACTATAAGAAGCCAGCTATCAAACTGGGCAAAGGAACAGGCCAAATCAACCTAAATAGTGTGTTCGGCCAGGCGATATTTGAGATCGCAAAAAATCCCGCATATCTGAACTTCCTCGAAATAGGAACCTGGAATGGTGAGGGGTCGACTGTTTGTATTATGAACGCATTGCTCCGCCGCAATGATGACAGCAAGCTGATTTCCATCGAAACCGATCAGGATCAATATCGCCGGGCAATCCAGTATTGGAGCTGGCTGGAAGCATCGACTTTTCCCTATAAGCTCAAGTTACTTCATGGAAAAGTCTGCGGCGCCAGTTTCATGAGCAGAGAAGAAATAGAAAACCATCCAGCGATGCAGAACCCGGTGAAAGACCTGCAGGTTCACTACAATCGGGATTACGAAAAGGAGAAAGCAACATACGAAAAGGCAACACTGCTAGAACTATCTCTGTCTGAGCGACTTGACGTCGTTTTGTTTGATGGCGGCGAATTCACTACCTATGCAGAGTATCTCTTCTTAACAGAGAACTACGATCCCAAAGTGATTATTCTCGACGATACCAAAACTATTAAGTGCAGTGAGATTCGTTCAGAACTGATTGCTGACGAGGAATGGCAAAGCGTGTTTGATGATCAGTCCACAAGAAATGGCGCGTCCATATTTCGCAGGGTAGCCAGGGGCCAGTAGTGTTTGAGTGATGATTTCATCATCGCACTTCCAACAGAACCCCGACTATAATCTGCTCATTTAATTGGGGAACACATATGGCCTGGCAAAATATCATCTTGCGAGTGAACCTGACGGCGGGAACCACCACTGTAGAGCCACTAAACCGCGAATGGGCGCAATCGTATCTAGGGCAACGCGGACTAGGTACGAAATATCTGGTAGAAGAAATCGACCCGGGCGTCGACCCCATGTCACCAGAAAACAAATTGATCATCGCAACCGGGCCGCTAACGGGCACACCGGCTCCAACCGGTGGGCGATCCTCTGCGATTACCAAGGGAGCGCTGAATGGAGCGATTGCAGCGTCAAATACAGGTGGATACTTTGGTGCAGAACTAAAAATGGCGGGTTACGATCTGCTCATATTAGAAGGCCGTTCGAACATGCCAGTTTATCTTTGGATTCACGACGACCAAGTCGAGCTTCGCTCGGCAGAAAAATGGTGGGGACAAACCGTTTGGGAAGCTGAGCCAGGAATTCGCAAAGAGCTCCAGGAACCAAGAGCCAAAATTGCCAGCATCGGGCGCGCAGGGGAGATCGGCGTAAAATATGCTTGTATTGTGAACGACATGGATCGTGCTTTTGGCCGCTCTGGCGTAGGCGCTGTCATGGGCTCAAAACAGCTGAAAGCGATTGCCGTTCATGGTACCAAGGGCGTAAAAGTGAATGACGCAACGGCTTTCGCCAAGGCGGTGAGTGATGCGGAAGCGGTTCTTCAACCTTCTCCTATTAAAAAACGCTTCGAAACCCGGGGCACCCACAATATGATGGATGTCACTAACCAGTTCGGCTCTCTACCTACGCGTAACTGCCGAGATGTGCAGTTTGAGGGCGTGCCATCGGTGAATGCAGATGCCGTTAGGGAGAAGCGCCGCAGTGATGGCAAACCAAGTTTGCAGGGAAACAAGGCATGCTTTGCATGCACCATCGGATGTGCGCGCATCGCAACGCTTGATCCAACTTCTGCACTGGCAAACGGAACCGCACCAGATGGCAGTGACCGAGGTCGATACAAATTACCCTCAGGCGGGCTCGAATACGAGAACGCCTACGCCTTCGGACCGATGTGCGGTGTCGACGATCTGGACACCGTAAACTATGCCAACTTCCTCTGTAACGAGCACGGTATGGACCCCATCTCTCTCGGGGCTTCTATTTCTGCTGCCATGGAACTGTATGAAGAAGGCGTGCTGACACTGGAAAACACAGACGGGCTGGATCTGTCTTTTGGCAATGCCGAATCATTGGCGCGAGCTGTTGAACTGACCGCATTTGGAGAGGGCATTGGCAAAGACATTGGTCTGGGGGCCCGTCGACTTTGCGCGAAATACGGTCGCCCTGAGCTCGCCATGACGGTCAAAGGCCAGGAATTTCCCGGCTATGACGCCCGCGCCATGAAGGGAATGGGTCTGGCTTATGCCACTTCGAATCGGGGCGCCTGTCACATGCGCGCGCGACCCTATATGAGCGACTTCGCCGACCAGGGCACCGAGGGCAAAGCAGAGTTAGTCAAATCCACGCAAGATATGGTTTCTGCTATTGATAGCAGCGGGTTGTGCGCATTTGCCAATAATGTGATTCCGCCACAGTTGATGGCCAATATGGTTGATGCCGCTTGCGAAGGTAGCTGGACACTCGAAAGAGTGAGGGAAACAGGCGAGCGCATCTGGAATCTGGAGCGTCAATTCAATCTTGCGGCTGGATTTAGTCGTGCAGATGACAATCTGCCCCAAAGGATGACAACCGAACCCGCGAAAGCGGGTGCCGGCGCCGGTGAGGTTGTCGATCTTGACCCCATGCTGGATGAGTACTATCAGATTCGCGGTTGGGATGCTGCCGGCGTACCGACAACAGAAACAATCGCTCGTCTTTCTTTGGATAAGGTGCAGGGTTGACCATTCAGATCTCGCTGTTTGGATTCGGCGATGAGCGCCCGAAACCGTTTGGCGACAATGACATTCTGAACATCTCTCGCAAAGCTCCCGATACGCTCGAACAAATCCTGAATGACGTGGGCATCGACCCCGCATCGGGGGTCACCGTTATGCGCAACAACAAGTTGGTGACAAATGACAGTTGGAGCAGGACAGCGATGGAAGACGGTGATACCTTGACAGTTCTTATGGCGATAGAGGGTGGATAGTGTTCACATGGTGAATGGTGCTCGCCACTACTTGCCCTGCGTTTGCAATTGAATACTACACCTGTCAACAATCTCCGCGGGATCGCCTTTCTGGTTTCAGCAGGTTTGTTTCTCACGACCAACGACGCAATCAGCAAATGGTTGGTACCCAACTATCCGGCCGGTCAGCTATTGTTTGTACAGGCGGTATTTATCACCTTGTTTGCGGCGGTATTGATGCGACTCAGGGGCGAAGCGCTATTGGCCGCAAGAAGTTGGCGCCCCCATTTGTATCGCGGCGGACTGTATACCATTGGCGCCTTTGCTTTTGTCGTATCCCTGCGCTATTTACCCTTTGCTGAAGTGGTCGCGATCGCCTTCGCAGGGCCCATGTTTATGACTCTTCTCGGGCGGTTTTTCCTGCATGAAAGTGTTGGCTGGCATCGCCTGGGCGCTGTGATTATTGGTTTTGTCGGCGTATTATTTGTGATCCAACCGGGCACCGAGGCAATGCACTGGGCTGTTATTCTGCCGCTGGTTGTCGCGCTGGCTGATGCCATTCGAGATCTCGTCACAAGGAAAATGGTGGGCGGAGAGTCCAATTTACGCATCGTTTTTTCCACCGGTGCGATTCTTGCATGTGGCGGCTTACTCACCGTCGTTGGCGGATGGGAACCACTACAGTCAAAAGATTTAATTTGGTTCTGCGCAAGCGCTGGCGCCTTCGTGATTGCCCATGTACTGATGGTTGAAGCCTATCGTCATGGCCAGCTAGTTGCGGTTGCGCCATTTCGCTATGTTCAAATTGTTTGGACTATCCTTGCCGGCGCTGTGTTTTGGGGTGAAATTCCGACCCCAGTCGTATTGATTGGCATCGGCATCATTTGCACATCAGGGATCTATATCGCCTGGCGTGAAGCAAGAACAAGAAAGCGAGCGGTTGCCTAGCTCCCACTAAAGCGCCATAAGATAGATCCCGGAGCGTTCAACTTTTCTTCGGCTACACTTTCACCTTCCGAGACTTATGCACCTTACGTCTCATTATCGACCGTGTCGCATATCGGGTAGTTTATCGATTGTCTCGCCACACCCCTTTCCTTACACTCCTTCTCATATCGCTTATTCGTATCGGCACCCAGGCAGCCGGTTAAAGCCCAATAAAAACAGAGGTCAGCAATATGAGCATCGCCTATTCAATAAACGCCCATGTCGAAGAAGGGTCATCGCCAGGAGGTGTCAGGCAACATGGTGCAATGGAATACACCACACCACCCTGTGATCTGAACGAAGTCAGAATGTATCGACTAAACCGAGTGCGTGCGGAACTTGTGAAGCGAGACCTCTCAGGAATTATCCTTTATGACCAGCTAAATACCCGATACGCCAGTGATGCCACCAATATGCAAATCTGGTGTAGTCATAATGAAGCGCGTTATCTGTATGTGCCAACCGAAGGTCCAGTGGTGTTGTTCGACTACGGCGGTAAAGACATATTATGTGAAGGGCTACCCACTATTGATGAAGTCAGAGCGCCTATCAGCTTCTTTTATATGGTAGCTGGCGTTGAGCATGCCGATAAAGCCAACGCGTGGGCTGCTGATATGCACGACATTATGCGTGCACATAATGGCGGGAATCAGCGTATCGCCATCGATAGAATTGCGCCCATTGGTGTGCAAGAGCTGGAAAAACTGGGGTATCAGATTTTCGATGGATTTGATGTTATGGAGAATGCGCGAGAAATTAAATCAGCCGGCGAAATCACACTAATGGAAAAGTCTGTTGAAGTATGTGAGCAGGCTGTTGGTTTGATGCGTGAGGCACTGGTTCCAGGCATTACCGAAAATGCACTGTGGGCAGAACTGCATCGTGGCAATATTGCGGGCGGCGGAGAATGGATTGAAACACGCCTGCTGTCCTCTGGTCCTCGCACCAACCCCTGGTTTCGTGAGAGCTCCATGCGGGCGATAGAAAAAGGCGATATGGTGAGCTTTGATACTGACCTGGTAGGGCCCTATGGCTATTGTTGCGACATGTCGCGTTCCTGGATTTGTGACGCCGAGCCAACTGACGAACAAAAAAGGCTCTACGCCGAAGCCTACTATCAGATTCAGGATAACAAAGCCCTGCTAAAACCCGGCATCACGTTTAAAGAAATTACCGACAACCTGCGTCCGATGGCCGACGAGTTTCTACCAGGTCGATACGGTGTCGCGATGCATGGTGTGGGATTATGCGACGAGTTTCCTGCGATTTATTACCCGCAAGACTGGGATAGGAATGGCAACGATGGCGTGATGAAAGAAGGCATGGTGATGTGTGTGGAAGCATTGATTGGTACCCAGGGCGGTCGTGAAGCGGTCAAGCTGGAAGAACAGGTATTGATCACATCAGACGGCATTGAACAACTTACCAGCTACCCATTAGAAACTGATTGGCTGTAATGAGTGACAAGATGTCCGATACACCACTCGAGCAGCCGTTCCCGCGACCACTCTCTGGAAAACTGGTGGAGAGTCCGCCTCCTGCCCTGGTGCCATCCAGAAGTGAGATCGTTGGTAAATATGTGGTGCTGGAGGCGCAAGATCCTTGCCGCCACGCCAGCGCGCTTTATCAGTGTTCCCACAATACTGAAGATGGCTTGAAAATCTGGAATTATCTCACTTACGGGCCCTGGCCTTCAGAGACAGCGTATTTTCAATTTCTTAAAAATCAATCCGCGAGTCTGGACCCGATCTTTTATTCTATTCGCGATAAACACTCTGATGCGGTTTGCGGTCAAGCAAGTTACCTCGACATTCACCCTGTCAACGGCGTCATCGAGATCGGTCACATCTGGTTTGGACCATCATTGCAAAAAACCACCGCGGCAACGGAAGCGTTATATCTGATGATCAAACATGCGATGGAAGATCTGGGGTATCGGCGAATGCAGTGGCGATGTAATTCTTTAAACCAAAGCTCGCGAAACGCAGCGAAACGACTCGGCTTTCGTTTCGAAGGTATTTTTTACAACCATCTCATATTCAAAGGCAAGAACCGAGATACCGCGTGGTATTCGATTCTTGATGACGAATGGCCGGAATTAAATTCCATTTTTGAGCGTTGGCTGGAGCCATCCAATTTCGATGCCGATGGAAAGGCGCGTCAATCATTATCCGGGTTAATGCAGCATCGCTCTCCGAGTATGCGTGACGCCTAAAGATTAAGTGACAATACTGGTGTATGAGCCAGTTCAGGCTTTATCTCGACGGCTGGTGGAACCCCTTTCCACGATAGAAGCCTGTAATAGCTGATGCGCCAATGGCTCACCATTGTCTAAATGTCGAACCAGTGCTGCACCTGCGATTTTTCCCATGTCTGCTGCGGGTAGTGCGATTGTTGTTAAACCCGGTTCGCAATGTTCAGCCCAATCCAGATCTTCAAAACCCATCACGGATAGTTCCTCAGGAATTCGGATTTGATGACGCTGTGATTCAAACATAACACCCAAGGCATGCGTATCTGTGAGGCAAAGGCAAGCTTCCGGAAGATGATCTTGTTCGAACCATTTTCGCGCAACCAGAGCGCCACCCTCGACACCGATCGGCGCCTGAAAGAAAGAAATTCGTGTGTTGAGATCTCGCTGTTGCACATCCTTGACGCCTGCAACCCGTAATCGCATTCGATCATTTTGTTCGATAGGCCCATGGATTACGGCAATACGGCTATGACCGAGAGATTGTAGAAACAAAATTGCCTCGCTACCCAGTTTGCGATTGTCATAGCCAATCGACGCTCGGGAATTCTCCGGTTCATACACGCTGGTGTAGAGACAGGGGACTGCATAGGTGTCTATTAGTCGAAAAAAGTCCTCGCTATGTTCCGCTCCCGAGACAATAATTGCCTCTGCCCCCAACTTGATCACCTCGTTGCAACGTTCCGCTTCAGTGTTATCGTCGAACCCATGTGTGGCGATCACAAGGCTATATCCAGCGCGAGCGACTTCATCCTCTATCGCATGAATGAACACTGCGAATATGGAATGCTCAAGCGTCGGGATCAGTGCAGCGATGGTGCGAGTGCGGTTTGTCGCCAGCGCCTTAGCTGCAGCATTGGGCCGATAGTTGGTTTGGCTAACCGCAGCCATCACACGATCACGCGTGCTGTCAGCCACCTTCTCGCTTCCATTGAGTACACGGGAGACGGTGGCGATAGACACCCCGGCTTTGGCCGCAATCTGACGGATTCCCTTGATGGAGCTTTCAGGTTGTTTCATAGTTGTCGCACCCCTTGACCCGGCTCAGGCAAGACAAGATAATAAAAATAAATGTAACCGGTTACATTATCTCACAGCCTTGCCTTTTAGGAGAACGGTGATCTCATAAAACGGCAGTCGCGGATAAAAACCTGCATATTCCGGCTCGGTCACTACGATGAATAAACGCTTGCCTGATACTCAATTTACGCCGCCGAGGAAGCAACCTCCTCCTCTGGATTGGCTCTACCAGCCGGCGAATGGAGGGCAGGATTCCAAATCACGACATTACCGTGGGTATGACGCAACCAGCCAAAGCCGCCTGTTGAGACCGGCTAGGCCAGTGAAGCTTGAAATGCGAGGCGGTGACCTCCTCTGTTTAACCAATGAGGATGGCGCAACCCCCGTACTGATTATCACGTTTGACGACCGGGGACAGTCAGTTCTTTCGGCAATCGGTCTTGAGAAAAACCCGGCTGAAAACTTCTCCGTTCACAGCCCCGGACTGGCAGACGTGGCCAGCTGGTACCAACAACAAGGCGGAGACAGTACGCGAACACGTAAGCAGTTCAGTGGCGTACGCCTATTTGACGCATCAACCCCTGCAGGTGAATTGTTTACGCTACGCGCCGAAACAACAGTGACGGTTTGGGTTTTGATTGACCCCCAAGAAGTCTATAACAGTGAACGTGTGTTTCTAGGTGGAATGGGCGGATCGGTGAGTTATCGCCATCTTCGAAATGGGCAATCTGCAATCACCCTGCCCGAACCTTTTGGCGATGTTCGAGAGGAATTTACCATTCCCCGCGGTACTGCCCGAGCGTATACCCTACACCAAGGTGAGACGGTGCAGATCATCGACATGGAAGGACAACAGTGTTCGGATTTTATGGCGATGAATTCCCAGGCGTTAGAAGATGGAAGAGAACGTTATATTGACTCTACCGCAACGCGCTCTATGGTTCGCAGCGCCTATCCAATGCCCGGATTGTTCGACAAGTTTTATGATCAGGATTTGCGACCGCTGTTGAAAGTCAAACAAGATACGGTGGGGCGTCACGATACCTTTGCACTCGCCTGCACCGCGCGCGGTTATGAAGAGCGCGGTTTTTTTGGACATCTGAACTGCTCAGACAATATTAGCAACGCCTACGAGCCATATGGCATCGCTTCTCGACCTGCCTGGCCTGCTATCAACTTCTTTTTTAATTCTTGGATTGATCATCACGACAATCAAATACAGGCCGATGAAGCCTGGTCGCAACCGGGTGATTATGTGGCAATGGAAGCCATGGCCGATCTGGTCGCGGTTTCCACCGCTTGCCCCGATGATGTCGATCCGATTAACGGCTGGAACCCTACCGATGTTCATGTACGTATTTATAAAGCGCATACACCTGTCCGATACGCTGTGGCCTACCGCAGTGAACCCGATAAGGAGGCAATCTTGACCGAACATTCCGCGTTTCATCCCCGCACCAGTGCACTGACACGGAGCTTTACTGCGGCCCGAGATGTCTGGCTTCCTCAATCCTTTGAAGCGACGCGAAGTGCCGAAGAATATCGAGCCTGCCGCGAAGCGGTCACCATTCAAGATATGTCGTCTTTAAGAAAATTCGATATTCTCGGGCCGGATGCCGAAGCGTTGTTGCAGCAGGCGTTAACCAGAGATATCACCAAACTGAGCGTAAATCGTGGTGTGTATGCATTGATGTGCGATAGCAGCGGCTCTGTGATCGATGACGGTACGTTGTTTCGCTTAAGCGCCGATACCTTTCGCTGGTGCTGTGGTTCAGACGACAGCGGAATGCAATTAAAACAACTCGCCGAAACATTGGGGTTGAATGCGTGGATTAAATCGCTGTTTTCTGCGCTCCCCAACCTCGCCGTCCAGGGGCCGAATAGTCGGGAATTAATGCAGCGCATCGCCTTTATTCAACCCACTCACACGGCAGTAGATAACCTGCGGTGGTTTGGGTCCACGATTGCACGGCTGCATGATCGGGAGGGTGAACCCTTTCATTTAACCCGCACCGGGTACACTGGCGAACTGGGCTATGAAATTTTTTGTCATCCTGACTCGGCGCTGCCCATTTGGGATGGATTGATGGAGGCAGGGGCGGATCTTGGTATTACCCCCATGGGGCTGGAAGCGCTGGAAACCATCCGCATTGAAGCAGGATTGATGGCGGCAGGCGCAGAGTTCGCTCCTGATGTAGATGCTTTCGAGGCAGGCTTGGGATTTGCCGTGGATCTAAAGAAAAATGATTTTGTTGGCCAACCTGCCCTGGCTCGAAACGCAGAAAGCCCTAGACGCGTTTTGAAAGGGTTACGCTTTCGGGGTCATGAAGCACCCATTCACGGAGACCCCGTCATGCTGGGCCGCCGACAAATTGGTGTAATTACAAGCGCAACCGTCTCCCCGACTCTGGATTGTGCGATCGCGATGGCACGCATCGCGGTGGAACATGCAGAAGTGGGAGCCGAGCTGGAAGTGGGTAAACTGGATGGCCATGGAAAACGCCTGAAAGCGGTTTGTTGTGATATTCCTTTTGTAGATCCCACCCGTAGTCGCGCTCGTGCTTAAGTGATATCGAATCTCAGCATCATTTCAAAGACGGCTGAGCATTGGGCTTCTATCTCGGTTCAGTGATTGTGTTGTCTCCAGTAGCCGGTCACTATTTTTCTCCCCTGGAGAGCACCTGCAGTAGACGACCCGTATCCGTTACCGAACAGAATGCATCGTCCCCTGCACACCTAAACGGTTTAAGAGTCACCTTCACTAATACAAACTCCATCCGAATATCAGAAACATAGACGCGATCAGGAAAACCGCCCATAGAAAAATTGCGACGAGGTCAGGGGATAAAGGTGTCCCATGGTCTGATGCCAGTGCCTCCGGCATTCCCCAACTAGACAGCCATGCAATAAACTCTGCAAATAGTATAAAGACCAGGAATATGCCCAAGATGACAATTGCCTGGGTCGCGCGTTCTGACCCATCAACCAAATAAATAAAGCAAGTTACAAGCAGGTAAATACCGATTGCATAGATTTTATGTTTGGCAATATGAATCATCGTATGAACACATACAACCTAAAGAACTGACGAATAAATTTGTTGTTTTATCACACTCAACCAAAAGTCGTCACGCCGCTACCACGATTTATAATGATGAATGCTATGAGCACGTTCAAACTTCTTCATCGCGTTTGGAATCGAAGCTTCATGCCAGTTGGAGCCAAACTTCTGCTCCAATGCTTCTTCTGATTTCCAAGAGCTTATCATCAGGTAGACATTAGGATTACAATCCGTTGGCCTGAAAATCTCAACCGCAGTACATCCCTGCGCTGATAAAGTATCTGGTAGAGCTAAGGTACTAAATTTTTCCTCGAACTCACTCCTAAGCTCCGAATGTATCTCCACGCTAAAAACTCGTTGAATCATATTGCTATAGTTTCTTTTTTGACTGGTTGTCTTACGTTCGCGTAAAACGCAGATCTTTAACGACGTTCAGCGTACGGTGGCAGAAGATTTGCATATTTTGGTAGACTCATTCATAAAGTACGGCAGTACCAAACACTAGGGATACGCACGTCAAATCCTGATTTTTCATATGCGCGACGAGCGGGAGCGTGACTTTCGTCACCTCCGGTCGCTACAGTTGCCACACGCATCCCAGCGGCTTTCATTTCAGCATTAGCAAAATCATACATTTTTGTGCCGATACCCTTACCAGTATAAGAAGGCTTGACTGCATTCAGCCCAATTTCACCGACCGTTGTCTCCGAGTTTATCTGCAAAGATATAAACCCAACAATCTCATTCTGCAATTCGACCACATACAGATCCCACTCTGAATCATTAAAAAACATCGCGGACAGCAGCTCGCTTTGCTCATCATCTTCTCGTTTTTGCGCTAACTCATAGATCTCATCACCTAATATTTTTCTAAAGGAAGCGAAAACAGGAGAGAACGCTTCCGCTCTCAAATCTTCTAGTGCTATTCGATCAGCAAGATTAGCTTTACGAAATGAAATTTCCATTCATCTGTTTATTAATTTCTGGGGCTTAACGCCGGAAAACCAGCGGTACATAATGCGTTTTTTCAAGCATAGCTTGGGTGATTGGTCTTGTTAAGTGCCTGACAGCTCATTGAACAACACCTTGTTGGAAAAAGGGTCTGTGACAGTAAAACAACGGTCACCCCACGGAGCTTTTTCAATAGCAGGTTTACTGTATTTGTAAGGCTTTGTGCTAATTTCGTTAAATAGAATGTCTAAGTCACTGACATTTACAAATACCTTGCTACCTGGCGTGCAATCACCAGCATGCTCGCTTAAGTGAAACACAAGATTTTCTTTTGAAACCTGCGTGTATACCGGAAAATCTTCTTCAAACCGATGCTCCCATTCTAGACTCATGCCTAAGAAGCCAAGGTAAAACTCTTTTGCTTTATCCTCGTCAAATATTCGAATGACGGGAATGGCTTTATATTCCATATTAGATACTCCGTTTGCACATAGTGATAACATAAGCGGTAGAACCGCCCGCAATTTCGTTTTCTTGTTATGTTTTTCATAAATGAATCAATTTAAATTTGTATCCCAACAGTTACTGTCGAAGCCACAAGAGCAAACATCCCCAAACATTGAGACACTGTGGCAATCACACCGTACAACGCACTCTTCTCCCAAGAAGATCGTGTAGTTATTTTAAACCCTACTCCTATCACTATTGGCAGGATAAAGATCAATGGGTAATCTGGTATTTCTCTACTCCAAATAAAAAGAACAAATAGAAACATCATAAAACTCGCAAGTGCTATAGGAATTGATAATAGTCTCCTCTTTCCACGGTAGCCCGCCAACTTAACTGCAAGAACTCCTGGCACTATGAAAAATAGAATGAAGCCGATCGCTAAAATTAAATATCTAGTACTTAAAGACACTATCAGCGACTAGGCTTAGCTAAAAACATAACGCCAAAGGTATAGGCGGGTTCGCAGAACACTTCCAGCCCTCAGGGCGATATACCTTTTCTTGTTATATTTCATCCTTCCTTGTTTCCCAATACTTAGGCATTCTCCTTGAGTGCGCAACTGCCAGGACTATTATTTCTTCGTCTACTATCGAACGAATAGACTAGACCATACTGGAATTTAGCAATACGACATCTCCGTGTGTTTTTACTTATTCTCCCCCAGGCATTTGGCAGCTTCTCGATTCTGCGAATTGCCAACTTTACTTCCCGGGAAAACTGATTTCCAGACCCTGGTCTAGCTTTTTCTAGATAATTTCTGGCTTCATCAAACTCTGCCTTTGCTGGAGCAAGGAATCTTGCTTTCAATTCTCAGATAGAACTTCATCAGCTGGATAGGACTCTATCTTTCCAGCCAGAAACATCTCAAGACGCTTCTCCGACTCGATGGCCCAAGCCGCATCAACTTCACTAGAATTGGAATTCAGACTGTGAAGCAGCTCATCTGCCAATAGAGCCCTTTCAGCTGGATCTAGCATGAGTGCATCTCTTAAAAGAACTCTTGCTGGTTTTGTCATTGGTCTATTTCCTGATATCGAACTCTATTATAGCAAATGGATCCGGCGTCAAAGGAAGTTTACGCTTTAGCAATCGGCTAGCGATAGCTAGTCCGATTCGCTTCCTTGTTATCTGTCTTTCCAATAACCCGGCCTTCTCTTTTGATGGGAAACAGCCAGAATCAATATTTCGCCCTCCTCCACGGCGTAAAATATTGAATATGGAAATTTGGCTAAAATAGTACAGCGTATCCTGTCCGACTCTTTGCGGCCCAATTTAGGGTTGTCACATATTTTATCTATCGATCTTTGAACTTCGTTCAGGAAATCCGAGCCTAGTCCCGTCGCTCTATCTTCATAAAATATCGCGGATTCAATCATTTCCTCTTCTGCGGGGAAGAGAAATCGGTATTCCATCAAGCTAGCTTATCTCTCGCTCTCTCAAATACAGCGCTTCCTGTGTCAGCCGAAATATCACCATTTTTAAATTGTTCATATCGCTCTTCGGCTTCCTTTAGCCAAATATCATGCATATTCGAGGCACCAGAATCTTCGAGTTCCTCTATAAGTAGATGCGCCAATTCAGCTTTCTCCTCAACCGAAAGTTGGCTCAAATCTATATTTAGTTTTTCGGTGATATTTCCCATCTCTCAATTTTAGCACCAAGTGCTTCAGGACAGATAACGCTTTGAAAATCTGGCGGCGAAGCCGGCCAGCTTTCTTTTACTGGTTATATGCATTTCAATTAATTAGTAACAGACCTTTCGAGATTCTCAGAGACCCATTGATTAATACTCTTTTCTTCTGCGCTTGCTCGAGCAGCTATTTCACTATGCAGTCTAGGTGGGATTCGTAAATTGAATTTTCCAGAATACTCCTTAGTTGGACTTATTCCTTTTTCTTCACAGACCTCCAAATAAACTTTCAGCGATTCTTTAAATTCTTTTCTTAGACTACTCGGGCTTTTCCCATAGAAATCTGCACTACCATTAAGACCAAGAATTTCTCCTCTAAACTGATCTAACTCAGGGTCATATTCAATTTTAGCTTTATAGCCATCTAGTTCCATTATATTCATGGAGTTACCTCATAGGTTTCTAACCATTTACGAACGCTCGCTACGGCGCCTTTATCTGTCGCAGGCGTAGGGTGAGGTCGATGAAATACTCTGACTTCGCCAAACAACACTATTGCAACTCGGGAGCCTGCTCTCTCAGAGATATCGGCACCAAGTGATGATAAAAGAGATTCAATATCAGACCAGGGTATGTTTCCGCTTATTGGGTGACTATAAATTTGCTCCAGAGTTTTTCTGTGCTTTCTCTTCATGTTTTAATGGTACTATTATTCAGTACCATTGACAACCCTCAGAGCATATAACGCTTTCGAAACGAGCGATTTTGGAGGAGCGTAAGCGACGGAAAAAGCGTCCGTTTCTCGAACTGGTTAGATGTCATGGCTGGTACCTACAGAAATACTCAATAAATGAGAATTCTTCAAATAGAAAACGGTAGCAGTCGCCCTCCAACATAACACCGAGTTCGAAATATTCCTCTCCAACTGAGTTCTCATTAGCTTCATAGTATCTCAAACGAAGATTAGAACCGTCTCTGGCAACAATTTCATATTTTTTAAAATTGGTTTCATCAGGGCCATCTTTGAGAAAGTAATTCGAAAACACCTCTTCTCTGTATTCCAAAACCAGAGATCCAAATACATTGTAGTTCTTTAACCTATCAACCTTCTCCTGAGAAAGTTTTCCGGTTCTTATGTTCGCCTCAATAGTTTTCTCTTCATTAGAAAGCCACAATCCTATCAATGGATTACTTTGAGCAAAAGACAACCCGACGGAAATATGAGACAACAAAACTGTGGCAAAGATTACTTTGTACATCTAACGCCAATTCAATCGGCGGCGAAGCCGTCCGATGGATTCGAATTCTTGTTATGTCTATTCCTATTGGACATTCTTTACGAATTCTCCGAACTCTGGAATCAAACTCAATGACATCGCCAACGATCCATAAAATAGAGCTTTAACTCTTGATCTTCCATTCCGATACTTTGACCAAATTTGGGACAGCAATAAAAGAATTGCTGGAAAAGCTAATACTCGGCCGAAGACAAAACTAATAAGTGAAGGAACATTACTTATTTTTGGCGCAAAAGCCAAAGAAAAGAATATGTTTATGAGTACTACTACAATTAAACCCAGCCACAAAATGATTCCAGCGTTTTTCTTTTTCATATTGTTCCACTTATAACTTTAGACATTACGCCACTTTCACCGGCTTGTCCGGTCCAACGCCTTGTTATGGCTAACAGGCTCTAGCATT
>JAHQWE010000047.1 GCA_019633985.1 Acidiferrobacterales bacterium | reverse complement strand
GTCCACCCCGTTGTCTGGATACTTTGTTTCCACCGCGATGTCAGGTTTTGGGTCCATGGCCGCCTGCGCAGCAGGAGAATTAATTGCCCAAACCATTGTGGATCGCGATGTGCCAGACTATGCAAAAGCACTGTCGCTGGAACGCTACGAAATGCCATCTTTGATGCAGGAGATTGCAGCACTGGAAAGCAACGGAGTACTCTAGAGAATGGTTGAACTCAACACATTTACAACTTTCTATGCATTGATTACGATGTTAAGCGAAATGCCACGGTCTACTACCCATGCTTCCTATTCTTGACATCAAGGAATATCTCAATGATCCGGGCGCAGAACACGCTCGAAAATTTGTCCAAGATCTCCGAGAAACTTGCCATGGTCCGGGTTTTTTTTATTTGAAGGGGCATGGTGTGGATCAGGATAGCAATGCGCAGATACTGGAGACTGCCAATCAATTTTTTGAGTTGCCTTTGGCTGATCGGGAAGCGCTTTCCATTGGTCAGTCTCCGCACTTTCGCGGTTATACACTACTCAAAAGTGAGCGCACAGCGGGTCAGATAGATTGGCGGGATCAGATCGATATCGGGCCAGAGGAAGCTGCGTTATCGCTTGGGTCCGGCGATCCACCATGGTTGAGGCTTCGGGGTCCAAACCAATGGCCAACCGGATTGCCGCTGATGAAAGAGACTGTCGATCACTGGATGCAGCAGATGCATCCTTTGGGTATGGCTTTGATGCGGGCAATAGCTGAGGGCCTGGGTAAGCCTGCCCACTATTTTGACGACCGAATGTCACCCGATGCGTATACCCGGGTGAAGATTATTCGTTATCCGTCGCAACCCGAAAGCCAAGAGAATGCGCAGGGTCTTGGCTTGCACCATGATTCTGGGGTACTAACGATGATCTTGCAGGATGCAGTGCCGGGATTACAGGTGATGAGCAACGGTAAGCTGTTAGACGTCGAACCCATTAAAGATACGTTTGTGGTGAATCTTGGTGAAATGATGCAGTCTGCTACCAGCGGTTATCTTCGCGCCACCAAACATCAGGTTGTAAGCCCACCACCAGGAAAGCAACGAATCTCCATCGCGTATTTTATGAACCCCAGACTGGACGCGCGGTTTGAGCCAGTCGCGCTTCCTACACAGTTTCAGAAAGAGGCTCCTGGGGGGCAAAACGACGATCCTCGCGATCCGGTATTTTCAACCTTCGGCGCTAATACCTTGAAAATACGAATGCGGTCCCATCCTGATGTCACTGCTGCATTTTATTCCGATGTTAAACTGGAAAATCTTGAGTAGTCTTTGCTGAAAAATATACTCTCTGGGAACACGAAGTTTTGTTACTGACAAATAAAATCATCTTGGTTACTGGCGCTAGACGCGGTATTGGTAAGGCGATCGTTTTAGCGGCGATGCGCGAAGGCGCGACGGTGATCGCTCATCTCGGCAAGAACAATAGTGAGACATCAAAGGGCAGTGTGTTTGCGTCAGAAGATGTATTTGAACTGCACGGGGACTTATCATCAAAGAAGGATGTGGATCAAATTTGGCAAGATGCAGTCGCGTGGAAGGGGCGCGTTGATGTCTTGGTCAATAACGCTGGTGTTTTTAATCCCTCACCCTATGAAAACTTGCTGGATTGGGAGCAGGGTTGGGAAATGAGTATGTCGATTAATCTCAAGGCTCCGGCGCGCTTTTGTCGCCATGCGATCGTACATTTCGAATCCACGGGAGAAGGTATCATCATCAATATGGCAAGCAGATCTGCACACCGCGGGGACGATGCAGAGCATCTGGCTTATGGTGCTGCGAAAGGCGGATTATTAGCGCTAACCAAGGGTATAGCACGAAGCTTCGCGGCTTCCGGCACGCTTGCCTATGCCATAGCACCCGCATGGGTTCGTACCGAAATGGCAGAAGATCACATCGCGACGGTTGGGGAAAAAGCAATTAACGCGAGCTTGCCGATGCGTGAAATCACACCGCCTTCCGACGTCGCCGAAACCGTTTGTTTTCTCGCTTCCGGAAGAGCACGGCATGCAACCGGCTGTACGATAGATATCACAGGGGCTGACTACGTTCGATGAAAAAGAACAAGGCCTTTCACCGATGGATTGGTGCACTGGTCTGGCACGGTAAAGAGATAGAACAATCCAAAAATTGGGTTACGTATTTAAGTGATTCCGAGATTGCGGAACTGCGAAATGCAGTTGATCTTCTTAAAGCATCGTCTCAATCTCTACTTTGTTCTTCCAAAGAAGACTTCCCGCTTGCTACTTTGGGTGAGAAGCTGATTGATTTGCGCGATCAAATTCTTGAGGGGCGCGGGTTTGCCTTAATACGCGGATTGCCTGTGCAATCGTGGAATGAAGAAGATTTGATCTACGCCTATTGGGGAATCGGTGCCTGGATAGGAGATGCTGTTTCACAAAATGCACAAGCGCATTTATTGGGGCATATTATCGATCAGGGAAAGCAATCCGCTGCTGTGACTCGCTTGTATCAAACAAATCAGAGTATTTCGTTCCATTCGGATTCTTGCGATATTGTCGGATTGCTCTGTCTTAGAGAAGCCAAGGCTGGTGGGGCTAGCTACCTAGCGAGTTCGGCAGCGATTCATAATCTCCTTTTGGACACAGCACCAGATCTATTAGACGCGCTTTACAGCGAATTTCAATGCGATCGCTATGAGGAAATCCCGGAGGGTAAGCTTCCATACTATTCGGTGAAAGTGTTTAACAACATCAACGGAAAGCTGGTGTGCTGTGGAATGGATCCGGATATCCGTTCCGCACAGCGCTTCGAAGGGCTGCCCCCTCTTTCCAATAAGAAATTGAGCGCGTTGAATACCTTTCAGGATATCGCTAAGCAGATTTCACTAAGAATGACATTTCGCGCAGGGGACATGCAATTTGTTAATAATCTGACCGTGGTGCATGCGAGAGAAAGCTACGAAGACTATCATGAGCAGGACAGGCGACGTTATTTGGTCAGACTATGGCTTTCATCACCACATGGCAGAGCGTTGCCATCTTTTATGGCGGAGCGATGGGGCAATATCGAACCAGGAACGATTCGTGGTGGAGTCAAGGTGCCCGGTGCAAGCCCCTGTATCACGTTTTCTCCTCACCTACCGTTGGGTTAATTTTCGACGGCGGCGCTCGTTCAGTGTCGTTGGTCCTGGTAGGCTGCTCGGTTTGATACCTGTGCAAAACCGAGCTGTTCAACGTCGTTGATTAATTCTGCACGCATTGAATGATTGGCTTCTCGCTCCGCAGCGATGATGAGAAGATGATAAAACAGATCTCTTTGCGCGTGACTCGCGCCGATCAATGGCAAATCGTATCGGACTGCTCCAAGAAGTCGCAAAACACTTGAATAGTCTTGTCGAAAATAGGCCAGAACTGCTTCAGATACAGGAATGCCAACCTTGTGATACGAGAGTGCAACCGCGTTAGTCTGACCCGCGTACTGTGCCCGCATCAGTTTGATGAACTCGTTCGCCTTGGTATGCTGCCCCGTCGCCGCCAATACTATCGTGTCATGGATACTGCCGAAGGCGTTACCGAGGTGGTTAACGCGATCTGCACAAATATCAACAAGCGGATCCCAGAGATCGCTGGTATCAATGCCGTAGAGTTGCAGACGGAGTAGTAACGAACTGTAATTCTGAATATCAATGGGAGCTGCAGGGGACTGGACAACTAGGGAGGATTCTGGATTTCTCACTTCCGAGTGCAGTAGTTCAATCACATTTGAGTACTGGGCTTTCTCTAGCAGAAACAAGCATAGGTGCCACCATAGATGGTGACGCATTTGATTCGCTCCCAACCAGTTCTGGCTTAAGTCTTGTAACCATTCAATCCCTGCTTCCGTATCACCGCGCATGTAGAGCACATGTGCGACCGCGTGCGTACCCCAAATATCTCCAGAGTTCATTTCAACCGCCATGCGACCATATCGCTCCGCACTATCGATATCGCCCGCTTCTTCATTGGCAAATGCACGTAAAGAGAGGAATGCGCCATAGTCGTCGGCGTCGGAACTCCAGAAGGGTGCAGCGCGTTCAATCACATTGCGCATCCACTTCGCGTTGCCGGTCCAGAATATTTCCTCATGGGCAATCTGGTGAACCAATAGATCCAGAGGATAGTCATTCAGCCACTTATCCAGTATTTGAGCGCCGGTAATGGTATCGCCATTTCTGGCAAGCTTGAGCGCAGAAAGTAAGGCCCACTCTCTGGTGTTCCGATTGACTCCTGTGCTTTCTATATCCGCAATTAGATTTTGAATGGTCGTTAACGCTTCCGGATTTCTACCACCATGGAGCATCCAGGCTTTAACCAGGAGTGCCAGGGTATATTGGGGGTCGACTGCGATCGCTTGATCGATATAATCTATTGCGTTCGCCTGCATGCCGATTAGGTTGGTGATGCCAGAATGACAAAGCTGTTCCGCTGAGTAGCTATTTTTATGAGTGCTTTTTTGGGTCATATGGGAAAATGCCTGAACGGCAAAGGCAGAGAGGAAGACCGGTTTTAGCTAAAAGAGAATTGCTAAAATTCATGCGGCGAAATTAACACAATCTCGATTACCAATAAAATGAATACAGAATCAAAAGAAAAGGCGATTGTTCTCGGCGTGGGACCTGAGAAAGGATTGGGTGCTGCATTGTGTCATCGCTTTGCCGACGAAGGTTTGCATGTATTTGTCGCTGGACGTACCGCAGAGAAGATTGATCAAATTGTTCGGTCTATCGATTCCAATGGCGGATCAGCGACGCCCATCGTTTGTGACGGGACGTCTGAGTCAGATGTGAAACGGCTGTTTAGCAAAGTTCACGAGTCAGAGGGCGGCGAACTTCAATTGGCTGTGTTTAATGTAGGCAACAACATGCCGGGTCCGATAAGGAGTATGACTGCTGAATATTTCGAGCAAGCGTGGAGAACGGTTTGTTTTAGCGGATTCCTGTTCGGTCGCGAGGTGGTGAATGCGATGCAGGGTGCGGGTGGCACATTACTGTTTACCGGGGCCAGCGCCTCACTACGCGGTAAAGCCAATTTTGGTGCATTTAATTCAGCTAAATCCGCGTTACGCAGCTATGCACAAGCACTGGCGAAGGAGCACGCGCCTGACGGTATTCATATTGGACACGTGATCGTGGATGGTGGAATCGCAGGTGAAAAAGCGTTCACTAAATTTCCAGAAATGGCACAACAGCCGGAAAAACTGGTGTCCCTGGAGGGGCTTGCCGATGCCTACTGGTTTCTTCATCAACAACAACGGCAATCATGGACCTTTGAGCTAGACTTACGAACATCCCTGGAGTCTTGGTAGTCACTATTTTGAGTGAGCACAGATCAGCTCAACGCTCCCGTGCGACGCCAGTTCCTGATCAAGTCAACGGTGGTATTGGCGCGTAATATTTCGACGAACAGATTGACACGCTGCTCCAAGTTGGCCTCGAAACGAGTTGTCGCCAAAGCACTGTTGCTATTGACGCTCTCGGTGGCAATGATGAGTGCCGTCGCTGAGCGAATCCCATGTTGTTGCAGGCTCTGCTTGATAGACTGTTCTCCATCGCCCAACTGGTTGGTGTTTTTACCAATCAAGGTATAAAGAATGGCCTGATCGACCCAGTCGACGATGCGCTCTGGCGGAATTTTGGTGTTGAGGAAGAGTTCAACTAAATCGACGGAAGCCATGTTGGGTACATTTTCGATATCCTCTTCTTCCAGACGTGATTCATGCCAGATGGTTAAGCCATCCAATTCGCCAACAGGCATATTTGACCGTAAGCTGGGTACCAGGGTTTCCGGGATCCAAGGTAAGTGACCTAATCCTGTGCGGATAAGCTGCCAGGCAATCGGAGGGAATACGCCAATGGCAAATCCTAGCAGCAACATCCCCGAGGAAGCAGGTTGCGTCTCTTCACCTGTGGCTACTATCACCGCTTTGGTTGCCACCCAGGTACCAATAACAGCGAGAATAATACGAAGACAAACTGAAACATAGGCGCTGACCCGCAGATCGTTGCGTATGTAGCGTCGAAACAACATTTGTACTGAAAAAAAGTAAGCCCCCAAAAAGGCGTATAAAACAGGTTGTTCGTTGGTGACTAATACAGTTCCCAGTTGCTGGATCACTGTTTCGTTATTTCCCGCCTGCCAGGGTGGAAGCACCATTAGCCATCCGGCGCATATCAATACCGTTGCTACGAGTACTGGAACCAAGGTTTCAATCGTGAAGATTCTGCCGACATCACCATGTGTTCCGTTCCTTGATTGAGACAGTAATTCCAGCCGTTCGATAAAGCCGTCGGTAAACTGATCTGCCCTGCTACGTTCGGTCGAGTCGAGAATGAGATTCTTTAGCTCGAGCGATAAAGGGCCGTACACCGCTTCAAATCGTTTCATGTAGCTAGAAACCCGTATACGACGATGGATTTCATTTTCCAGTTCATTCTGCGCCTCTGAATGACGAACCGGTCGTGCTTCGAGCAAACCCAGGCGATACAAGTTGCTAAGATATTCCTGTAACAAGCTTGATTTTCTGGACACCATAAAAAGGTAATACATTCCGGGTGGTATGATGCAAAAAACCAGAATCAGTAAGAAGCGAAATATCGCTGCCCAATAGTTCGGGTTAATAAACAACATGCCAACGGTAAATATTGCTAGCAGGGGTATGATTCCGAGTATCACCATACCAGCTTGACTGGTTGGATTGGCCTTAATGGAATCGCGTTTAAACCAATAGTAGGTGAGATATGCCAATAATCCGATTAATGGCACACTAAGAAGGGACAGCACAACCAGATGCTCTTTAATGTAAGTACCTGATACGGGGTGATTCCAAAGACCAATACCAAAATAAAAGAGGATGAACCCCACGGTAAAGAGCGGGGCAAGATTGATTTCTGATGGGGGAGTTGACTTGCTGAGATCCGTCTCGTTATTCATCGTACTTGCTGACCGTAATTGATTTCCCCTACGAGGGTGACAGAAATGCCGCGTCGACAATGTGAAAGGAATCACAGAGCGAATGTGAATAGTTGGTTTTACTTTTGTTGCCTACGGTAATTACATGCTGATCGGCAGATCTCGCGGTCACAGGGGCCAGTTTTGTTTAATCTGGATGTGATCTCGAAGGTGAACGGAAATAGGGAAAGCTTACTTGCTAGGTTGAGGCGTTTCGTGCTGCGGCCAGCAATGCATCTACCTCAGATGCTTGCGTATTCCAGGCAGCGACAAATCGGATGGCCGAACCGTCAAGCTCTTCATCGTTCAGCTCGTACCCTTGTTCTGTCAGGCCATTGAGAATTGGCGCTGAAAGCTTGACAAAAACCTCGTTGGCTTCAGTAGGGTAGGCCAATTCGGCGCCGGGAATCGCAGAAAATCCCTCGCTCATCCTAGCCGCCATTAAATTGGCCTGCCTGGCGTTACGTAGCCAGAGGTCGTCAGCGAGATACGCTTCTAATTGTGCAGAGACAAACCGCATTTTTGAGAGGAGTTGGCCGGAACGTTTGTGCAGGTAAGGAAAATCCGCTACCAGCTTAGTATTAAAAAATACCACTGCCTCCGCTGCCAGGCAGCCATTTTTAGTACCACCGAGTGAGAGAACGTCCACACCGGATTGCCAGGTCATGGACGCGGGAGAAGTGTCCAGTGATGCGAGCGCATTGGCAAAACGGGCGCCATCCATATGGACGTGCAGCCCTTGTTCTCGCGCTACTTCTGATATGGCTTGTATTTCGTCGAGTTGATAAATTGTTCCCGACTCACATGCTTGAGTAAGGCTTACTGTCGCGGGCTGTGCATGGTGAACATTGCCACGCCCGTAAATTGTTTGTGACAGTACCTCTGCGGAAATTCTGCCATTCGACCCTTCCATCGCAACCAGTTTGGCGCCGCCGGAAAAAAACTCAGGGGCTCCGCATTCATCGGTATTAATATGAGAGAGGGCATGACAGTAAACCTTTCCATAAGAGGGCGTGAGTACAGATAGTGCCAGCGCATTGGTAGCGGTGCCGGAAACGGTAGGGAAAACTTCCAGATCGGTTTCAAAGATATCACACAGCCGTTCTCGCAGATTTCGCGAATAATCATCGTCGCCATAGGATGATTGAATGCCTGAATTCGCTTCCACGACCGCATTGATGACTTCCGGGCAGGCAATCGAGACGTTGTCCGATGCAAAACTATTCGGCATGTTTCTGAATTGATTGAAATTTGGTTGATCTAGTTAACGACACCGATTACTGCCAGGTTGTCTCCCGGCTTGGTGAGGCAAGGGTAATGGCGCCCAACCAGCATGCCGTTAATCTGCGCTCGATATTCTACGGGCTGAATACCCGTGCGCTCTATGTCATGTACGTGTGCGATGACATCACCTTCCTTAACCGGGTCACCTAGGTTAACGCGCATCTCCAACAAACCGCTGTGTTCACTCGTGATGAAACATCGTCCATCTGGCATGTCAATCTGTACTGAGTCATCAAGTATCACCTCTCCTTCTAGAATGCCTGCATGTTTCAGGATATTGTTGATGCCGCGTTTGGCGATCGCGGTGGTATGTGCGTCCGCTGAACCACCACCGCCCAGCTCAGTACTGACAAATACCTTACCTTGGCTCTCTGCAGCTGTGTCATACATGTGGACTGCGTCCAGTTCCAGCAGCATCACAGAGTAGGGTGCGTTGAATGCCTGCATCGCTGCGACACATTTCGCTTGTTGTTCTTTATTCTCGAGAATATGCGCCGCTGCGAAGGGCACAAATTGAAGGGTTTTGCCGCCAGAGTGAATATCAACGACAAAATCCGCAAGCGGCAGTAGAGTGCGATTGAAATAGTCTGCGATGATCTCGGTAATCGTGCCATTGGGATTGCCAGGGAATACCCGATTCATGTTGCCACCATCGATCGAGGATGTTCTCTTTCCCGTTGTGAAAGCTGGATAGTTCATAGCAGGTACGATAATTACCCGACCGCGGACGTTCTTCGATTCCAGCTCATTCGCCAATGACCAAAGTGCAATCGGGCCCTCATATTCGTCGCCGTGGTTCGCACCCGTCAGGAGTGCAGTGGGGCCTTCGCCATTTTGGACGACGGTGATTGGAATCATAACCGCGCCCCAGGCCGAGTCATCCCCAGAATACGGAACTTTCAGATAGCCATGGTGAACGCCATTTTCGTCGAAACCGACGGTTGCGCTAATCGGGTTATTTCTCAACCTAAAGTCCTTCACTACCAAATAATGAGCGGTATTGTTTCATAGAGTGGTTGGGTTAAGAAACGGTTTTTCGATAGAACGTATGGACGAATAGAGATTCGTTTGATATGTGCGATTAACCAGATAGAGTTCCCTCGATTAGACAGTTAGCATGCGACTTAGGCTG
>JAHQWE010000046.1 GCA_019633985.1 Acidiferrobacterales bacterium | reverse complement strand
TACGCTGGTATTTTCAAAAGGTCTTGTTGATAACCTTGCTAGTACTGAAAAAGCAGATCGCTTTCCCAACATTATTTTCTTTGCAGCAGATGGCATTCAGGCTAGTCACTTGTCTCTATATGGTTACGGCAGGGAAACAACACCCAATCTGAACGCTATAGCGGGAGAATCGCTAGTTGTACACAACGCAATCGCGAACGCTGGCAGAACAACAGGTTCCACCACTTCCATGCTTGCGGGTAAATATGCTTCGACCACAAAGGTTATTTTTCCGCCTCATGTATTAACCGATCGCCATGCATTTCAACACCTTCCCGGTATATTGAAAAAATTAGGATATAAAGGTATTCAAGAAACTCTGCGTTACTACGCGGATGCGGGAGATTTGAATATGGTTGGCGGGTTTGATGTTGCTAACGGTAGAACGTTAGAAGTGCACACTGACTTGATTCCAAAAAATGTGCTCTACAAACTTTACCCAACCTTTGTCTTCCTCAAGAAAATGAAGGAGAGACTGGAGGAGCGAGTTCTCCACCTCGCGGGAATCAAATCGATGTCTTCCGCTTTTGATCAAGTCAACCCCGACAGTCCGGCAAATGTTTATGGGGTCACAGATCAAACCAGGGTTGATCGCGTCATCGAATTCATTGAAAGGCACCAACAACCGGTGTTTGCCTACATCCATCTTATGGATACGCACTGCTGCTTTCCGCTACCTAAAACCAGAGAATTTTCTAAGCATCATCAAAAGCAGACTAATCATAATTTCGTTGATTTCTATGATGACAGCATTCTCGAGTCGGATAAGCACTTTGGCCGCCTAATCGCAACATTGAAGAGCGCTGGTGAATACGAAAACTCGCTCATTGTCTATTCGTCAGACCACACCAGAGGATGGCGCACCAACAAGAGTGTTCCACTTCTTATTAAGTTTCCTAATGGGGAATTTTCAGGGAATCGACACGGAGTCAATCAGCTACTTGATGTCGCACCAACGATTGTCGAATATCTCGGGCTGATGGTTCCTGATTGGATGGAAGGCATGTCTTATCTAAATAGTGAGCCTGATAGTAATCGACATATTTTTACCGTCGATTCTGTTTCAAGAGAGAGGTTTCGCACAAATACCGACAGCTTGTCGAGACTAGTGGGCAGCGGACCACCGCTATATGGTGTTGAGGTCGCAACGTTGGTGGCATGTGGAAGAAACTTTTATCTCAATATTGTGGATGGTAGTTTCGTGAGACAAAAATTTAACTATCAAGGAGAGCCGTGTTCCAAAAAACTGGAGAGTGATCAAGCAAAGCAAATACTGGAACAACATCTGCTGGAGAGGGATTTTGTTTTACCCTATCTTCACTAAATCGATTCACCAGTTCGGTTCTCTACCTCTGGAGCAGGCATAGAAATCGGTAGTGTTTGCAACATGGCTGCTGAAATTCCAGACTTGATTTTATAATTACAAGAAAAATGAGCTAAGCGTTTCTCATGTGTGTTTTGACCACGTTCAAGAGGTAATTATGTCCGACCAAATCAAATATTTGCTAGATGAATCTCGTATGCCGCGACAGTGGTATAACCTTCAGGCGGATTTGCCGAAACCTCTTTCTCCGGTCTTGCATCCTGGCACCGGCGAACCCATCGGGCCGGAAGATCTTGCGCCCCTGTTTCCGATGGAATTGATTGCACAGGAGGTCAGCACTGATCGCTAAATAGATATTCCTTAACCAGTCATCGATATTTATCGTCAATGGCGATGCACGCCACTTTATCGCGCGCGAAAGCTGGGGCGCGTACTGGATACGCCGGCACGAATTTATTACAAATACGAAGGTGTGAGCCCCAGCGGTAGCCATAAACCCAATACCGCCGTTGCCCAGGCTTTTTTCAATCAGGCGGAAGGAATCAAAAAGCTATCCACAGAAACCGGCGCAGGACAGTCGCATGTGGTAGCTGCTGAAGCTATCACTGTCGGAACTGGATCCGGTGAAACGCCATGCAATGTATTGCGAGATGCAAACGCTGATTCACGAAGGCAGCGGTATGGTTATTCCGGCGTTTGTGAACGTCAACGATGGTGTAGGAAACCATGTAATGGGTGTACCGAGAGTGCCAATCGGTCCTCTAGGTGGTTGTGAATGGCCTGAGTTTACCTGGCTCAACACCTAATCGATAAAACTGTGGATTCCTGCACGCAGTTGCGGGAATCCACTTGTTTCACCCTCAAATGCGCTTCAGCCGATAGAAAGGCTATAGTGCTTTCGTCAGCAAGTCTTCGATGGCTTTAGCATTGGTTCCTGCAATAATCCGACCCAGCTCTTCATCTCCGCGCAACACCAGCAGGGTGGAGCGCCTGGGCACATTGCGGGTGCTCGTGACCGCATGATTCTTATACTTGTCCCAGTCAATTCTGATAAAAGTAATGTTCTCATCGAACGCGGGATTGTTTTCTCGGAGCTCAGTTAAAATTCTTTCCTGGCGTCGACAGGTGCTACACCAGTCCGCTGCATAATCGACCAGCAAGGTCTCACCCGCGGCTAAGCGTTCTTCCACTAAACCGGGTTTGTAATCCAATGTTTTGGCTGCGTAAGCGAAAGTTGGAATCAGGAAGAGGGCGGCGAAGACACCACCAAAAAAACGACGATTCATAGTATTTCCTCTGTTAAAAAATAGTGGATAGATCCAAAAACCAGTGTGGCAAAACATCTACCAGCCAGGCTTCGATGACATAATGAATTTTGAAGAAAATCACCAAGCCAATCATTAAAAACACGCCTCCCATAATGGGTTTTGCTCGCTCGGCCAGGCCGCGAAACTGCGCCTGACGGCGGCGTATCGCTTCGCGGGTTCCATATCCAAGCGCCAGTATGACGCTGGAAACTCCTAGAGCAAAGCTGCTCATAATCGCGAAGACCCAGAACAAATCCTCACCCTGACTCGCGAGCGATATTGCTCCGCCGAGCGTTGGTCCGATACAGGGTGACCACACCGCTCCCAAAAGCATACCCCCGATAAACTGACTTTTCATACTGGAAGGAGACAGTGCGTTTAGCTGCGCATCGGCACCACCGCTAATACCGGCTGTGGCGGTCACGAAGCGTTCGTTCAGTTGAGGAATTAATAACACCATGCCAAACACCATCATCAGTACCGCCCCGGTTTGGGACAATACATTTTCGGTGAGGCCGATAGTATGTCCAATTGTTGCAACCACCATACCAAAGACAACAAACGAACAACTCATACCAGCGGCAATTGCCAATGGACCGTGACGACCTGCCTGCAATGCGGAGGCAAGCACGATAGGGAGCACTGGCAGTACACACGGGTTAATAAGGGTCAATATGCCGGCCAGGTAACCGAAAAATAATTCCATCTCTTGTTTTTTTAATTCATAAGTTGGTAGTCTGAACTCTCAGATACATATTCCATAGTGAAGTTCGAAAATTATCGCCTAAATCAGGGTAAATTTAGATCACTGCGCATCGTCGTAATATTTGTGTTGCCGAAGAGGCACAGAATTAGCTCCCCCCCTACTATTGTAAAAATGATCGATACAAAACAATTTAGTCAAATGGGCATTGTCTGTCCCGCTGGGCAAGTTTGCGTAGATGGATTTGAGGAAAAGTATTATGAATATCAGAGCAAATCTCTAGAGTTACGTGGCAAGGAAACCTATTTAAAACCTCACCTGGTTTCTCCCTGGTTGGACAATCTGGTTCGTGAGCCTGTCATCGTTGATGCGGTGGAGCAACTGCTCGGCCCGGATATCGTGTTGTGGGAGTCTGATTGGAGTGTTAAGCGTGCGGGTACCGGAGACTATGTACCCTGGCATCAGGATTCCCCGTACTGGAATCTCTCGACCGACGAGGTGGTTTCAGTATGGCTGGCGATCAGTGAGGTGACAGAGGACAATGGGCCGATGAGGGTGGTGCCGGGTAGTCATAGAGAGGGCCAGATTGGTAAGGTGGATGCGGAAGGCAACCTATTCAAAGCCTATGAAGAGGGACAAAGGACTACCGATGAAAACTGTATGTTCCCGTTTGCGCATCTTGCAGAAGACTATGATGAGCAGTGTGTTTCTGTGATATTGAGTTCAGGGGAGTTTTCGATTCATTCAGTAAATCTGATTCACGGCGGTGGCGCCAATCCATCGAATACAGACCGCATTGGATTTGCAATGCGTTTTATCTCCGCCAATACCAGATATCGGGGCAATGTTGATTCGGTGACCCCGATACGAGGAAATTGCGACCGAGACTATTTTGTTTTTGAGCCAAGACCCCAAGCAGAATTTTCCAACCAAAGCTTGGTGGCCTTGGAGAAGGCGCTCACTTTTCCGAGTGGGTTTGGTGAGGCGAGACGGCTTCGCTAGATGAAAGTATGTATGAGCGGCAAGCGTGTTATGGGTGAAATACACTTCCTTGCGTAAAATCTATAAATTGTCTTTCAGTAAAACCTCGATTCTAATCTTTTCCTGAGCGGCGACGATTTGCCGGTTGTCGCACCGAGCTCTCAAGATTCTGAGCGCGCTGCGCACAGCATGCCCTGGATTTTGCGCGACTACCGCATCGATATCCTCATTGATCAAGGCCTGTTCGGTAAACGGGGTTCGCTCGTGAACAACGATAGTCAGCGCTGAAAGATCCTTGTTTTTTGCGATTTGTAAAACAGGTATCCGTGCTTCAGAGCTAATCACATATACCGCAATAATATCGTTATCATTTTGCAACTGTCGTGCGATGATGCGCTGTGTTCGGTCATCGTCACCATGTGTTTCCAGAGAAGGAAGCGAGGTCAGCCTGGGGAAATAGGTTTCCATTACCTGATCAAAACCTAGTCGACGTTGGATATTATTCAGTGACTGCATGGTGTCCGTCACCACCATGACCTTGCCTGAGGCCGGGCCAAGGAATCGGCTGATAATCCGGCCAGCAGTTGCCCCAGCAGCTACATTGTCGACGCCGACGAAATCCAGATTTTCCGATTTTTCCTGACCCGACAAAAATTGCACTACCTTGATTCCTCGTTCGCCCAGTCTGGCAATGGCATCACGCACCTGTGGCGATTCCGGGGCCATAATAGCAATGCCATCCACCTCTGTTCGATCCAGGTCGGATAGATAGTTGGCCACGTCGTGGGGGTTTCGCATGTTCAACTGAACGCGCTCGGTTTCCGTTAAATCTGCTTTTAAATCAATGCCAGCAGCTGAAACACTACTGATCAGTTCGTGAAGATACTGATCTCCCGTATGGGGGAATAAGAAGCGAAATTGATAGGTGCGGTTTTTAGCCAGATTTACCGCCGCAAGATTACGCACATACCCAATATCCGCAATCGCTTTTTCTACCCGTTGTCGCGCACGATTGCTGACATTGGGACGATCATTGAGCACCCGATCAACGGTAGCCAGGCTAACGCCCGCTTTTTCTGCCAGGTCTTTTGTTGTTGGTCGCATAACCGATCCCCTATTGGTATTCCAGCGTTTTCTGACGGTGCTTTCTACAGGTTAACGTATAAAAATCAAGAAATTTGAGGCGCGTACGTCAAAAAAAGCTTGCATTGAGGTGCGTACCTCAATTATATATACACTTCGTGAGATATGTTAGTGCCAGTTTTTTCGGCTGCTCATGGCAGTGATAGCACTTTGATTAGCCTAAGAAATTACTGCCCCCTGGCACAAAATCTTGTGCGAGATCCATCTCGTTGAATAACGGGATGCCACCATAGAGGAATATTAAAAATGCAATCTAATTTTATGAAGTCCGTGATTGGAATTGGCGCTATCGCCGCTGCCACACTCGGACCAAGCGCTGCTCAGGCAGAAGATTTAACACTTTGTTGGGCCGCCTGGGATCCAGCAAATGCCCTAGTAGAGTTGAGTAAAGATTTTGAAGCTCAGTCGGGCCATAACATGAGCTTCGAGTTTGTGCCTTGGCCCAATTTCGCAGATCGCATGCTGAACGAATTGAATTCGGGAGGCAAACTTTGTGATCTGATGATTGGAGATTCGCAATGGATAGGCGGCTCGGCAGAAAACGGTCACTACATCAAAATGAATGATTTCTTCGATAAAGAAGGAATTGATATGGCCGATTTTATTCCAGCTACCGTAACTGGATACGCAGAGTGGCCAAAAGGCACACCGAACTATTGGGCGCTGCCAGCTTTCGGCGATGTAGTTGGCTGGACCTATCGGAAAGACTGGTTTGAACGTCCTGAATTACAAGCAGAGTTCAAGGAAAAGCATGGTCGTGCATTAGATGCGCCGAAAACCCTTGAAGAATTGCAGCAAATTGCAGAGTTTTTTCAAGATAGGGATATCGATGGCAAGAAGGTCTACGGTGCTTCGATCTACACCGAACGAGGTTCAGAAGGGATCACAATGGGTGTGACGAACGCACTCTACAACTACGGGTTTCAATACGAAAATCCAGAGAAGCCCTACGAGCTGGAAGGCTATGTCAATTCAGACGGTGCGGTTGCCGGACTCGAATTTTATAAGTCCCTGTATGACTGTTGCGTGCCTCCCGGATCGTCAGATTGGTACATGTCCGAAAACATTGATGCTTATAAATCAGGGCAAGTGGCAATGCAGATGAACTTTGCATTCATCTGGCCTGGTGTTGAGTCCGATGCCAATGTGGGTGGAGGAAAGTCGGGTTACTTTCCGAACCCGGCTGGTCCAGGTGGACATTTTGCGCAACTGGGTGGTCAGGGTATTTCAGTCGTCGCTTATTCTGAAAAGCAAGAGGCCGCACTCGAATATATTAAGTGGTTTGCGCAACCTGCTGTACAAAAGAAATGGTGGGAATCGGGTGGCTATTCTGCATTGCGAGCCGTGGTGGAAGACCCTGGATTTGCCAGTAGCCAGCCTTATGCACAAACGTTTTTGGATTCGATGGCAATTGTAAAAGATTTCTGGGCTGAGCCCGCCTATGCATCGCTTCTGTTGCCGATGCAATCTCGAATACACAATTATGTTGTCGCTGGCCAAGGAACCGCAAAAGAAGCCCTGGACGGTTTGGTTAAAGACTGGGACGAAGTATTTGAGGATGAAGGTATAAAATAGACTTCGTCGCATCAGTGATGATGCACGGGGCCGGGTAGTTATCTCGGCCCCGTATAGACTTATATCCACTGCAAAATACGATGTCTGACGGGGCTAACACGCAACCTATAAAGAATAAGCAGTCCGCGAACCTGATGAACAAGGTAAGAGGGTTGTCGGATCGAGCGATCGCATGGATTTTTATATCGCCGACGATTCTGATTCTACTGGCGATAAATATATTTCCGCTGATCTGGACGGTTTATCTTAGTTTTACCAACTACCGTGTTAATCGGCCTAAGAAGGATGTAGAGTTTATTGGCTTGCGCAACTATGAGCGCATATTGTCTGACGCTGATATCTGGATCACCATGCAGGCTACCGCGCATTTCCTGATCTGGACCATCATTTTGCAAGTTATGATCGGGTTTACCCTGGCTTATCTGATTAATAAAAAATTCAAGGGTAACGATTTATGGACCACCATCATTGTATTGCCAATGATGCTGTCCCCTGCGGTGGTCGGGAACTTCTGGACATTTCTATATCAGCCACAAATCGGTTTGTTTAATTATGTCGTGGGGTTTGTATCTGGTGCAGATCCTTCCAGCTTTTCCATGATTGGAGATGTTGCCCTCGCACCCTGGGCGATTGTGATTGTCGATACTTGGATGTGGACGCCATTCGTTATGTTGATCTGCCTCGCGGGATTGCGGTCCATCCCCGACAGTATATATGAGGCGGCTGAATGCGACAGAGCGAGTAAGTGGCGCCAGTTCTGGACCATCACTGTGCCGATGGTGTTGCCCTTTCTGATGCTGGCGGTGCTATTTCGCGGAATCGAAAATTTTAAAATGTTTGATCTGGTCGTCCAGCTTACTGGCGGCGGGCCGGGGTCAACGACAGAGCTAACTTCCATCAATCTGAAGCGAGAAGCGTTCGAAAAATGGCGCACAGGGTATGCATCCGCTTATGCCGTGATTCTGTTTGTCTCGATTTTTGGTATCGCGTCCATCTACGTAAAAGCGTTGAATAAGGTGAAAAGCCGATGAGTTTTTCTGTCACAGAACCATCTAACCGTCAAAAGTGGATGGCGGGTTTTCTGGTGGTTACTTATGCATTAATCACTTTGCTGCCCTTATTCTGGATCATCGCCACAGGTTTCAAATCATCTCCTGACTCTATCGCCTATCCACCTAAAGTGGTGTTTGAGCCGACGGTCGAGGGTTATGTCAATTTATTTACCACCCAAACCCGGCTCAGTCCGGATGCAATATCTGAGCCGCGCGAAGATCTACCGTGGTATGAGCAATTGGTTCGAGAAAAAGGCAATACGATTGTCGGCCCTTCGCGTTTTTCAGAGCGCTTTTTCAATTCGGTCATCATTGGGTTCGGCTCGACGTTGTTTGCCATTCTTCTCGGAACGGCTTCCGCTTACGCATTCTCCCGATTCAGAATCCCACTGAAAGACGATCTCCTGTTTTTTATTCTATCGACTCGCATGATGCCGCCAATTGCGGTGGCGATACCTATTTTTCTGATGTTCAGACATTTGGGATTGAACGACACCCATGCCGGTATGATCCTGCTTTACACCGCTGTTAATCTCTCTCTCGCGGTCTGGTTGATCAATGGATTTATTGACGAGATACCAATTGAGTATGAGGAAGCTGCGTTAATTGACGGCTATACGCGCTTTCAGGCGTTTTATAAAGTGGTGTTACCCCAGGCGGCGACGGGTATCGCATCGACGGCCATATTCTGTCTGATCTTTGCCTG
>JAHQWE010000045.1 GCA_019633985.1 Acidiferrobacterales bacterium | reverse complement strand
TTCTGATGGCGTCCCATTTTCCACCACCTATCAAGATATTTATTTCTCCTCCGAGCATGGATTAGAGGAAAGCACCCATGTCTTCATAGAAGGTAGCCAGTTATTACAGAACTGGCAAAGCCAAAGCTGCTTTGTCATTGGCGAGACCGGTTTTGGTACCGGGCTCAATTTTCTAAACGTTTGGGATAAATGGCAAAAGGCATCTGGAAAGCCGGAAGTGTTGCACTTTATCTCAGTAGAAAAGCATCCACTTTCAATCGCTGAGTTGATGGAAAGCCACCAACTCTTTCCAGAGCTTGCCGCACTCTCCAGGCAACTGGTTCAGCAATATCCTCCGCATTATTCAGGATTTCATCGCATGCGATTTTCCGGTGGGCAGGTTTGTCTGACACTTTGTTTTATGGACGTTTGCAGTGCATTTTCTGAACTGGGCGCAACCATCGATTGCTGGTTTCTAGATGGATTTTCCCCCAGCAAAAATCCGGAAATGTGGAGTCAAAAGGTATTTCGTCATCTTGCCAGACTGGGGCGACAGAACACTACTGTGGCAACTTTTACATCAGCAGGTCATGTGCGACGCGGCTTGGCCGACGCAGGATTTGTGACAAACAAACGCCCGGGGTACGGCAAGAAAAGGGAGATGACGGTGGGATATTTGAAACAGCTGCCAAGAATCAGAAATACTGAGCCGTGGAGATTGTCAGGAGTCCAGCATCATCGCCGTCATTCGGTATTCGTGATCGGAGCGGGCATTGCCGGAGCTCATATTGCGCACGCCCTTGCCGTTCGGGGTATCAAGGTTGAAGTTTTGGAGCAGCATCGCGATGCCGGAATGGAGGCTTCGGGCAATCCTCGGGGGATCATTTCTCCCAGACTCAGCGCTAAACCTTCGTTGGAGGAAGAATTTTCGATCAACTGCTTCCTCAAAGCGCTACAAGTTCTCTCAGAATTGAGACTCCCTTCATCGGCATGGTCGCAATGCGGATCTCTGGACCTGGTAACTAATCAACGCCGAAGTAAGCAGTGGCAGCAGATTCTCGAACGAAACCTACCTCCCTCCCTGGTTCAGGTCGTGGGCTCCCAAGAGGCCAGTAACATCGCCGGCATTCCAGTTAATCAACCCGCACTGTATTTTCCGTCAGCAGGGTGGATCGACCCCAAACAAGTGATTCATCAACTTCTCAATCACGAAAATATCCACGTTGATTACGACTGCACTGTTGCTGCTCTTAACCAAAAAGATTCAGCATGGGAAGTCGAGATTCGAGATAAAAATCATCAAAAACAAAAGAGAAGTGCTGAAACCGTGATAGTGGCAGTAGGCACTTGTTTATCGCAGCTGACGCCCACTCCCTTACCAATCGATTTTATTGCCGGACAAACTGCGATGGCATGTTCCACCGACCATAGCGAAAATTTACGCTGCGTGCTTCAGCACGAAGGGTACATTACTCCATCACTGAACAACGCGCACCTGATCGGCGCCACCCATCAACGCAACATCCAACAAGAGCAAGAGTCAGAGGAATTAACTCAGCAGATCTACGACCAGCTCAGAAAACACCTTCCTGATTTGGCAGCACATATTGGGGAACCCGCGAAGGCGCATTTTGGTGTCAGGGTCGCGACAAAAACCAGGTTTCCATTGATCGGTGCGATACCGAATTCACACTTTCTGGCTCACCGCGATACACTCAGTAACTCGATGAAAAGTCAGCACCCATTTTTTCCTGGGCTGTACATCTTTGGCGCATTTGGATCTCGGGGGTACAGCACGACAGCATTTGCCGCTGAAATACTTTGTAGCGAGATACTCAATGAGCCTTCGCCTGCGAGGCGATCCATGCGACGGGCTACTGAGCCTGCGGGTTGGTTTAAACATCTGAAAGGTTAAACGGTTTCTCGTGCAAAACTTAGAATATGGTGAGACTTGCCCGGAATGCTTTTAAAGACCCAAACTCAAACCACTGCATAGACGTCTATAACTATCCAATCGATTTGCTACTGATTGCGTTCTATCTGACTTTTCGAATTCGCGCTTTTAAGTGGTGTGTTTTTCTGGCTAAGGAGAATTCGCCATATGGACATCAAGCTGCGGATAAGGAATTTCAATTCCTTCCTGATCAAATTCGAGCTTGATTGTCTCGATCAGCGAACATTTAACCGCAAGGTAATCTCCCGTATTCACCCAGGGGCGCACGACAAAATTAATGCTGCTATCGGTCATCTCAGAGACTGCGACAAAAGCTTCTGGATGAGATAGCACCCTAGGTTCATTTGAGACCAGAGTATTCAACAGCTCCTTCGCTTTCTTCAAATCACTGTCATACCCAACTCTGATCACCAAATCGATGCGTCTCGTTGGGCGAGCGGAATAGTTGGTAATCGTATCTCTATAGATGTTTCCGTTCGGTACAATGACTTCTTTGTTGTCAGTCGAACTCATGGTTGTACTGAAAATGCCAACCTTCTCCACAGTGCCGGCTGAGCCCCCCGCTTCGATATAATCTCCTGCGCGAAAGGGACGAAAAATCAGAATCATGATTCCTGCCGCAAAATTCTGTAGGGATCCCTGTAAAGCCAGCCCGACCGCCACCCCGGCTGCGCCTAGAACAGCCACAATCGAAGTGGTAGCAACGCCTAATCGGTCTAACGCTGCAACAATCACCACAATCATCAGCAAGGCTTGTAATGTTGCTGCCAGAAAATTGATCAACATGTGATCGTATTCAGCTCGCTCCATCACGCCCCGGAAAAACTTCACGATACGCTTCGTAATCCATCGCCCTACAACCAGAACGATAATCGCCAGCACAATATTGACACTCCACGGCAATATATATTGCTGAAACACACTTTCGATGTCTTGCGCCTTATATAGCGCCGCCAGTCCTTCCATAGTGTCGCTATCGCATTACAAATGGATTTGCCATTGGTTCACTGGAAGTATTAATCCAGGTCGTCTTTGTTCGGGTATAGTCTTCAATCGAATCAACCCCAGCTTCCCTTCCGAAACCGCTATGTCCAAAGCCACCAAAAGGTGCAATCGGTGATATCACGCGGTAGGTATTCACCCAAACGATACCGGAACGAATCTGTTTACTCACTCGATGCGCCCGCGCTACATCGCGAGTAAATACACCCGACCCCAAACCAAAACGGGTATCGTTCGCCATCGCGATACCTTCTTCTTCTTTATCGAATTGCAAAGTGCTCATCACCGGACCAAACATCTCATTTTGCACCGTAGTAATTTGTTGGTGGGGGCAATCAACGATAGTTGGTGAGTAGTAATAGCCTTTCTCCAGGTGATTGGGCGCCTGGCCGCCTGCGACGATTGAAGCGCCCTGCCCTTCTACTTCACCGACCGCCTTTTTAATTCTTTCGATTTGCGCTTTAGTCGCGAGCGGACCGACCTGTGTATCTTCGTTCAGGGGATCACCGACAATAATCTGCCCAGCACGATTTTTCAGCTCGGCCAATACCTCCTGGTGAATGCCTGACTGGATGAATACCCTAGATCCAGCAACGCAGCTTTGTCCAGACGCGCCGAAATTGCCAGCGATGATACCGTTTACCGCGCTTTCCAGATCGGCGTCATCGAATACCAGAATTGGGGATTTCCCGCCGAGTTCTAATGACACCACTGCGTAGTTATTCGCCGTATTCGCAATCACATGGGATGCAGTTTCAGGCCCGCCAGTAAACGCCACACGTGCTACCTTTTGATGACTGGTAAGCGCGCGTCCACAAGGTTCGCCTCTGCCACTAATCACGTTCACCACGCCTGGAGGAAAACCCGCCTCTTCCACAACCTTGGCAAATTCGTACATCGGGATGGGGGCTTCTTCTGACGCCTTGATCACTACCGTATTTCCGGCGGCAAGGGCCGGCCCTAACTTAGTCGCAGTGAGGAACATCTGGGCATTCCAGGGCACGACAGCAGCCACTACTCCGATTGGCTCACGGGTAGTAAAAACATGCATATCCGGCTTATCAATCGGCAGCGTTTTCCCCTCAATTTTGTCGGCAAGACCAGCAAAATAGTCATAGTAGTCGGCAACGTACGCGGTTTGGCTACGGGTTTCTTTCGCTAACTTCCCACTGTCAGTAGTTTCTATTTCGCCTAGAAACTCGGCTCTCTCTCGGATTAAATCGCCAAGCCGCCGGAGCATCTTTCCTCGCGCAGTTGCACCGGTTTTTCCCCATGGCCCCTCGTATAGCGCGCTCCACGCCGCTTCTACCGCTCGGTTCACATCTTCTTCCGTCGCTGCCGGAAAGGACGCCCAACATTCTTCAGTTGCCGGGTTGATCGTCTCAATCATGCCGCCGTCAGATGCATCGCTCCAGGCACCATTGATGTAGTGTTGATATTGTTTCATTCCGCTCGCTCCAAAAATTGTTTGACCTGATTGATCAGTATGTCAGCATGTTCTAGCAATGCCATATGCAAATGGCCTTCGTTGATGATCACTTCTCCACTTAGCTCAGCCGCCAAGGCTTGAGACATCGCCGGTGTTGAGCCGGGCTCCAAAGACCCGGTTATCATTAGATTCGGGCAATTTATTGTTGATAGGTCGTGTGTTGCAATCGACTCATCCGCATCACAAAAAACACGATAAGCCTTCAGATAGCCATCGTCAATGTGACCGCGAAATATCTGTCGAATAGCGTCCACTTCAGCTTTATTTTCTTCAATCCACTGTGGGGAAAACCATCTGTTAATCGCAACTTCTACGGTGGCCATGGGGCCTTTTTCTTTTGTCAGCTCGTAACGTGACTCAATTGCCTCTAGTTGCTGTGGAGATCGTTGAAATACGCTATGCAGCAAAACTAGTGAGTTTAGGTTCGTTGTTGATTGAGCTGCGGTATATAGTGCGATTAATGCACCCAAAGAAAACCCCACCAGATGATAGCGGTGGATATCCAATTCTTCCATTAGCCTTGCTAGTTGCCGACAGAAATCATCCAGTGATCTCTGGCCAGTAGGGTTTGGGCTGTCTCCGTGACCTAGTAAATCGTAGGTCAGCACCGCGTAATCCGGTGCAAATTCGGCAACCCAGTCGCGCCACAAATATTGGTTGAGACCCACCCCGTGTATCAATACCAATACAGGTTGCGCGCTGACGTTACCCCGCAGCTGGTAGCAGGTACCATCTCGTGTAAATCGCAGGTTTGTCACTTGGGGGTTAATCGTCCTGAAAAGCAGGTACGACCTCCTTCACGAACAGCTCAAGTGTTTTTTTCTTCACCTCGGAAGACATGCTGTTATCTAACCACACTGAATATTCGTCGTAGCCGAGATCTTCGATCACTTTCAGTCGTTCGATGACCTCATCTGGGGTTCCAACCACATGATTGGCGCGCATTTTTTCCGGTGAAAACATATCAATTTCCGCCTTCTCCTCCTCACTGAGAGGCTTGATACGGGCATCTGCAACAGGTCGGTCATTCTTGAACCAGGCGCCAAATACACAATAAAAATCGCTTAGCGCTTTCGCACCAGCTTCAAGCTCAGCTTCCGTTTTTGCGACAAAAGTATGGCGACACAGCATAATCTTCGGGCGGTTTACTTGTGGGTTCTTTTCCACAGCATCGTTGAACTTCTGCATCAGATTTTCCACCTCTTCATCTCCCTGCCATAGTGGTGTCACCTGAACATTGCAGCCATTCGCGACAGCAAACTCATGACTGTTCGGATCCCTAGCGGCAATCCACACAGGTGGATGAGGTTCCTGCACGGGTTTTGGTGCGGAAGTGACCGCAGGAAACTGCCAGTGAACGCCGTCATGGGCATAGTCCCCTTGCCAGATTTTTTGAACGGCAGGAACCATTTCGCGCAGCTTCTCCCCGGCAGTCCATGCGTCGAGACCCGGCGACAGGCGCTCATATTCGAACTCGTAGGCTCCTCTGGATAAGCTGATATCGATTCGTCCATTCGTTATCACGTCAGCCATCGCCCCTTCCCCGGCAAGCTTGATAGGATGCCAGAATGGCGCAACGATGGTTGCGGTTCCTAATCGTACGTTTTTAGTTCTGGCGGCAAGGTCTATTAAAGGCAGAAATGGATTCGGCGCAATAGTGAAATCCATTCCATGATGCTCTCCTGTCCAAATCGCGGAAAAGCCACCTTCCTCGGCGATATCACACAATGCCAGAAAATCTTCATACAACCGTCGATGACTTTGACTGGCCTCGTACCGTTCCATATGTGCGAAAAGAGAAAACTTCATTCTCGATTTTTTGTTCTGCTTGCTCATATGCCCTCCTTTTGATTCATCATCTCCGGGGTCTCAACCACACCTGTTTCTTCACCACCAAAATACACACCATATCTCTGCGATCGCGTTTCTTTCAGGTACCGCTCTAACATCGAACGAATAGCGGAAGACTCCAGCTGATCCCAGGGGATTTCATTTCTGTCATAGAAAGTCGCATCTCCTTCGTGCTCTGCAGTGGCGCGATAGTAGATGTTGTGGTGCTTTTTATCGTCGCTGTCAAAAACGGCATAAAGCGAGTTAACTACGGCACCAATACCCAGGCTTTCGAGGCGCTCTGCGAGATGGTTTATCGAACCCCTCTCTCTTTTCGTGCCGCTGGCGACCGGATGATATCGGCCACTATCCGCATTTTTCTCAAGTAACAGCTTGCCATTACAATCCACTAGTGCACCCACCACGACACCCGACGACTTACCTGCAGCATTGACTGCCGCCTGTTCCAGACCCAGGGTGACATAACCTCCGCGCACATAACCAAGGCCGTTTTGATCGTTGTAATCGAATGCCGAAACCTTACCAATCAGGATAATGTGATCTCCAGCATCGACCTGTTGATACACCTCACAATCAAACCAGGCGCATGTGCCGTCTAAGATTGGGCAGTTACCCTGGCTCTCCTTCCAGGGGGTAATATCGAATTTATCGGCGCGTTTCGACGCAAACAAACCGGAAGTTTCTATCTGGTTTTCCGCAAGGATATTGATCGCAAACCGCTCGGTCGCAGAAAAAACTTCCACACTATCAGCAGATTTGCCAATACAAACCGAAACGAGTGGCGGATCGAGGGAAACTGAGCAGAAAGAATTAGCGGTAAAACCTCTGGGAATACCGTTTTTCTCTCTGGTAGTGATGATCGTGACACCCGTCATAAAGGTGCCAAACGCGTTCCTAAGCTCCCTTAGGTCAAATGCGGTACTCATTCAATTCACCTTCAGCGAAGGCAAGCGTCTCCGGATGGAGACGTATTGTTCTTTTATTCTCAACATTGGGATTATCCAGTCAGTTTGGGGCATCGCAACATGCTCGCCTCCGAATCTTAATTTTGCGTACTGATGAATTCAATCTAACTCCACCAGGTCGCTCGGAACCAAATACGTTGACACACACCTCGGAGGTTTAACTACTCATGTGGCGCAGATACCAACCCATCTCAGAACTACGTTCGCCTTTCATCGAACCCACTCCTAGAGATCACTTGAAGAAACCGCTTTAAGTTTCTCTTGGTTAGTCTGCCAACCGCCTCCTGTTTAAACTCACTGCCTGTCGACTTGAGATGGAACGATACTAAATAGGGATATCCCCGTTTGTCAATCTTTCCCAGCCTGTTTATTGCCTTGTGTCAATTTTGCCTTTATTTAAAGGTTTTCTGCGTTTTTTTGCTGTACTTGTTCTTCAGTTCCATTACAATTCACACCGTTTTTAACAACCCTCACATACTTATAGCTGCAATGAAAAAAACTTACTCAGATCCGTTGACAAAATCGCAAATCATCAACACTTTGGCCGAAGATACAGAGCTGTCGCGTAAAGATGTTAAAGCCGTAATTGACACCCTTGGTGACCTGATCCACGCTCATATCAAGCCACGTGCTTGTGGCGTATTCAAAATGCCAGGCATGTTCAAGATCTCGGTAGTTAAGAAGCCTGCGACTAAAGCTCGTAAAGGCGTTCCAAATCCTTTCCGTCCTGGTGAGACTATGGACGTTGCTGCTAAACCAGCAAGCCGTCGTGTCAAGGTTCTTGCTCTAAAGAATCTAAAAGATATGGCTGCTTAATTGCAGATATATAGCGGCCGACTATCGGTCGTGAGTAAAAAAGAGCAGCCAACCGCTGCTCTTTTTTTGCCCACAGGATGTGGGTACCCCTGGTGCACAGGATGTGCAAGGAAGGGGGATCAGCTTTCAAGTTGCTGGCAAACTTCAACGAACTGATGCGAGGGAGCGATGTTGAGCGCTAAAGACCGCCTGAGACTCTCAAAGATTCTATGTGCAAGGAAGGGGGATCAGCTTTCAAGTTGCTGGCAAACTTCAACGAACTGGTGCGAGGGAGCGAT
>JAHQWE010000044.1 GCA_019633985.1 Acidiferrobacterales bacterium | reverse complement strand
GAACGAAGCAAACATCGGTTCAGTGAGCAAGTCTATCGTAGGTGGAGATTTCACTTCTAACACAGCGGTTGGCGCAGTTCTCCAGAAGAACGTCGGTATTGCAAACACCAACACTACCAGCATTGGTTCTGTTGATTAATATCAGATAATCAGGTGAAGGTTAGAGTGGGGCGAGCGTTTAGGGCTCGCCCCGCACTTTAAGAAGCACTTCACTTCCGGTTTTTTTGATTGTTCGGTTCCACACACCCCAGCGCGTAGCCTGACAATCAAACAGACCAGACTAAACCCGAACTCCGGACTTAGCAGCGTAATACGAGGATTGAAAATGAAACAGCAAAATGGCCAAAAATCCGTTTCCCCCACTCGCAAGACAGTAAGCACACTGGTGGCATTGACCTTAGGGTTGAGCATGCAGGCTGTTTTTCATCCCGCTCTGGCGCAATCCGCCATTTCCGGCGACCGAGATGTTTCAGTCGTTGGTGGTGGTAATTCCGCTCAGTTTAATCAGGGCGTTGCCAATAAGAACAAAATCGAAGCCGGTAGCATCAAGCAATCTAGCACTGGCTCGGTCGACGTGACTGTGGTGCACAAAGGTACCATCGTTCAGGACAACACCGGAATAGGTGAAAAAAACACCGTAAACCTGGGATCCGTAATGAAATCAGGAACCGGCAATTTTAAAGGCGCTGTAACTTTGCAGTCGATTATCCAGGAAAACACTGGCATCGCGAATCAAAACAATGCCAATTTAAGTACTGCAGTGAACTCCAGTTCCGGTGCTTTTACCGCCTCTTCCAGCGCTGGTCTGATCTCTCAGGGCAACGCCGGCATCGCGAACAAAAACACAGCAAATCTCGGCACATTGAATAACGGTGGCGTGGGTAGTGCCAATGTACAGGGGAATGTAGGTACCCTGGTGCAGGGAAATACCGGGATTGCGAATGACAATCTGGCGAATGTCGGCTCGGTCAGTCATTCTGCGGTAGGTACGATGAGCGCTACCGGCAGTGCCGGAACGATCATTCAGCAGAATGCTGGTCTTGCACTGAAAAATCAGGTCAACATTAGCTCCGCCCAGGAAGCAACAGTAGGAGTGATGGAATCGAATTCAAATGTAGGAAGTGTGATCCAGTTAAACACGGGCATAGGGAATAACAATGTGGTCAACATTGGCGCTGCTAAAAACTCCACTGTGGGTGGGATCATTTCCAACAACAACGTCGGCACCATTGTTCAGTCTGGTGGCGGCATTGGAAATAACAATGAGATCAATATCGGTTCAGTGAAAAATTCTGGCGTAAAGGGACTGCGTGCCACGACGAACGTCGGCAATATTACCCAAACCGCCTCGGGAATGGACAACCTTAATGAGGCGAATATTGCTTCAGTGAGAAACTCTGGCGCCGATCACGTCGTGTCAACCGCTAATGTGGGTAAGTTGGTACAGAACTCAGAAGGCCTTTCCAACCATAATGAAGCCAATATCGGTTCAGTAAGAAACGGTTCGGTGGGCAGTATGAATGTCAACGTGAATGCGGGCAGCATTGTGACCAATGCGATTGGAATCAATAACTGGAATTCAGTGAATATCGGCTCAGTGAAAAACTCTGATGCAGATTCTCATCAAGCCAATGTCAGCGTTGGAAATGTTGTTTTGAACTCGACAGGTGTCGGGCAGGAAGCGGCGGTAAACGTCGGCTCCGTTATTGACGAATAATACAGACAGAAACTTTTTTAGTAATTGAGCGTTATTAGAGTAGAGGATAGAAATAATGAAATTGAATAAGCCATTGTCCATAACCGCAGCATCCATATTCGCGTTAAGTGTTCTTATGGTTGCGCCTGAAGGTTCGGTAATCACAAATTCTTACGCTGGTGACTTGAACTTGACCGATGCCCAAAATGCCAAGCTTGCGCGTCACAAGGTTAAGCAACGAGTAGAAAAGAATGACAGACAAGAAGATTATAGCCCGGGAGACAAAGAGCTGAACAATGCAGAAAATGAAGATTGCGGAACCGTGGATATCGGTAACGTATTTAATGATAAAGGTTTTGGTGGTCCGAAGAAAATAGACGTCATCATAACCGGCGATATTATTAACGCCAACAACGACTGTGATTAATAAGACAGTATAAATAGAACACCATAAGGCAGAGTACAGAGGTTTGAAATGAATAGCATCGAAAAGAGATTAAAAGCGACAAAGATCAGTATCATGGTCGCTGCAGCATTGTCGGTAGGAGGCTGTGCAGTTTCTGCAGTGAATGAGAAGGTGGAGCAAGAAATCCAGGTTGTCAGAAAGGGACCTAAGGAATTGCCGCAAAAAAATATCACCGACTTCGCAGAGGGACTGCGATGTATGGACAATCTATTCTCATTGTTCGGTTATGCGAAGGATGAGTATGTTGTTCTGATGGAAGATATTAAGGATAAAACCAAGAAAGTGGATGCCGGTGCAAAGGATATGTTGATTTCGGCTATTTCGGATATGAACCGACGAAGTCAGGTGATCAAGTTGATCGCTTACGGTGCAGATTCTGGAAACCTCGTTTCGTTCCTGAGCGCGGCTGAGCAAAAAGGCGTATACGCTAGTGTTCCGCCCTATGACATCATTGGTTCTGTCTCGCAGCTCGATAAAGATATCGTTCGAAAGCAGGCAGACCTATCAGGTCAGGCTGGCGGCACTGTTGACGGTTCAACCGTCGGTGGCGGATTCGGCCTGTCAGCCAGTAACAGTGCTTCGGTGATTGGGCTCGATTTGAGCGTGATCACTACCCATGATATCGCCGTCATACCTGGAGTTACCACCAGAAACTCCGCAATCATATACAAGCGCGGCGATGCGAAAGACTTCGATGCGGGAATTAGTAAGACCGGAATCAACTACAGTGTTTCAAACACCACCGGAGACGGTATCGCTCAGACTCTGAGAGCCTTGATTGAGCTGTCGGCGATTGAGCTAATGGGTAAGTTGATGAAAATTCCTTATTGGAAGTGTCTGGGACTGGATCCAGAGCATCCTGAAATTCAGCGTGAAATCTCTGATTGGCATTACCAGTTAACCCAATCCGGCATTATCCATACTCTTACTAAAGTCCAGCTCTATCTGCGCGGCTACTACAACGGACCGATTGACGAGGTGGTTGATGCTGACTATCAGAATGCGGTTGTCCGATTTAAGGAGCGACTTGGGCTGCCATTGGAACCTGGTGTCGATCTCGACTTCTATTCAGCGTACCTGAATCAGACTCCGGACACTGTTGACCCTAGCGTTCTCGCTTACGTCAAGAAGAACAAGAAAGAGTATTCAGACAAGAAGCGCAAAGAGACTGTAGAAAGCCTTGAGATCGCAGCGGCAAAGCCTAAGCCAGTCGCAGTATCAGATGCTCCAATCGATCTGACAATTGACTCAGCTTCGGTGAAAGAAGCCTATCTGGCCGGTGACGAAGTATTCCTCACCCTGAAGTCCAACACTAATGGGTATGTGAACTGTTATCTGGAGAGTAGCGGAGTGTTTGCGCGAATTTTTCCAAATCGCTTCTCGCCTGACGGGTATATCTCTAGCAAGGGTTTTGTTGCACTCCCGGATTCGCCCGCCTACTCGGTTACTGCCGATACCAATGGTGAGATGATCCACTGCATGTTGACGACCAAACCGGTTACAACTGATTTGCCGAGTGCGCTCCGTATTGCAGATTTTGAAGCTCTTCCCATTTCGTCGAAGTCGGAGATCTCGAATGCCTACAAAAAGGTAACAGAGGGTCGATATGGCGAAGCAACTTATACGATCAAGGTACAGTAGGATGAAAACCGTAAAGCATATTCGAACCAGCGCGATAGCACTTAGCATGATATCGCTTCTGGCTTCCGGCGCCACCCTTGCTGAGGTGAAGACCAATCAGCAAGCCGCACCGGACGATTGGAACAAAGCGTTCAAGAATCAACCATTGAACGCAAAGAAAACCAAAGGCGCAAGTGCGTTTGACAAGTCAAATCAACTTCGCTGCTGGCAACATGGGGACTTGATAGTCCTTGAGAATGATTTCAGGCCGGTGGACGGCGGCAAAGGAAAGTTACTGAGCAAAGGCTCTAAAACTCTCCATGCATACGACTACGGCGAAACTTTTTGTGTTTACTTAGGAGGATAATCCAATGAAAAAGCGTCTTTTGACAGTGATGATAGCAGGGGTGCTGGCCACCTCAGTAACGTGGGCCGATCAAACAAACCTGGGATCCCAGGTGGTTGGTGCAAATGAAATAATCGATATGCTTAAGCCAAAAGTGAAAACTCGCGGTATTCGTATCAACCAGCCTGCGCAAGCTGCTGCCAATACTCAGCAGCAAGTTGCACAACCTGCTGCACAGCAACAGGTGGAGCAGGTTCAGCAAGTCGAGCAGGTTCAACAGGTAGAGCAGGTTCAACAGGTACAGCAGGTTGAACAGGTCGCAGCGGTAGAGCAACCAGCACCTGCCCCATCCATATCCATGCAAATCAACTTTGCCTACAACTCAGCACAGTTGACTGACCAGTCCATTGCGCAGCTTGCGCCACTTGGTCAGGCTCTGCAGTCTCAGGAGCTTGCTGGTCTGGCATTCCTTTTGGAAGGTCATACTGACGCTTCAGGTCCAGACAGTTACAACATGTCTTTATCCGAACAGCGTGCTTTGGCAGTAGGCCAGTTTCTAAATCAGTACTATGGTGTTGACGCTGGTCGGTTGAACATCTTGGGCAGAGGAGAAACTGCGCTGTTGGATCCTAGCAATCCAACGTCAGGAGTGAATCGACGAGTGTCTATCACCACGTTGACCCAATAGTTTGATGACTGCATGCCAGTATAAAGCTGGATACGCGGCAAAGTTTGTGAAAGCTAAGGCGGTTATCGCCGCGGTGCTTGCAAACTTTGTCGCCATGTCTGCTGATGCGCAAACATCCATTGTACAGTCCAATGTGGGTTCGGGCTGTTCTTCGGTTTGTATCAACGGCGACTGCAAGACGACATGCAATGGTGTGGTCACAGAGACCTCTTCAGCGATGAAAGGAAATGGAGATATCCAGGAAAAAGACATTGAACTCAATGGGTTCAAATTCGTCTCAGTGACTGATTTGAGCACCACAATACAACAAGGAGAGACTTCATCAGTTAAGGTAGTTGCTGATAGCAATCTTTTGGACAAGGTGTTGGTCAAGCAAGAAGGTGACACACTCGTCGCCAAACTCGAAAATGGCCACTATTCCAACGCTACAATCACGCTTGAGATCGTCATGCCTGATCTTTCCCGCATAGAACAAACCGGGGCGAATACGCTAACATTTTCCGGGTTCGATCAATCTGATCTGCAAATCCAGGTCAATGGTTCAGGGACCACGATTGGAAATGACAACATCGTGAGCAATCTAAAATTATTCGTCAACGGTGCCGGTGAGGTAGATTTGCGAGGAACCGAAGTGGCTCAGGTATCACTGCGGGTTGATGGTACAGGTAGTGTCCGTCTCAACTTTGACGAAGCAACACGCGCTGGAACTGCTGAAATAGTAGGAAGTATTAATGGCGTCGCAACTGTTGGAGTCTGTGGTGAGCCGAAAAATAGTGTTCAAATAAACGGCATCGCCGATTTCTCACACATTGATTGTTGAGCTGTATTTTCTCAATCGCCTTTAGCCTTATCGGTTCCCCCTGCCGTCACTGAATATTCGCCCCCATTCAGCGTGGTGAACCGCTTCAAAATGTGAACGGGTGCAAACTTTCTTTTTATTGGTTTCAAGCGTCAGTCCCAAGAATTTTGTATCGCTTATCCTCCTTCGTCGTTTGTGCTTGGAGGCGTTTTTTTGTCTTTTTCGAGATTTATTGATATCAGACTACGGCAATTTTTTATTTGCTGTCGTAAAACGGGCATGAATGGAGGGTCGTGTCCTGATAATATGTTTTGAGATTCGATGCTTTGATTCTGTTTTTAGTGGTTGGGCTCACAAAACACGTCAATGTACCCTTATTCGCTGCAGTGCATCTGAAGTTGAAATGTGACTACACGAATTGACTATCTGCATTTATCTGGATAAACCGGAGTGGTTCATGAATATTGAATATCGGTCGCCCGTTACCTTGAGACAACCTGGATTAGGGGATCACTGGCCCGGTCACGAGCGATACGTGGTTCGTGCCAATGCGATGGTTGTGGTGCCGCTCCTAGTAGGCGATTTGGTGAATTTGGTCGATCCTGAGGGGTTACAAAGTGCGGATATAGTTGCATTTGATGATTCATCCGAGGTATCGACGGGAAGTCTGGGGTTGCCGACCAATGCCAAGGGCGATCTTCTTGCCACCATGCTGAACGGCCACTCAGCCGGCGCCTACAAAATTCAGAACAAACTCAGTGGTTTCAATATAGATTTGGCGAATGCCGGCGTAGCCCGAGTGTTGGAGGGAGAAACCCCTGCCGGTAGTTCCATTACATTTCAGGCTGAGAAAGAGGTCATCGTTATTATCGGTGCCCCAGGGAAACCAATGGAAGTGGATCAACAAAATCCTCCGACCGATCTGATTGCCTGGATTACTCGTGCGTCACCGCAAACAGAAGTCTGTCATCCGCTCCCTGATCCTCTGGCAGACACCGTCCAAGAATTTCGTATCGCTGCCGGTACTGCGCAAAGTTACGAAGTGAAATCCGGACAGTATATCCAGATTATTGACGTCGATGGCCGTCAGTGTTCCGACTTTCAATGCTTTGATACCGCTAAGCTGGATAAAGGGATCGAACGCTGTCTGGACGCTACCGTGACTCGCACCCTGATGGCTTCAGCGTATCCGGGACCTGGATTGCATTCAAAGTTCTACGATGTTGATTTGACGCCTGTGGTTGAAGTTATCCAGGATACATGCGGCCGACACGATAGTTTTGGGCTGGCCTGCAGTAGTAAGTATTACGACGATCTTGGTTATCCAGGCCATGTGAATTGCTCCGATAACTTCAATCATGCTATCGCGGACTACCCGGTCGCCCCCCGAGGTGGCTGGATGGCGATGAATCTATTTTTCAATACATTTTTCGATGATGATTATCAGCTCTACTCGGACGAGCCATGGTCGCGTCCTGGTGACTATGTATTGATGCAGGCTTCTAGAGACTTGGTTTGCCTTTCCTCGTCTTGTCCTGATGATATTGATGCCGCAAATGGCTGGAACCCGACTGACATCCACGTACGTGTTTATGATCGTAAAGAGCTCTTTAAACGCGCAATCGCATTTCGTAAAACTACAGACGCAGAACCTGTTATGACCCAGGAAACCGGCTTTCATCCAGAAACTTCCAAGCTCACCAGAAACTTTGTGGAATACAACGGTTACTGGCTAGCCAACTGCTACACCAATCAAGGGGCTATTGAAGAATACTGGGCCTGTCGCCAGGCAGCAGTCATGATCGATCTCACGCCATTGAGAAAGTATGAGGTACATGGGCCAGATGCTGAGCAGCTAATGCAGTATTGTGTTCCTAGAGATATGAAGAAACTGGCAGTCGGACAGGTGGTTTATACCGCGATGTGTAATCAGTCTGGAGGCATGATTGACGATGGCACAATCTTTCGTATGGGGAAGGATAATTTTCGCTGGATCGGAGGTTGTGATGGGTCTGGGTTATGGCTCCGAGAGCAAGCGGAAAAGCTCGGATTAAGGGTGTGGGTAAAAAATGCCACCGATCAGTTAGCGAATCTGCAAATTCAAGGCCCGGAGAGTCGACAAATTCTCAACCAGATTGTCTGGACCAGACCAGACCAGGCGTCCGTTGAAGAGCTCAACTGGTTTCGATTTTCGGTGGCGAGGATGCAGGACGATACCGGGCTGCCAATCGTCGTCTCAAGAACCGGATATACCGGTGAATTGGGATACGAAGTGTTCTGTCATCCAACCCATGCACCAGAGGTGTGGAGAATGATCGCTGAAGCAGGCGCAAAATACGGTATCAAACCGATGGGTCTGGAGGCTCTGGATATGCTTCGTATCGAGGCCGGATTAATCTTTGCAGGCTATGAGTTTTGCGAGCAAACAGATCCATTCGAGGCTGGAATCCCTTTTTCTGTACCATTAAAATCCAAAACAGATGATTTTATCGGCCGGGATGCTCTGGAAAAACGTAAGGTGAGTCCGCAGCGTAAGCTGGTCGGTCTGGAACTCACTGGTAAAGAACCTGCAGCGCATGGTGATGGTGTATTTGATGGTCGCTATCAAGTCGGCGAAATTACAAGTGCCGTTGTTTCTCCGGTTTTGGGGAAGAACATCGCGCTCTGTAAAATGAATATTGAATATACGGAGCTTAATACAGAAATTGAAGTTGGTAAGTTGGACGGCCAGCAAAAGCGCTTGCCAGCCAAGGTCGTTGCTTTCCCACATTTCGATCCCAACAAGGAGCGGGTGAGGGGAAATTACGAACAGTCTTGAGGGGAAAGTCCTAAAGCGAAGCTTTCTTTTCCTCCTGCAATTACCCACGACACCAGATCGATATACACTGCTACCCTGATTCTCTAACGGGGAAACCGACTAGTTCTGTTTCCAAAGAAGGCCATCACACACTGAATTTCAATCAGCGGGCTCTCTATCCGCCGACCAATTTCTAGAGGAACGCTTTTCAGATGCCTATCAGTGCTATTGCCGCCGGTTTCGTCGCCATTCTTGTTGGCTACTCCGGTTCGGCCGCGATTGTGTTTCAAGCTGCGGCAGCCAGCGGTGCATCGCCTGATCAAATTGCCTCCTGGATCGGCGTGTTGGGACTAGCGATGGGTGTGACCTGCATCGGACTATCATTGCGTTATCGAGCGCCGGTGATTACCGCTTGGTCAACGCCGGGTGCCGCGATCTTGGTTACTGCTTTGCCAGGTACTGCACTGTCCGATGCAATTGGTGCGTTTCTATTTTGTGGTCTTTTGATTACCTTGTCGGGGCTTACTAAATGGTTTGAGAAGGGAATGGACAAGATACCCTTGTCCATCGCATCGGCCATGTTGGCTGGGGTATTGGCACGTTTTGGAATGGATGTTTTTATCGCCATGGAGGATCAGTTTTGGTTGGTTTTAATCATGTTTCTCAGCTACTTGATTTTGAAGCGTTTTACGCCGAGGTACGTGGTTATTTTGGTGTTTCTTATTGGTATTCTGTTAGCAATCAATCTTGACCTGTTTCACTTTAAAGAGCTGGAGCTATCAATAAGCGCGCCGGTATTTGTGATGCCCACATTGAATTACCAGGTTTTACTAAGCGTTGGACTCCCACTATTTTTAGTCACGATGGCATCACAAAATATTCCAGGGGTTGCGGTGCTGCGAACTTATGGATATGACGATGTACCAGTTTCAAATACGCTGAATGTGACGGGTATCACAACGATGTTAATTGCGCCATTTGGCGGTTTTGCGATTAATCTCGCTGCGATTACTGCCGCAATTTGTGCTGGTCCTGATGCTCATCCAGATCCTTCAAAACGTTATTTGGCGGGTGTCTCAGCAGGTGTGTTTTACCTAATAGCAGGAGTGTTTGGTGCAACCATTACTGCACTTTTTGTTGCTTTTCCCACTGCGTTGGTCTATGCCATCGCAGGCATCGCGTTGTTTAGCACGATTGCGACCAGTCTGGAAAAAGCGGTGTCCGACGCGACCTGGCGCGAACCCGCTATTATTACCTTTCTGGTTACGTTATCGGGAGTGAGTCTATTTGGAATCGGTTCCGCGTTCTGGGGCTTGATAGCCGGTGGACTTGGCCTGCTAGTGCTTGGCCACCGGAAATAAATTGCTAGACAACTTTTATACCAGAACCCTTGAACTATGGATTTCTGAAGATAAAACGTAAAACGGCTGCGTCTGGATGCCCCAGACGCTTTTCAATTTTATTCAATTCGGTATAGTATTTTAAGTATAAAGTTTTGGAGCGTTCCGTTACCAAAACACAACTTTACATTAACGTTGGAGTAACACATGACAAGAGTGGCAATCATTGGCGCAGGTCCCTGCGGTACAGCCCAGTTAAGAGCATTTGCATCAGCAGCCGCAAAGGGTGCAGACATTCCGGAAATCGTTTGCTATGAAAAACAGGACGATTGGGGTGGCTTATGGAATTACACCTGGCGTACTGGATTAGATCAATTCGGTGAGCCCGTACATGGCAGTATGTATCGCTATCTCTGGTCGAATGGTCCCAAGGAATGTCTCGAATTTGCCGACTATACTTTTGAGGAGCATTTCGGCAAACCCATTGCTTCTTACCCCCCGAGAGCTGTGTTGGCGGACTACATTAAGGGGCGTGTGGAAAAAGCAGATGTTCGAAAATACTGTAAGTTCAATCATGCTGCACAGGACATTTCATACTCAGAAGAATCGGGTATGTTCACGGTGGTTGTGCGCGATCTCAAGAATAACGAAAACATTTCGGAGGAGTTTGACTACGTCATCGTGGCCACGGGACACTTCTCCACCCCCAATGTGCCGTATTTCGAAGGTTTTGACGGTTTCAATGGTCGGGTAATGCATGCCCATGATTTTCGGGATGCTGTTGAGTTTAAAGATAAAGATATCTTGATAATTGGTACTAGTTACTCCGCGGAGGATATCGGATCGCAGTGTTATAAGTATGGATGCAAATCGGTCACTATCAGCCACCGGACTGCACCGATTGGTCACCATTGGCCGGACGCATTTACGGAGGTGCCGCTGCTCACTCACGTTGAAAATAAAACGGCATATTTCAAAGACGGCACCAGCAAAGAAGTAGATGCCATCATCCTGTGTACAGGGTATTTGCACCATTTTCCATTTATTGACAATGATATTCGTCTTAAGACCGATAACCGCTTATGGCCGCTAAATCTCTATCAGGGCGTGGTCTGGGAGGACAACCCTAAGATGATGTACCTGGGTATGCAGGATCAGTTTTACACATTCAATATGTTTGACGCCCAAGCCTGGTATGCAAGGGACGTCGTTATGGGCAGAATCACATTGCCAACCCAAGAGGAAATGCGTGCGGATAGCGCGAAATGGCGGCAGCGCGAAGAGGGGCTTGAGGATGACGAACAGATGATTTGGTTCCAGGGTGACTACGTTCAGGCCTTAATTGAACAAACAGATTATCCATCCTTTGATGTAGAAGGGGTAAACAAAACGTTTATGGAATGGGAGCACCACAAACATGAAAACATCATGGGCTTTCGCGACAACTGCTATCAATCCTTGATGACGGGAAATATGCAGCCTGTGCATCACACTCCCTGGATGGAAGCGATGGATGACTCCAAGGAAAGCTACTTGAAAAACTAGAAGTCTTGCAAAATCAGATTGCATCAGCGTGTGCAAGTTGAGATGTACGTTAACTCGAAAATGCACATTTAGAAGCGGTACAAAGCACTCTCAGCTCAAATAACTAGTTCCTGGTGTGTGAAGGACGAGGTACGACTGATTGCTTACCATCGCCCTATAAAAAACAAAAAGCCCGGTGTCGACCGGGCTTTTTCACTTTTTTCAGCTGCGGGAATTGTCATTCAGTGCATCAATGCTGTTTTATACTGAGTTAATAGTCGATTGATATTTTGTCTCGCCGCTTTCTCGAAGTGGTTTTGAAAATAAGTGGTTGAATACAAGGCAGGTCTCTCCATCAGATTTTCCAAAAATACGATCTGTCCCTCGAAGAAGTCTCTGTCGCTCATTTCAGGAAATTCCTTTCGAACCCGTTCGCCGTCTTTCTCGAATTGCGGGCGAGGCAGGCCGAAACTGCTCAAGTCGATGTCTACCATCAGTTTTTCGTCTTCGCTAACAGGTTCATCACGATGCTCCGTGATTGTGATGAGATTACTTATGGCGTCGATATCTTTCTGAGAGAAGTGACTGGAAGCTCGTTGTTTGAACCAAACCGCGCTCTTTTTCTCGTTGTCTGGATCTCCAGGGGTGTAAATCACGTCATGAAACCAAATTGCCATTTCCAGATGTGGAAAGCTTTTTCCCGAATCAACGGCATTGTCCAGTTGCCCGAGGCAATGGTGTATGTGTGAATCAGTGTGGTAATGACGATCTGCCTCTCGGTAGAATTCAGAGAGTTCGTCGAAGACCTGGTTGCACTGCTCTGCGTTAAATTCTACGCACAGTTCTCTCCATAGTCCGGTGAAGCGTTTTCTATCTAACAAAGTCAAGTGATCTGTTATTTGAGCAGGTTGCATCTGAGCAGGTTGTTATTTTGAGAATCAATTCTCTATAGTTCAAAGGATAGGGGAAAACGTTTCTTAAAACAGTAGAATATCGCATTGTAGCTTTTTATCAAATATGTTAGCCCGCCGATGCGCTATTCTGCAAGAGTTCAAACGTTCTCAAAATTGGGTAACATTACCCAACCCCAACATTACCTTGCGGTTAGGCATATAATGCCTCAACCCACTTAACCGAAACTGAACGCAGAGTTGTGAATAACACGACAGAAATAGATCAAAACGCGCATAAGCTATCCTTTTCGGACAGCTGGATTGAGCGCTTTGATCAATACGCGATTACAAAATCCTATACCAAGGGTACGCTCATATTTTCAGAAGGCGATGAATCTGATGGGATGTTTCTGATTCAGGAAGGGCAGGTTAAAGTGTTTATGAGTGATGAATCTGGTAAGGAAATGCTGATCGCTCTGTTGGGCGCTGGTGAAATAGTTGGAGAAGTTGCTTCTCTGGACGGTCAGCCTCGTACCGCGTCTGTGGCTGCTGTTCAAAATACAAAAGTGGCAAAAATTGGTATCAACGAATTTCGTCAGTTTATAGAAGAAAACGCAGACATGGCGCTGGAAATCATTCATGTTCTGACAGCAAGAATCCGCGATCATGCAACAAGCATTAGCAACCTCGCTTTTAAAAATGTTTATGGGAGGGTGGTATGGTTGCTGGAGAAACATTCTGAACAAAATCCGGACGGCACGTTTACCGTAAATCGCCGATTCACCCAACAGGACATCGCGGATATGGTAGGCTCGTCCCGAGAAATGGTCAGTCGGGTAGTTTCCGAACTGGTCAAAGGCGAGTACATTTCAATCGATCATAAGATTATTACCATCCAAAAGGCATTACCCAGAGGTTGGTAGACCTAACCCCCGATAGACACTCGAGGTGAACAATGACAGACGAAGAGAAGTCGGAAAGCTCGACATTTTTTGATGAATTCTCCAAGGCCTGGGTAGATCCGTCCAAGAAGTACGCCATCGAGCGGTCACTTCCAAAGGGGGCCTTGCTTTTTTCCCAGGGTGACGACTCTGATGGCCTTTACATTATTAAGGAAGGTCGCGCCAAAGTGTATATTGGTGATGAGAATGGCAAGGAAATGATGATTGCCATTCTGGGGCCTGGAGAGGTTGTTGGAGAGATTGCTTCCCTTGACGGAGAAGTCAGAACCGCCTCAGTCACTATGCTGGAACCCTCAAAAATTTTACACATTGCACAAGGTGAATTTCGCAGCTTCTTGAGAGACAACCCAGAATTGGCATTTGAAATAATTCAGGTTCTGACCCAACGAATCCGCAGTTATGCGACCAGCGTCGGGAATCTGGCGTTCAAAAATGTTTACGAGAGAATTGTGGTTATGCTCAATCAGAACTCAACTGAACAGGAAGATGGCACGCGAGTTGTGAACAGCGCGTTTACCCACCAAGATATCGCGGATATGGTTGGATCTTCGAGAGAGATGGTCAGTCGTGTTTTTTCCGAGCTAACTAAAGGCGGCTATGTTTCTACCGAATCCCGGGTCGTCACTATTCACAAGAAGCTGCCCCCTGGTTGGTAAGCATCTCCTGAGTTACTGCCTCAGGGCATTGCCATTGTCGGTGGTGCTTCTCACTTTTTTCTAAAGAAATTCCGCCAAGCTATGTCTGTTGAAATAGTGACTATTATTGATCTTGAAGATCGGGTGGTTGAGAGTCGTCCACGACCAGAGATCAGGAAATTTGGGCTGACGTATAGGGTCACCTACATTCTGGTTTTTAACACGATTGGAGAGGTGTTAATCCAAAGGCGCACAGAGACAAAAGACTGGTGTCCTGGTCGCTACGACTTGGCTGCTGGGGGGATTATTCAGTATGACGAAAGCTATCCGCTCTCCGCGGAACGTGAACTGGAAGAAGAACTTGGAATCCGACCCCCGCTAAAAGCTGAATTCAGCCTCTTTTACGATGACATCGTCGCCCCGGTGAAGAACAGAAATTGGGGGTGGGTTTACTCCTGTATTCACGCGGGACCGTTTGTTCTGCAACCCGAAGAGGTAGCGGAAGCGGAGTTTGTCTCTATTGACCAGGCGCTCTCCCTGCCGTCAGAGAAGGTCACCCCAGATACGCGACAGGTGTTAACCGCTTTCTTACTGTGAAAAGGTAAGGTTTAATCAGGTGTTTTCCTTGTGTGAACCGTCACACATCGGCTGATTCCCGGTTGCTTTGCATCCGCAGAAAAATACTCTCTTGCTCTGCTCGGCGTCATACTTCACCGGATTGAACCCGGTATCCTTGTGGGAGCCATCACAAAACGGCTGGTTGTTGCTCTTGCCACAAGAACACCAGAAATAGGTTTTTCCTGCTTCCACTTCGACGGCGAACGGGGAATCACTTGCGCGAGTAGGTGTATCCATTGAGGTCTCTCTTCTCATATTTGTCAACAAATGCAAGCATAACAGCGACACTGGAAAATCTGCAAAACTTCCTCTTCTCAGAAATATGTGTCCGTTCGTAACGGCGTGCCGCAAATTTGACTTTTTCCCGGCAGCTGACTCTACTAAACTTCGCGACGCATGTTGATTGTCCACTTCGTGGATACCCTACAGGAAAAGAATATGAGTATAGAGTTACCTGGCAAAGCCAGTGCAGTGGTGATCGGTGGAGGTGTTACCGGTTCAAGTGTTGCCTATCACTTAGCGAAAGCCGGATGGAGCAATGTGGTGCAACTGGAAAGAAGTCAGTTTAGCTGTGGTACTACCTGGCACGCCGCTGGTTTGATCGGGACGATGCGTGCGAATGAGAACCATGCCAAAATGGCTGAATACTCCATGTCGATTCTTCGAGATCTCGAGCAGGAAACCGGGCAGTCGACCGGTTTTCGACAGGTTGGTTCATTGTCAATCGCGCATAGCGAAGCGCGTTTCGAGGAATTAAAGCGAGTGGCTTCCATGAACAATGCGTTCGGGATCACACAGGTGAATATGATGACACCTGGTGAGGTGAAAGAAATGTACCCTTTCCTCGAAACCGGTGATCTCATCGGGGCGAGTTATGTTCCTCATGATGGTTTTGCCAGTCCGGTCGATGTGACGATGGCATTTGTAAAAGGCGCGAGAATGCACGGTGCTTTGTGCATAGAAGGAGTCACCGTTGACGATGTTGTGATTGAAGATGGCAAAGTAGTTGGTGTGACGACCGACCACGGCGATATCCAAACCGACTATATTGTGAACTGCGGCGGCATGTGGGCCCGCCATCTCGGCAAAAAGTCAGGTGTCAACATCCCTTTGCACGCCTGCGAACATTACTACGCGGTCACTGAAAAATTAACCGATTTGCCGGAAGATTTACCGGTAATGCGAGACCATGATAAGTGCGCCTATTACAAGCAAGACGCAGGAAGTTTACTGGTCGGTGGGTTTGAGAAAAAAGCGGTGGCCTGGGGACAAAATGGTATTCCCAAAGACTTTTCGTTTGATGAGCTGGAGGGGCATATGGAAGAACAGTTGATGCCAGTGCTCGAGGACGCGATGGAGCGCGTTCCCATGCTTCAGGAAACTGGGTGGAGAAAGTTTTTTTGCGGACCTGAAAGCTTCACCCCGGATGATCAGTTCCATATTGGTGAAGCACCAGAGGTGAGAAACTACTTTGTCGGTGCAGGTTTAAATTCTATTGGCATTCAAAGCGCCGGCGGCCTTGGTAAGGCACTGGCTGACTGGATGACTAACGGGCATCCGCCACTGGATTTGTGGGGTAATGATATTCGCAGAATGCACCCGTTCCAGGGCACTCAGAAGTATCTGGAAGAACGAGTTACCGAAACTCTCGGTTTGCTATACGATAATCACTATCCTTACAGGCAGATGGAGACCTCTCGCAATGTGCGACACTCGCCCGTGCATGAAAAGCTGGCAGCACGCGGAGCATGTTTTGGGGAGGCTGCAGGATGGGAGCGACCGAACTGGTTTGCGCCAAAAGGAGTCGAGCCGAAATATGAGTATTCCTTTGGCAAACAAAACTGGTTTGAATACTCTGCGTCAGAGCATCAGGCGGCCCGTGAGAATGTTGTGTTGTTTGATCAAAGCTCGTTTTCCAAATACACGGTGCAAGGGCGAGATGCGTGTCGGGTTCTGCAGAGGATTTGCAGCGCCAATATAGACGTTCCCGCCGGAAAAATGGTTTATACCCACTGGCTGAATGATCGTGGCGGTATTGAGGCCGATCTCACGGTTACCCGTGTTTCTGAAAACGAATTTTTCGTAATCAGTGGCGCTGCGGTCGCAGGAAAAGATCTGGATTGGTTACGTCGACATACACCGGACGATGCGCATTGTTTTGTCAATGACGTCACTAACGCCTGGTCTGTTTTTGGCGTGATGGGACCCAACAGTCGTGATTTGTTGTCGAAGGCGATCGATACAGATTTTTCAACTGAGGCATTTCCATTTGGCAGCGTTCAGAATATTGAGTTGGGCTGCGCGATAGGTCGAGCGGGGCGTGTTTCTTATGTTGGTGAATTAGGTTGGGAAATATACTTGCCCGTGGATCAGGCGCGACATGGGTTTGATCAGCTGATGCAAGCCGCAGGAGACGAGGGATTGAAAATGGCCGGAATGCACGCTCTGGACTCTTGCCGAATTGAGAAAAAGTTTGTCCATCTAGGACATGATGTCGGCGACGAAGATACTCCACTGGAGTGCGGGTTGTCATTTGTCTGCGATATGACTAAGGAGATCGCATTTATTGGACACGACGTAATCGCCAAGCAAAAAGAAACAGGGTCATGGAAAGGGAAGCGGTTGGTACAATTTCTGTTGGAAGACCCTGAGGTTGTGCTCTATCACCATGAACCGATTTTGCGCGGTGGAAAGATGGTTGGACATCTGACTTCAGGGAATTATGGGCATACGCTGGGTGGCTCTGTTGGGCTGGGCTACGTGTATGCGGAGGAAGGCGTTACCCCGGATTATCTTGCAGCAGAGCCGATGGCTATTGAGGTCGGTGGCGTGGCAATTCCAGCCAAAGCCAGTCTTCGTCCAATGTACGATCCATCGGCAGAAAGAATGCGTAGCTAGTTCGCAGACACTATCTGGGTGGGCTAAAATCTCACAATGAAAAAGGAACAATTGGAAAAAAAGCTGGCGGCGCTGATTCAACGCAAAGAGGAGTTGGAACAACGCCTGGGAACAACCCGAGCGACCGAGAATGCGAGTACGCGAAAGTCGGATACTAAATACCGTGTAAATAGCGGTCGGGCTGTGCAGGCACGAGCCAAGAAAGGGGAAAAGGCGATGCTACAGATGGTAAATCAAATGATTCAAAGAACGCGCAGTCAACTAAACCAGCAATAGGGTTAGGCTTTCGAACACCCAGTCACTCTTTGGGCTCGATATCGACAAGCGATCGCAACGGTGGCATCGACGTGGTTAAACCACCGACCAAAATTTCTGGCAGTTGGTGGTTATTTCCAATCCCGGTCCTCAAACACCATCGTTCGTGATTATTCTTTCCCCCGGTTTTTCGATTCCAAGCCGCTTCTAGTTTTTTAACAGGGCAAATAATTTCTCGATCCCAGGTTCGATGTGATCCGTGGGAATCGAGGAAAACCCCAGTCGAAAGAAATGCTTTGGCTTGTTATTTCCGTGGAAAAATACCGAACCCGGTTCAAATAGAATTCCTTCCTGTTTCGCTCTTTCAAGCAGTAGCTGCGAGTCGAGGGTTGCTGGCCCTTCAACCCAGACAGCCGAACCGCCAAAGGTTGGTCGCCGGCTGCCGCCGGGAAAATGCTTGTCTAGCAGATCGCCCAGCAAAGACCATCGTTTGTGCAGGGTCTGACTGAGTCGGTTAATCAGCGCATCGTGGTATCCCCGTCCTAGAAACTGCGCAATAATAAACTGGTTATTACTTGGGGGATGACGCATCATCAGCCGGCGCAAAGCCCTGGCTTGTCGAATAAATTCCGCTGGAGCGACCATGTATCCCAACCGAATCCCCGGCGCGAGTGTTTTCGATAGACTCCCGATGTAGATGACCCGGCCATCTTCATCGAGGCTTTTTAATGCTGGAGTGGGCGCCCCCACGTAATTGAATTCTGATTCATAATCATCCTCGATCACAATAACATCTTTGTCCTGCGCTGCTTTCAAAAGCGACTGCCGACGAGCGCGCGGCATCGTGACTGTGGTGGGGTAATGATGGCTGGGTGTAGTGTAAACACAGTCGCAGTCTCCAAACTGCTTGTCCGGAACCAGGCCGTCCTGATCCACATTTAGTGCGCGCAATTGCGAGGTAAATATCCCGAACGTATTTTCGGCATCCACGTACCCTGGAGACTCAAACCCCATTGTTCGGTTTTTGTGGAGTAACAACTGTGCCGCGAGAAAAATTCCTTGTTGCGCGCCCAGGGTGACTAGAATTTCTTCGGGCTCCGCCCAAACCCCTCGACGAGGGAGTAGTTTTTTATGAATTTGGTCAATGAGCTCAGGGTTGTCCCGATCGATCTGATCTTTTGCCCAATCATGAATTGCACTAATCGCAGCGGCTTCTCGACTGCATTCTCTCCAGTCAGATATCGGAAAAAGCTGTTGATCGTACTGACCACAGATAAACGGGTAGGGATATTTGCTCCAGTTAGAGGGTTTGCTGTTTTGCCTGAGGCCTTCTGGTTGAATCACCAGCTTTTCTTTCCAGGAGACTTGTTCTGTTGAAGGTGGAAGCTTTTTCTCTAGTTGAATCCGACCTTTCAGAATATCCGCATTCACAAAGAATCCGCTGCGCTCTCTGGAAACCAGAAAACCCTCGTCGACGAGATGCTGATAAGCGTAAACCACTGTATTTCGCGCCACACTGAGTTGCTTGGCCAATTTGCGACTGGAAGGCAGTGGTGTGTGTATGTCCACATGTCCATCCAAAATGGAATTGACCAGCATCTCCTGGATGCGAGTCTGTAGGGTGCCACGATCGTGGTCGGGAAGCTGAAACAGGTATTCGGTCAAATGAGATTTCTTATTGTGATAGGCATCAATTGTAGATCACACTCGATGGCGGAGTTAACCCGAAAATTTCAATTAAAAGAGAGATTTAGCCTGTCTAACGGGCGTACAGGTTGGTCAATGAGATGAAGATATATGAATTGGTGATATTTTGATTGCGATTCGTGAAGAGGCGATTCATTCTGAAATGACAATTAAAAAGCATAACCCTTGTCCTAAAACGACAGAAAATTCTACGATAACAAATTGAATTAGCTTTATTTTTCGAACAGATTGCCGCTTTCATGACGTGTTTACTTGAGAATTCAGAGATTGTCTCAGCGGAGGATTCGGGTTCATTCTACGGCTATTCGTAGCCGCTCCCATGAATCTTAGATCAATATTCAATTAAACCAGTGCCCGTTGATCTTTGTTGCAAAAAATATGTCCAGCAACCCGATTTGTTCTGTTTGAGATTGCCAATAGATTTCTCCATAATGCAGCTACGTTTCAACAACGACGTCCGTTTTGGCGTTTGTTGCTCTAATGTGAAACAGGAACGAAATAATTCAAGATTATGGTTCCGCTTCCTAAAATTTTCCAAGTGGAGGAAATAATGCTTAAGAAAACACAATCATCTCTCGATCGGCGTACTTTTGTTAAAGGTACTGCCGCCGCTGCTGTAGTTGGCCCATGGGTCGTAAGTTCAAAAGTGCTTGCGTCGTCTGGCGAGTTGAATGTTTTGATGTGGTCGGACTATCTGCCAGAACCATGGATTGCCTCTTTTGAAGCAAAAACCGGCATCAAACTAAACTACACGGGAATCGGATCAAACGAAGAAATCATCAACCAGATGAAAGCTTCAAAAGGCGCTGGATTTGATATTTGTTCACCCACCAATAATCGTTCAGGTCAATGGACTGATCTCGAGCTACTCCAGCCCTGGGATTACGACGCCATCAGCAATATCGAAAACGCCAATCCTTCCATGCTAAAAGTGGGCGGTACCGAATGGAACTTTGGCGATAAGGGGTCGCACTGGTTGCCGCATATTTGGGGTACCGAAGGAATTGGTTGGCGTACTGACCTGTTTGTCCCTGAAGGTGGAGTGCCAAGTTATGGTGATGTGTGGAATCCTGAGAATGCCGGAAAGACCATGATGCGAGTGCATTCAGGCATGCTGGGTGCTGGTCTGCATATGGAGGCATCTGGCCAAATGGATGCGGGTTCTGTGTGGTCAGCGTATAAAGATGAAGAGACCATGCGCAAGGTGTGGGATCAAATTCTGGCGTTCTGCATCAAAAATAAGTCCAATCTGAAGTTGACCTGGAATGACGCAGATACACAAAAGAATGGTCTACTCAACGATGGTGTCATTGTAGGTCAAACCTGGGATGGGCCGCCGCTTGCATTGAAAACAGCTGGGGAGCCAGTGAGTTATCAAGCGCCGAAAGAAGGCGCGATGGCATGGGTAGACGGCATGTCTCTCTCTGCGGCAGCCGCCAACACTGAACAGGCGTATGAGTTCGTCAAGTTCTGTTATGAAGCAGAGCCTGCGGGTGTTGCAATCGATTCACATGGTTACAATTCTGCGGTTCTGGGAGCCGATGCATTTTCCGGCGCCAACTACAAAAAGAACTTCGCGGAAGCCTATCCGGGTGATTCTCTTGCTAACCTGAATCCATGGCCGGCAGAGCCGCAGTGGTATGCTGATGTGCGAACGGAATATGAAAACAAGTTCCAGGCTGCTTAAGGATCGTATCAATGAGATGAGGTCCTTGCTGTAGAGAGGATGCTAGGCATCTCATTAAAATAAAGCCCCGGTTGATCCTGGACCGGGGTTTTTTCATTTCTGGATCAATCTAAGTGTCTGTAGGTTACGGCATACTGAAGGGGCTATAGAAATGAAACCTATACCAAAACGAGAGTTTGCTTTAATCTCTCAGATCAAAATCGGAAGAAACACCAACTATGAGCGCTGATGTACAACTAGAGGATGTCTGGATTCGGTTTGGCGATTTCGTAGCGGCGAAAGACGTTAATATCCATATTCAGGATGGCGAGTTTTTTAGTTTTCTTGGCCCGTCAGGTTGTGGAAAAACTACGTTGCTACGTGCTGTATCCGGTTTTCTTGCGCCGTCACAGGGCAAAGTGCTGATTGGCGGAAAGGACATGGCGGGTATCGGACCCAACAAGCGACCTACTGCGTTGATTTTCCAGAATTTGGCACTCTTTCCATTGATGACGGTATGGGAGAACATTGCCTTTTCATTGGAAGTCAAAGGGATGGGGAAGGCCGATCGCCGCAAAAGGGCGGATGAACTACTTGATCTTATCGCCTTGCCGAATCAGGGAGATAAAATGGTGAATGAGCTGTCAGGTGGCCAGAAACAGCGTGTTGCCATTGCCAGAGCTCTGGCGGCGGAACCGGATGTGTTATTGCTGGACGAACCACTCTCGGCGCTCGATTTAAAGTTGCGACAACATATGCGTACCGAACTACGAGCTATTCAGGAGCGAGTAGGCATTACGTTTATCTACATCACCCACGACCAGGGTGAAGCTTTAACGATGTCTGACAACGTTGCGGTAATGAGCCAGGGCATTATCGAACAGGTGGCTGGCGGTAATCAGATTTATGACTCACCAGAGACTGCTTTTGTTGCCTCCTTTGTAGGAGAAAACAATCACTTTATCGGCAAGGTCAGCGAGTGCGATGGGGAGACTGTTTCGGTAGAGACTCCCTCTGGAGTACTACGCGCTCGATCGGTTGATCGGAACGGGCAAAAGCAGTTGCAGCGGGGCGATGATGCGTTGGTTTTTATCCGACCTGAATCTCTCGGGTTTTCGGATCAGCGGCCATTCGACAATGTGCTACAAGGTATAGTGGAACGTCAGGAATTTGAAGGAAATTTCTGGCAGGTTTTTTTGAAAGTGGACGGTAGTGACAGGGTAGTGACCTTGTCGATGGTCAATGACGGTCGATCAGTTGGACATGATGTGGGTAGTCGCGTGAAGGTAGGTTGTAATGCCGATCTGGCGGTGGCGTTGCCGCTCGGTCCGATGGCTGCCGAATAGACAAGAGTTCCAGAGGTTTCTTCAAAGATGACTAATTATTGGAAGGACTTTTTCAGGAAAAACGGTACCGCACTTGGTCTGTTTCTACTGTTGTCTGTTGCAGTATGGATGCTGGTGATGATTATACTGCCTCAACTTTATATGCTCGATTTCTCATTTCGGGCTAACGTTCCGCCGCCGCAATGGGGTACCGAAAGCCATGTCTACACCCTGGAGCATTACAAATATCTGATCTACGGTAACGTTAATTCTACCGACGCATTTAATTATATTGATTTAGGTGTTTTTGGACGAACCATACTGGCGTCCATTTTTGTGACACTGATTGACGTTTGCTTATGCTATCCGGTGGCTTACTACCTTGCCCATGTCGCTAGAGGAGGCTGGGGGCGGCTGATGGTGATGTCTCTCATTGTGCCGTTCTGGGTCAATGAGCTTCTACGCGCATTTTCGTTCAAGGTAATGTTCGGCGCGTCTGGTGTGATCAATAATGCTTTGATCAGTCTAGGGATTTTGGATCAACCCTATGACTTTATTCGGGAGAACGTCGCCCTCTACTCAGGGTTGAGTTATGCTTACATTTTGCTGATGATTTTTCCGATCTACAACGCAATTGAAAGCCTGGACAAAAATCAGATTGAAGCGGCACGGGATTTAGGTTCACCCTGGTGGCGGATTCACTGGCGAGTGGTGATTCCTCATGCCAAACCGGGAATCACCTCGGGATGTACTATGGTGTTTATGCTGACTGCCGGGGCCCTGGCGGCACCGCAGATTTTGGGCGGTCCGAGTAGTCTTTGGTTTACCCAGCTCGTTTACAAGTGGTTTAACAATTCAGCGAACTGGGCGCGTGGTTCAGCCTATGCGCTGGTATTGTTGATTGCCTGCATTATTTTCGTATTGTTGATGATGCGCTTTTTCAAGGTGCGGCTTGGAGAAATCGCCCGATGAGCTCCGATCGGATTCGCCGGTTTTTTGTTCTATTTTTTGTGCTGGGGTTTTTCCTCTACCTGTTTGGGCCACTGCTTATTATGGGGCTCACTGCGTTTAACAGCTCAGCATTTCCCAGGGTTTCCCCGTGGGAGTGTTTCACTGTTGAGTGGTTCGATGTATTGGCCAACGATGGCCGCCTGTTGGAGGGCCTGAAAAACAGTTTTCTGATTGGTTTTGGCGTGGTGTTGTTTGCCGTCCCGCTCGGATTGGCCGGGGCGTTGATGCTTACCCAGGTGCAAGAGCGCGTGCGGCCCTGGTATTACACCATCGTTATCTCTCCTATTTTGGTTCCGGGAGTAGTTCTTGGCATCTCCACCCTGTTATTTTGGGATCGTATCGGTGTGATGTTTGGTGCCAGTCGGGATTCCATTTTTTATGACGGATTCTTTCTGACCATCATCGGTCAATCGACGTTTATTGCCGCATATACCATGCTGGTGTTTATTTCTCGTTTGCAACGTTTCGATCCCGCCCAGGAGGAAGCCGCGCTCGATTTGGGTGCGACACATGTTCAGGCATTCAGAAAAATTCTCCTGCCATTTTTGAAACCTGCCATTGCCTCTGCAGCGGTATTGGCTTTTCTTGCTTCGTTCGAAAACTATAACACCACAGTATTTACTTCAATTTCCACCAGCACATTGACTACTGTGCTGGCCAGTAAGGTTCGCTATGGAATAGATCCTTCTATTAGTGCACTTGCGGTGGCAATTGTTGTGCTTACCGTGTTTGGCGCCGCAATTCATGAGGTCGTAAAGCGGCGAGAAGAAGCGGCGGCTAAACAAGCCGGTATGGTTGCAGCGGGTCTGATCAAGGAGAAGAAAGCTCAAAAACAATGGTTTTTGGAGCCGGCAATCATTGGTATTCTGCTGGTTTTTATCGCTGGCCTGGGAACCGCATTCTTTGCGGGGACGATTGGTGTTGAAGAATGTAAGGTGGCTGTTAAGGAGCAAAAACAAATTGAAACAGCAAAACGCATTGAGGCCTTAAAGCAAAAAACCCAGGCCCGTAAGGAAGCAGAAGCCGCGAAGGTTGAGTTGCAAAAAACGGAGCGCGCCAATCGAACCGGAACAGAAAACTTTAATAGCATCTTTAGTGGTGGGAATCTGGCTCCTAAGTCAGACACCAATGAAACGGAAGGCAATGATTCGCCGCGTACCGGGACTGAGAACTTCAACAGCATCTTTGATAGTACGAATTTGCAACCTGAGGAGTCAGTGAAACCTGACGACGAGGCAGAACCTGAAGCGCGCACTGGTACAGAAAACTTTAACGGCATTTTTTCCTCTGGAAATCTTGCTCCAGCTACCACAGAATGAAGCAGAGAAAGATGGGTTTAAAAACGACTTGTATAGGTGCCTACCCTAAGCCGGACTACGTCAGGTTACCTGACTGGTTCAATATCCCGGCTGGACCGGATACCGCTGACCCGACCAAGCAGTGGTTAAAGGCGATGGAGGATCTTGGGCCGGATGCAGACATGATCATTCGCAAGGGCATTCAGGAAGCGGTTTCTGATCAAGTGGAATGCGGTATTGATATTCCCACTGATGGCGAAATCGTCAGGGAAAACTATATTCACTACCATTGCCGAAACCTCAATGGATTCGATTTTGTCAATCTAACAAACAAACCGGTTCGGGGTGGAACTTATGCCGCAAATCTGCCCACCATCGTCGGGCCGGTGTCTGTGAAGAAGTTGTTTTTATCCGAAGACTGGAAAATGGCACAGTCGTATACAGATCGCCCTTTAAAGATCACCATGCCAGGCCCTATGACCGTTTTCGATACGAATTCAGATGCGTATTACCACGACGCAAAAAAAGCCGGCCAAGATATCGCGGTAGCGTTAAACCAGGAGGTGTTAGCTCTGGCCGAGGCAGGGTGTCAGTATATTCAAATTGATGAACCTCTATTTGCCCGAAAGCCCGGCGACGCACTTGATTTCGGTTTTGAGAATCTCGAACGTGCTTTTCATGGTTGTCCCCCAAGGGTCAAAAGAGTAGTGCATATGTGTTGCGGTTACCCGGATCGTCTGGACCACCCAAACTATCCGAAAGCGGATCAGGATGCATACATGCAAATCGTAGACGCAGTGGAAGAGTCCAACATCGATGCCGTGTCGTTCGAGGATGCACATCGACATAACGATCTCTCCTTATTGGATCATCTGAAAACGACTACGGCGATTTTCGGCGTTGTGGCAATCGCCAAGAGTCGAGTGGAAACTGTTGACGAGATTGAAGAGCGGCTGACCGCTGCCATGGAACATATTGATGCAGATCGATTAGTGGCTGCTCCTGATTGCGGACTGGGGCTTTTGGGGCGAGATTTGGCGAAGGCGAAATTGCGAAATTTATGTGAAGCCGCCAGTCGATTCTAACCTTTCGCAGTGGTCCAAGATTATCGGTTTAGGGCTAATGCTGTCCGCGGGATTAGCCGTCGCGGAACTTTCTCCACAGCAATCTGAGGGGAAGCGCCAACTGATTGAATTAGAATATATGCGCGAAGTGCTTGGATACTGCGGCCTGCATGATCCCGCTGCGGTGAAGGGGTTTTTAACCCGGAAGCGCATCATCATTCAGGAATATATCCTGGATCACGAACAGCAACTGGAGGCGACCTCAGATGCTCGCCAAGCAGCGTATGCGGAGTGGCAAAATCGTGGCCTTGGCGGCTTTCGCGGCTGGTGTCGTGTCGAGGGAAACGATTATACTTCGCGCCTGAAATCTTTTACCTATAACTAATAACCCCCAACGTTCTAAACCTAGGGGTCCTATATCGCTCGTCATTGTCGGATAGTATGAAGACGGCGTGATGACCTAAAAAACGAGAGAAAGACTATGACTGATTCGCATTTGCATCATTACATTGATGGAAAAAAAGTGCCCGGAAACAGCGGCAGAACAGGTGATATCTATAACCCGGCCATAGGCAAGGTCACTAAGCAGGTGCCGCTCGCGAGCAAGGCGGAAGTGGAACAGGCTATCGCCGTCGCGCAGAACGCCTTCCCCGCGTGGGCAGCGACACCGGCAGGAAAGCGCGCACAGATCATGTTTAACTTTCGAGACCTGTTGAAAAGTAATATGGATCGGCTGGCCGAATCTGTGTCTTCCGAGCATGGAAAAACTTTGGATGACGCGAAGGGATCGATTACCCGCGGTCTTGAAGTGGTTGAATTCGCCTGTGGCATTTCCCAGTTGTTGAAAGGGGAATACTCCGAGAGCGTCGCCGGTGGAGTGGATTCATGGAGCACTCGTCAGGCTCTTGGGGTTTGTGCGGGCATTACACCGTTTAACTTCCCGGCGATGGTGCCAATGTGGATGTTTCCCATGGCAATCGCCTGTGGAAATACATTTGTACTGAAGCCTTCGGAGAAAGATCCTTCCTGCCCCCTCTTACTCGGTGAGTTGATGACGGAAGCGGGTTTACCTGATGGTGTGCTGAATGTGGTTAACGGAGACAAGGAGGCGGTCGACACTCTGCTCACTGACCCGAGAGTGCAGGCTGTCAGCTTTGTGGGGTCGACGACCATCGGCGAGTATATCTACCACACTGGAACCAGTCACAATAAACGTGTCCAAGCACTTTGCGGCGCCAAAAATCATATGGTTGTTATGCCTGACGCTGATATGGATCAGGTCGTTGATGCGGTCATGGGGGCGGCGTATGGTTCAGCTGGCGAGCGTTGTATGGCGATTTCGGTGGTGGTGACCGTAGGGGACGAGCCCGCGGATGCCATGTTGGAGAAGCTGGTTCCCCGAGTTGAGGCATTGAAAGTGGGACCGTATACCGATCGATCCACCGAAATGGGTCCGGTTATCACACCGGAATCAAGAGATCGCATCAATGGTTATATCGAAAAAGGGCTCAGCGAAGGCGCCGAACTGGTGCGTGATGGCAGGGGAGTGGCCGTAGAAGGGCATCCCGATGGTTGTTTTGTTGGTGCCACAATCTTCGACAAGGTCACCACAGACATGTCGATCTATACGGACGAAATTTTTGGCCCTGTACTATCCATTGTGCGCGCTAAAACCTATGAAGAAGCGGTGCAAATGATTAATGACCATGAGTACGGCAATGGCACCGCAATTTTCACTCGCGACGGAGACGCTGCCAGGGATTTCAGCAATCGCATTCAGATCGGCATGGTGGGTATTAACGTACCGATTCCAGTGCCTTTGGCATTCCATAGTTTTGGTGGCTGGAAGCGTTCTCTATTTGGTGACCATGCGATTCATGGTGCAGAAGGGGTGCGTTTCTATACGAAGCTAAAAACTGTGACTTCCAGGTGGCCTTCGGGTATTCGCTCGGGTGCGGTTTTTAATTTCAAGGCAGGCGGCGAACATTAATTTTGACTTACGGTATTTTAACCACAATCGTATGCTGGCTATACATTGTTTATTAGATGTGACTGGCGGAATCTAAGTGCAAAAGCTGCACAAGGCGCTCGGGGTAATCGGTGGTAATTACATCGACCCCGAGCGATATCATTTTTTTCATATCTTCAATATCGTTCACTGTCCAGCAATATACCGCCAATCCTCGACGATGAGCTTCTTGCACTGCTTCCAGGTTTAGATCATTAAACTGGCTTGACCATACCCCCGCACCAACGGATTTAACCATGTGGGGGATGGATTCGAAATCTTCTAAATCCAGGTGAGCCGTCCATGGGCTCTTCTCTCCACAAACAGGAATACGTGGCGCGCCATCCGATTGTTGATCAGTCAGTAGCCCACATAAGAAACCGGTATCCCGATCAATCAGTTCTTTCATTAATCTCCAATCGAAGCTTTGAATAAAAAGCCGGTTGGAGAAAGAAGAAATTTGAGACACAAAAGGGAACAGCGTTGCGAGAAGAAGATCAATATAGTGGCCAGGATTCGGCACCAGATCGGGGTTTTCCGGGCTGCCCTTGAGTTCGATGTTCAAAACGAAATGGTCATCTGCCACATCTAAGACGCGCTCAATAAAATCTCTTAACGTCGGGATTCGTGTGTTGGGTATTGACGCTTGAGAGGAGAATCTTTTTCCGTACCCCGACTGCTTATCTAGCAGTCCGATGTCGTACTGGCCCAATGCCGTCGCTGTAAGTGAGCGGATTGCCACGGGCGTCTTTAATCTTTGCCCCTCGTTGTCGCAGGTTAAATCTGAAGAGAGAAGCAGGTCATGGTGTACCACCAGGACATTATCTGACGAAGCGCTAATATCCACCTCTGCGCCATGTGCGCCGCTGGCAACCGCATAGGAAACTGCAGCGAGGGAATTTTCTGGCATGCGTCCACGGGCTCCTCGATGACCATGAATCTGCGGCGGGCTCTGAAAACGGGTGTGGTTGGAAGACATAAGAGAAATTATATGAACTTGTGGCAGTGAGTGGCTATTTATCGTTGGGATTGAAATCTAGGGTTCCCAAAAGCAGTAAGTTGCTGTCAAGGAGAGGGTGAGAACATGCCAAACCTGCGGGTGACGTTTCAATGGCTTTCTGAAAGGGATAAAATGGATTTCATAGAGATTAAAGGGTAATCCAATCTCTTTAAACGTCAAAAATCCACAATTCAGCTGCTATGTCCTATACCGCCCCAACCCGAGACTTATTGTTTGCCTGTACCGAACTGGCAGATCTTGAAGGAATTCAACAATTACCAGGATACGAAGAAACCAACAGCGAGTTGTTGGAAGCCATTTTAGAAGAAGCCGGTAAATTTGGTAGTGAAGTATTAGCGCCGATTAATCAAAGTGGTGATATTCAAGGCGCTCAGCTGGTGGACGGCCAAGCGGTGACTGCAGATGGCTGGAAGGAAGCGTATCGACAATTTATCGAAAGTGGTTGGAATGGTTTGCCCTTCGACACTGAAATTGGTGGTCAGGGGCTACCCTGGGTCGTGGCTACCGCCGTCAATGAAATCTGGCATGCATCCAACATGGCGTTTGCGCTATGTCCGTTGCTTACCCAAGGGGCGATTGAAGCGGTACTGGCCCATGGTTCGGAAGAACAAAAACAAACGTATCTCGCGAAACTGGTATCTGGTGAATGGACGGGTACCATGAACTTGACAGAGCCCCAGGCAGGATCCGACCTTGCAGCGGTCAGGACACGGGCAAAGCCGAATGGAGATCACTATCTACTGAGCGGTCAGAAGATATTTATCACCTATGGTGATCATGATATGACCGAAAATATTATTCACCTTGTTTTGGCAAGGCTTCCAGACGCACCGGAAGGCGTCAAGGGGATTTCCCTTTTTATTGTTCCAAAATACCTGCAGGATGAGAAAGGGGAGTGGACGATCAGAAATGATGTGAAAACACTTAAGCTTGAACACAAGCTTGGTATCCATGCCAGCCCGACGGCTGTACTTGGGTATGGAGATAATGATCAGGCAGTAGGATATCTGATTGGCGGTGAAAACCAGGGGTTGATGTGCATGTTCACGATGATGAATGTCGCGCGTCACTCGGTTGGTGTGCAGGGTTACGCGCTCGCCGACCGTGCCTATCAGCAGGCGGTTCATTATGCGAATGATCGCGCTCAAGGCGCTGCGATTGACGACCCTAAAGGTGGTCGGGTCAATATCATTCAGCATCCAGACGTGCAGCGATTGTTGTGGACCCAAAAGTGTCGAAATGAGGCCTTAAGAGCGCTCGCGCTGGTGTCTTCCAGTTGTATGGACAAGTCAGAGCGTCACCCCGATGAAGACACCAGAAAAGCAGCCGACGATATGGTTGAAATATTAACCCCCATAGTCAAAGGCTACTCCACTGAACTAGGTCTAGAAAACGTTTCGCTGGCGTTGCAGATCCATGGCGGCATGGGATTTATGGAAGAAACGGGCGCCGCGCAACATTATCGCGACCAAAGAATTACGCCGATTTATGAAGGCACCACGGGTATTCAGGCGCTGGACCTTGCTGGAAGAAAACTGATGCGGGACGGTGGTCAGTTAGCGAAGCGAGTGATTGGCTATATACGCCAGGATGCGGAGGCGCTGTCTGGCCTGGACGAGTCGATGAATCGATCTTTAACTGATGGACTAGATCAACTTTCCCATGTGGTGGATGCCCTCGCAGCGCAGCCGGCAGAAAATGTCAGGCACATTGCCGCGGTTGCTGAGCCTTACCTGCGGCTGTGGGGAATTATTTGTTGCGGTTGGCAAATGGCTAAATCTGCGGCCAGAGCCAAAACACGTATTGAGGAAGGGTCGGAAGATCCATTTTATGCGATCAAAATACGTACTGCCCAGTTTTATTTTTCTAGCGAAATGCCGCAAATGCACACAATGTTGGATCGGATTCACAGCAGCGGCGGGTTGATCGCCAACACCGATATCGAAGATTTTAAGATCGCTTGAACACTAACAAATAAGCCCCGCATTGCGGGGCTTATTTTCAACAGTGGTTCGCTGCTTCCAGCGATTGGTGTTTCTTAGTCTCAATAGGTCACGACGGGAGGTAGGGTTTTGGCTTGTGCAACCCACTTCTCAACGCTCTTTAAGCTAGGCACCTGTCGAACGAGTTTTTTCTCGGCATTGGTTTTTTGCATTGCTTCGGTAAGATTGGCCGCATTTCTATTGCGCAATTCCTTTACCGTATCTACGCCCGCCGCTTCCAAAAGCTCCGCATACTGCGTGGCTACACCTTTGATACGAAACAGATCCGCCATATTCACGCAGCGCAAAACAATGGAATCACTGATACCAGATTTCTCAGCGATACGTTTTCTCCCCTGACGGTCTGCACCGTCCTTTAGGAGCTTCGCAGGGCTACTACATCCGATTTCTCGGAGTTTTGCGCCATACTTTGGCCCGATGCCTTCAATTGCTTCAATAGACTTTGCCATTTATAGGTTTCCTCTTGCTTGTGTTGTAGTTGAAACTTAATTTGAACTCACTTCAGTTTTTTAGCTTTGCCGTTCTGCTGCGGCTTTTTCAATCAGAAAATCAATAAGATTGAACAGTTCTTCATGGCTTCCAGCCATCGAAACATTCGTACGGTACTTACCGTCAACAATAATCGCAGGTACACCGGTAATGCCATATTTCTTGGACATCAATGCAGCGAAATTCAGTTTATTGTTAACTGCGAAAGAATCCATCGTCTTTCGAATATCTTCGGGGTCCGCTCCATATTCTTGCGCCCACTCCGCCAACTGATCCACGGTATTGAATGGGCGGCGTTCCTTATGAATAGCATCAAAGAATTTGGCATGAAGTGTGTCGGTTAACCCGAGCGCTTCGAAGGTAAAAAATGCGCGTGCTTGAAACGCCCAGCTGTTGTTCAAGAGAGCCGGAATAGGAACGTATTCGGCATTTTCAGGCTTGTTTTGCAACCATTTTTCCAAATAAGGCTCCAGGCGATAGCAATGGGGGCAGCGATACCAGAACATTTCGACAACCTCAATTTTGTCCCCCGTTTGTACTGGCTGGAATTCACCAAGAAGCTCGTAGTGTCCGCCTTCTACATAGCGATCAGATTGCGCCCAAACAGAGGGTAGGAAGAATAAAGTCGCCAGGAAGGCAGTGATGGTGCGAGAAAGTAGCTGATTCATTGGTTATCCGTTTTAATTTACTGTGAATGGAATTTTACCCAATTTTTGACCTTAGATAATGAACCAGGTTCCATGAAACCAGGCTGAATCTGTTTAATCTTTTCTCTCCATTAGCAAAGTTGCTATCTGTTGGGGAATTGCATCGAAACTGCCGTTACTCATCGCAATGATAACGCTACCTGTCCGACCTTGATGAGAATCACATTGTGACAATATTTGTTGGACCAGCGTTCCGGCGTCACTTTCGGTCATCAGCGGAATGCCAGCGCCAAGATCTTCCGGTCGCCAGTTTAATCGTTGGGGCAGGTAGAACCACACCCGATTTGCCGTAGAGAGGGCATCGCCCAAGCTTTCTCTATGCCAGCCCATTTGCATGGTATTAGATCGTGGTTCAATGATCGCTAGTATCTGTTTGTTGGGGTAACGTTGTCGCAGTGTTTCTAATGTGGTCTTGATTGCCGTGGGATGATGGGCGAAGTCCTGGAATAACACGACATCTTCTGTTTCCGCCATCCACTCCAGCCGTCTGGCGCTCGGTATAAAGCTTTTGAGCGCCTTTGCGCTCCGAGTCGGAGACACGTCTGTCAGCGAAGCAGTTGCTAACGCCGCGAGTGCGTTTTGCATATTGTGCTCCCCCATACAATCCCATGTAATGTTCGTTGTGACATCGTTTTCGCCGTTAACACTGAATTCCGTGGCAGCACAGGAGGTGGAAGCGGCATACCAGTTAGCTTGTGACTGCGTGGTTGAGAAATAAGTGACTGGACTCCAGCAACCTTGACTGAGAACAGTTTCAAGCGCAGGAGAGTCTAGGTTCGAGACAATCGCTCCGCTCGCGGGAACAATTCGAATCAGATGATGGAATTGCTTTTGGATCTGCGACAGATCATCGAAAATGTCCGCATGATCAAACTCGAGATTGTTGAGTACTGCTATATGCGGCAAATAGTGCACAAATTTCGAACGCTTATCGAAAAAAGCGGTGTCATATTCATCCGCCTCGATGACGAAGTAGTCGCCTTCACCAAGTCGGGCGCTTTGATCGAAGTTTCCCGGCTTGCCGCCAATGAGAAACCCTGGAGACATTCCTGCGGACTCAAGTATCCAGGTGATCATGGAAGCGGTGGAAGTTTTGCCATGGGTTCCTGCGACGGCAATCACTTTTCGCTGTCGTAGTACCGATTCTTTTAACCACTCGGCGCCTGATTGATAACGCAATCGGTGGGTCAGAACATGTTCCACCAGGGGATTGCCCCGAGAAAGCGCGTTTCCAATCAAAATGGTATCGACATCGTCAGGAATACTTGCTGGATCGTACCCTTCATGTGCGGTAATCCCTGCATCGGCGAGCACATCACTCATCGGCGGATAAACGTTCGCATCGCAACCAGAAACCTGAACGCCCATTGATTGCGCGAGCTGAGCGATACCCGCCATAAAGGTGCCACAAATACCCGCGATGTATATATGCATGCTCGTGCTTAACTAACTTTGGGCCTGACCGAAAAACTGAAACAGCGCTATATGGATTGCAAAGGTAAAAGTCAGACTCAAAACCACCGCAGTAAACTTACGCACCTCCAGGGTTTGCTGAATGATGCTCGACACCACGGCAATTTCCCATATCCACATTGTCAACACCAACATCGCCGTTGAGCCGGTAGGTTGAGTAGTGCCGCCTGCGGCTTGTTGAGTTAGCTTCAAAACGATGGGTAACTGGGCGAGATTGATTAGACTGCTACAACCAAACAGTGCGGTGGCTGATTGATACCATCGCGGCAACTGATTGTGAAATTTAAGCAAGAGCACCCATACCACGCCCATGGCTAAAATATGTACGATGCTGAGCGGCATAATGTTGCGTTCACCAGGCAACGCTGAGTAACAAACGAATAGCACGATCACCGCAGACGCGATGGTGATTACAAGCAATTGCCTGGACGCAGGAAGATCCTGAGGTTTCGCTAAAAACAGGCAAATTTTTGCGAGGGTGGGAATTGGAATCAAGGTGGTTGTCGTTTGATTGGTGGGCTCAGATGATATCATCTGAGCTATGACAAACATTCATATCGTCCAGGATACTGGTGCGCTCGATAATGCCTGCGAGAAGCTTTCCAGAGATACTAGTTTCGCAATTGACACGGAATTCATGCGGGAAAAAACCTATTCCCCGGTTCTCTGTCTGGTTCAGGTGGCGAATCGGGACTTCAGCTGTTGTATTGATCCTTTGGCGCTTGAATCGATAGAGCCTTTCCTTTCATTGCTATCTGCATCGGGAACAGAAACCATACTGCATTCCTGCCGCCAGGATTTTGAGGCATTTGACACCAGAAGCACTCTTTTGCCGCACAGGTTGTTCGATTCGCAAATCGCCGCCGCATTCTGTGGTCTGGGAGACCAAGTCAGTTATGCTGCACTGGTGGAGCAAATTTGCGATGTGAAGCTGGCGAAGACACATACGCGTGCAGACTGGTCAGCCCGACCTCTTTCTCAGGGAGAACTCGACTATGCAATGGATGACGTTCTTTATCTTCATGAGATCAGGGATTCCCTCCAACGCAAACTCGATGCCTCTGATCGCAGCGAATGGTTTCGTGAGGAGTGCGTAAGACAGCTGAATCCATTGAATTGGCAAGTGTCGCCAGAAACAGCCTGGAAGAAATTAAAAGGCGCGGTCAGGTTACCGTCAATGGCACATGAAACCGCCAGGCAGTTGGCGATCTGGCGCGAACAACAGGCCGTAAAACGTAACCGGCCGAGGGAATGGATTCTGTCGACAAAGTCACTTCTGGAGGTGGCTCGCCTTTCCCCACAATCAAAACAGGAGCTAGGAAAGATAGAGGGAGTCAATCAGGGTGTATTACGTCAGTCAGCGGAGAGCATTCTACATATTTCATCGTCAACAGAACGGCGCAACGATGCCCCCGCACTTTGGCACAGTCCTGACCTACTGGAGCCAGCGCAGCGAAAACGAGTTAAAGCGGTAATGGCGGAGATTCGTCAAATTGCTGAGGAGCTGAATATCGCCCCTTCCTTGTTAGCTAACAGGAATATGGTGGAAAAGTTTATTCGGGGATGTCATGAGGTCGACTTGTTTCAGGGATGGCGAAAGCAAGCGGCGGGGGACAGGGTGTTCGAAAAGTTCGCTTGAGCAATCTATTTTTCGTAATTGGCTTGTAGATGCCAGCTCAATCCTGTGGCTTGGGCAATAAAACAAATAATTTTCCCGGTGATTTCATCAGCCCGGCCAACTGTTCCGCTTCTTCCCCCGTGCCCCAAAACACATCGGCACGCACGTTACCCTTTATTGCTCCCCCTGTATCCTGGGCGAGAACGAGTCGCTGCAATGGTCGCTCCGGACTTCCAGGGTAGTGGCTGGATAACCAGATAGGCACCCCCAGGTTCACGAGCTTAGGATCAATCGCGATACTGCGACCCGCGGTGAGCGGAACGTTCAGCGACCCGACAGGGCCCTTCTCTGGTTGGTCGCGCAGTACAAAAAAAACGTAGCTCGGGTTGCTGTTTAGAATGGACTCTGCCCGATCAGGATTTTCTGTGAGCCAGCGCCTGATCGAGAACAGGGTTACTTCTTCAATAGCCAGTTCGCCTTGATCTACCAGTACTTTGCCAATGGCTTTGTAAGGCTGCCCATTTTGATCTGCATAACCGACGCCAACTACCTCACCATCGGGCAAACTCACTCGGCCGGAACCTTGAATATGAAGAAAGAATGCATCGTCTCGGTCGTCGAGCCAAAGCAGTTCATTTCCTTCCAGCAAGGTTCTGTCCGCCTCTATTTCATCACGAGCATAATAGGGCACCACTTTTTGTCCAACTACGCGACCTCGGACACGCTTGTTTTTCAATTCAGGAAAACGTTCGCCCAGGTCAATTTTCAATAAGTCATTTGGACGCCGATATAACGGAAATTGATAGACATCATCGGGTTCAAAACTGCCTCTTAGAACGGGTTCGTAATAGCCGGTAATTAACCCCTGTGTTTTCCCACTCTCAGCATAAACAGGGTGAGGGGCAAACCACGTTTCAAAGAAAAGGCGCGCGTTCTCGGTAGTCGGGTTCTTTTCTGCGATTGCTGCGGAGCAGATTTTGTCCCATAGAGATTTTGAATCCAGACGCCCACAGCTCTGTAACAAGGCGGGCCATGCGAGCTCGTGCTGATCTTCCTGCCACCCCTGTAGTTGATCCCACTTCACTGGTTTCCCGATACCCGGTTCGGGTTTCTGCATTAGCGCGCAACCGGATAACCAGATTGTGGTCAGTATCCACAAGAGTCTGCGTAG
>JAHQWE010000043.1 GCA_019633985.1 Acidiferrobacterales bacterium | reverse complement strand
TTCGGCCCACGCTGGGTTGGTGATGCAATGGCCGCCTGTCCGGATGATATTCCTTGGCAGCGCGTAGTCAATTCGCAAGGAAAGATAAGCCGAAAAACCAATGCAGATGAACAACAACGCCTGTTGCAGCAAGAAGGGCATATGTTTATTCAAGTGAAAAGGTATCCGATTTAATTCTAGAGGGTAAATTTCCTGACTGCTGAAAATATCCGAAACAAATCACTTAAATAAATCGGGTGCATTTTTTCCCGCGCTTAAATAAATCGGGTACCTTTTTTCCTTTTCCCTCTAAATAAATCGGGTACCTTTAATTATCGCTTCGTTTAATTATCGCTTCGTTAAATAAATCGGGTACCTTTTTCCCTTTTCTTTTTTCCTTTCCCTAGCAATGTACCCCTCCTCCTTATTCAATATTGAATAATGATTATGCAGATTTTTGGAATGTTCTAGAGAAGCTGAGATGGCTATCATTGCTCAATGAAAGCGTAAGCCAGATACAACGCTGTGATTAATGGCTAGCGCGTCAACAAGGATTGAAATAAAAACAAATTAGGAGAAGAATAGTGATAAATGCCGATCCATTATTCATTGGCATTGCGGGACTAACCATCGCAAGCCCTGGACCAGCCGTTGTAATGACAATATCGAATGCAATGCGATATGGGCTATGTGCGTGCTTTCCCGCCATCATTGGATATATCGCTGGTGCCACCCTCATTGCTATCGTCTCGTCATTAAGTATTGACACGATGCAAACGAATTCAACGTCGGTTTTTCCAGTTCTTAGATCAGTTTGTGCTCTCTATTTGGTTTATCTTGCCGCGCGGCTCTGGAGACTTCCTGTTCAACGCAACAATCCCGATAAGAAGAAAAGCACAGTGCTAAGTTCTCTATTTTATGACGGATTTCTATTACAGCTGATAAACCCCTATGTCATCATCTTCTTTCTCTCTGTGACACCTGTTTTTATACATGCAAGGCTTGACTACAGCGTTCAATTCAAAGAACTTATCTTGACTTACGGCATTTTAACGTTTTTGATTCATAGTCTTTACGCAGTAATTGCCTCACGCGTTTTTCATCTGATAAACCTTCCAAAGCTACAGGTATACTTCAACAAAATCGCCTCTACACTGCTTTTTGCATTTGCAGTTACTATATCAGCGCCAATGATTTAGGTTGCCAGCTAACTTTACGCGACACTCATTGAATCTGATTGCGAAATCGAATTTTCGTCGCTTTATCACTTGCCCCTGACAAGCAATTCCTTGTCCTCCAGGATTTTTTTCTTCAAGTAGTCGATGACTGCCCGAATTCTTCTGGTAAAGCGCAGATCCTTGTGAGTTAGAAGCCACATATCTAGTTGTACATCAAATTCCCCTGACAGAACCCTCTTTAAATCAGGCTGCCGTGCAGCAACATAGCTAGGCAATGCGGCGATTCCGATACCATTCACAGTTGCCTGTGTTTGTGTGGCTAAGTTGTTGGTGCTTAAGCTAATGTTAGCGCTACTAATTAATTCACGGAGAACACGGGCCTGTGCAAAATTCTCTATTTCGCCCACTGATTCTATAAAGTGATGATTTATCATATCCTTACAGGACGTAGGCTCTCCGTTACGGCTGATATATCTATTCGACGCATAGATTCCAAACGACACCTTGCCAAGACACTGCCCGACCAGTTCGTCGCTCCCTACCGATCCTATTCTCAAAGCGATATCCGCTTGCCGTCGTAGTAAATCGACCATCATAGAACTACCGAAAACCTCAATTTTAATATTGGGGTGTTCCACTTGAAACTTGTCCAACCGTTCCAGAATCCAGCAATTCGCCAAGCCTTCACTGGTAGCGAGACGTACAGTTCCATGTAAGTCTTTCTCGGCGCCCATGACTTTGTTCTCGATGCGCCACGCATTTTCTTCGACTAACTCAGCGGATGGTAGTACTTCTTTTCCAGCATCGGTGAGTTGGTAGCCGTTCTTCGATCTTCTAAACAATCTCGCATCCAACTCTTTTTCTAAATTCTGAATACGACGACCTACCGTAGGTTGTGCTACTCCAAGTTTTCTCGCAGCAGCAGACAAACTACCCGCGCGCGCCACGGCGAGGAAAAACCGCAAATCATTTAGATCAAACATGGAATTCCGATTACTGTGAGACCTAACTACAGATTATAGACCAGCAGTAAAGTTCTAATATTGTGCATATTCACAAAGTTATTGAGAGCACTTCCTCCGATAGATGCAAACACGCTGAACTGGACAGATGCAGTCCAATTAGAACTGACGACGTGTAATCCCACTGCCAGCGGTTTTACAAGCTAGACGGTAAGAGGAATACAAGCACAACGGTGTCACATATGCATACCTCCGGTGAAGTCAAACAGAACATTCTAGAAAATAACGTTAAGTTTGCCTTGATAAAAACTTGGGGCTAGATATCTATTTGAGTAATATCAGCTTCTACAGCGTCGGTTATCGGGGTCATAAGTCGCTTGTGCGCAAAAAGTAGCGGCGCAGTTTCGACCCAGAGACTCAATAGAAAAACCATCTCTCATCTCTGTACCCCTGTTGATATAACCCAGGGCAATCACTTTGTTTGTGCGAAATCCAGTTGCAGCCGAAGTGACAAAACCGACACAGCGCCTTCCCTGGAGAATCGGATCACCGGGTAGTGGATCAAAGTCCGGGCTTTCTACCACGAGACGAATAAAGCACCATTCGGGCTGCGATTGAGCTTGTTCTATCACCGCCTCTCGCCCAATAAAGTTTGCCTTATTGAGATCAATGAATTTTTCCAGCCCGGCATCAAACATGGTGTACTCTGTGCCAAAATCTGCCGCCCAGCCATGATAGGACTTTTCAATACGCATACAGTTGAGCGCATAGGATCCAAAATCCATTAGTTCGAATTGCACTCCAACACTTTCGATTTGCTGATAGAGACGCTCAAGATATTTTGATTCCAGATGCAACTCCCAACCCAGTTCACCTACGTACGAAACACGCATAGCGATACACTGGATTTCACCAATACTAATTTCTTGAACCGACATCCAAGGCATCGCCTCTGCAGACAAGTCACTTTGCGTCAGGAGGGAAAGCAGGTTTCTCGACTGCGGCCCCATAACCAATAGCGCAGCATCAAGCGAACTGCCTCGGTTTAATTTCACATCTTCCCGATTCCCAAGTGCGTTACAAAGCCAGTCGTAATCGCGATAATCGGCAATGGTAGGGCCACACAAAAGATACTGATCCTTCTCCAGTCGGGCAATCGTCGCTTCGCTCCAGATTTTTCCCTTTGGTGTCAGTAAGTAACCCAATTTTACTTTTCCTATTTTGGGTAACGCATTACAAAACACATTGTCTAGAAAATCTGTTGCCCCTGCACCGCTGACTTCGAACTTGGTAAATCCACCGTGATCCATTACCCCCACTCGATCTCGTACCGCTTCACATTCCTGCCTGACAGCGCTACGCCATGGCTCATCGTTATGAAAGCTTAAGATGTCTGGATTGTTGACATCTTCTCGATCAAACCAAAATGCCCGCTCCCAGCCGCCAACCTGACCAAATACCGCACCCTTTGACAGGAGTCTGTTATACAGCGGTGTTTTTTGAAGTGGCCGACCCGACTGCAAAATACGGTGGGGAAAAGGGATTGCATATTGCAGGTCGTATAGCTCAACAATCCTTTCGCTCGCGTATTCCGCGTCAGCCCAATCGCCGAAACGACGCGGATCCCAAGCGGAGTAATCCCACTCTGTTTCACCAGCGGTAACCCATTCCGCGATCGCCTTTCCGACCGCGGCAGAATGTGTAATTCCAATCTGGATACCGCAGGCATGATAAAAATTCGGCAGTCCAGCCGCAGGGCCACAGAGGGGTAGAGCATCTGGCGAATAGCCAATAGGTCCATTGATAAAGCGCTGAATGCCGGCCTTACCAAGCAGTGGCACATGTTCGATAGCCTGCTCGATCAGTTCCATCATATCGTCAGGAGAATCTTCAAATAGACCGTGACTGAAGTTTTCCGGTATGCCATCTTTAAATGCAAGACGCCCAGCGTGACCGTATGATCCAAACAATAAACTGGCGCGCTCACGGCGAAGATAAAAACGAATGTCAGGGTCGCGCACCAGTGGAAATACCTCTGCATCCTGCTCCAGCACTTCAAGGGGTTCGGTAACCAGATATTGATGTTCCAGTGTCGCTACAGGCAGGTTCGCACCGACCATCTTACCAACCTTCTCTCCATAGAACCCCGTTGCGTTAACGATGATCTCACAAGTGACATTGCCTTTATTGGTTTCTACCAACCACTCTTTATCCTTATTCCGGAGAATGCCGGTAACACAGGTAAAGCGCGCCACTTCGGCGCCAGCGTCTCTTGCACCTTTCACTAACGCGTGCGTCAATTGACTCGGGTCAATGTCGCCTTCATAGGGGTCGAAGATCGCGCCACGCACGGAATTCCCTGCCTGATAGTACGGGTGCATGGATTCCATCTCAGATGGCGATAACATACGCAATTCGAAACCTGCAGACTTCGATACACCCGTAAGGTGTTGGAATAAGTCCATTCGATCCTTAGTATGAGCAGGCCAGAAAGCGCCGGTATGGCGGTAGGCAATAGGCGCGCCTACTCTTTCAGCTAAATCGCGATACAGCTTCCAGGCATAGTTACCCGCGCGCATCCCGAGCCAACTATTCGCATAGGTAGGTATATTGCCCGCAGCATGCCAGGTCGAGCCGGAAGTCAGCTCGTCTTTTTCTATGAGCAAACAATCTGTCACTCCTGCCTGCGTCAAATGGTAAAGGCAGGCAGCACCTACCGCGCCACCACCAATCACCACTACTCGCGCAGATGTTCGCATGCTCAAGCGTCTCTCAGCAGACAGCCAAAACCCTCTACAACTGTATTGATACCGATTGTGCGAAGCGTTTGCCAGTAAACAGCCGCATTGCAGGCGACGATTGGCTTGCCAATTTCTTGTTCGAGTTCATCCACAATATCGACAACTGGCAAAGCGGTGCCAATTTGCGCGATGGCGTCACAGTCAGATTCGGCGAGCTGCCGTGTCAGATTCTGAATATCAGATAGCGAAGTCTCGCAGATGGCGGGGAGACTCGGCGCCTTGGTACCATCGATAGCGACCACATGAAAGCCACCCTCAACAAAATTAGCCTGCACAACTTGATTGACTTCCTCATTAAATGGCGTCAGCACGGCAATCTTCTGAGCCCCGAGCTTTTTAAGACCCTCCTGGGTAGCAACGGATGCATTGCAAACCGGCACACCTAGCTGCTTTGAAAGGTTGTCGCAGACTGCTGCCAATTTAGCAACGCCGCCAACACCCGCGTCAGTGGTCAAACCGATAGCGACTGCCACCGGGTTACAATCCATCAGCTTCTGCGCCTCATCAAACAGATCCTCAGATATACGGTCGCCCCCCAAGCGAAAGCGCTGCATCTGATTGGTGACACCGGATGGTCGCAGACTTTCAAGTTCTGGTTGCACCACGGTATTCATTGCTGGTGTCATTACCCCAATAATTGCTTTGGGCGCTAAGGTATCAGTCATGATTGTTGTTCCAGTAGAAATTGATTTAGAGCAAGTTGTGCATCCCGATAAATACCGTCTCCTACAATGGCATTGAGTTCCTTTTCATCACTGGGGTCGCATTGGAACTCTCCTTCCCAGATCCCCAGGGTTTTATTACCTTCGGTGATTTCAATAAAGTGGTGGCGCGCGATGTAGTGACTGCACTTGAGTGGACTTTCGATTATGTCGTAGGTGTAATAGTGTTCTAAATCCGAGTGCGCCAACAGTGTTTCGCGGAACACGGAGCCGTCCACAATTTCAAGCTTCCGCACTGAACCAGTTTGGGTGGGCGACCCCGATTCCAATATCGCCTTATTGACGCCTGGATTCCAGACAGCAACGCCATCAAATCTTCGCACCGTCTGCCAAACTCGTTCAATGGGTGCGTCAATCACAACGCTGCGTTTTACTTTCATTCAGATACCCTGTCACAATTTGATATTAAATGTTTCACGAATGCGAGCCTCTGCTTTTTCAGGCAAATGGACAGGCTCCGTGTCTCTCAATAATTCATCAACCCGGTTCTGCGCCCGCTGCCAGATGGACGCACTGCCCGAATCAATCCAGTCTGCTACAGATTGACGATCTCCCAACTCTGGGTAAACATATTCGCTCTTCATCAAGGCCAGTGTTTGCGCTTCGCCAAGGTAGTGACCGTCGCCACTAACCACGCGTTCAACCAGGTCGACGTCCAGCAGTGCTTCATTGACATCAATGCCGCGCACACTCCTTAAGATGGCACCACACATATCGTTGTCGATCACAAGCGATTCAGGCGAAGCCACCATAATTGAGCCAAGCATGCCTACAGAGAGATTGATCATATCTGCACCCGCTTGGGCAGCGAGCGCAATGCTATAACCTTTTTCATAACCAGCCTGGGCATCCTGTTGTTTGGAATCTGTCATTCCTGCTGAAACCGTGGATGGTAGTTCCAACTGTCGAAGCAGCTGGGCTGCAGCGGCGTTGGCCACTGCGGATTCACCGCCCCCACCACTCATTGCGCCGGTACGTAGGTCAGAAATAAATGGCATAAAGGCAAAAATGCAGGGATGACCGGGCTGAATCGCATCAACCACCAAAAGACCGGCCAAGGATTCTGCTAACCCCTGAGCCAGCGCACCAACCAAAGAAGCCGGACTGGTGGCCCCTGCCTGGGCAGCGCTACAGATCTGGAGCGGCATACCTGCTGCGACGGCAGCGCGCATAATACTGACGCCCTCTGATGCGAGCTTAAGAGGCGACACCACATGTACTATGATTGCCATACAGAATGGTTGCTTGCGAAAACTGTTTTCCTTCCCGAGAGCCAGGTCGAAGAGCTGACAAACAGGGGGAACATGATCTGCACTGTCGAAGCTAATACCAATGGGTTTGCTAGTGGCTTTCACACAAGCAAAAGCTGTGTTGATATCGAGGTCTAGCGGCGAGGGCATGTCGCGCGCCACTAGTGGGCGGATACCATAGTGCACATTGTTGCACTGGTCGAGCACGCGCATCATCCGGTAAAGATCGTTCAAGGTTGAATCGCGATAAGCACCCGAGCACGCATCAAGGGTTTGTACCGCTGCACCACCAGTACCGATATGAACAAACCCATCGCCAATCTCGAGCCCACGAGTAGAATCAAAACCTGGCAAAGCAACTTGATGTGTTGCGCGTCTTATCGCCCGCTCCACCATGTCATTAGGAAAGGTGATTCGGTGATCACTGCGAGATTTTGCACCCTGTTCAACCCACCGTTGACGAAGCCAATCTGGCACATCAGCAATGCCAACACGAGCAAGAATTTCTAGTGCACTTTGTATGACTTGCTGAACTTCTGATTCAGTTAGCGGTTGAAAGCGGCCTCCGCGTACACGGGGCGCACTCGGTTCTGGCGTGTTCGGCTCGGCCCGCATTCGGCGACGTTGATGACGACTCATTCACGCACTCCCTTAAACATAACAGACATGCAGGAGACACCTTTGATCAGGACTTCTCGATATAGTCATGCCACCCCTCTTGCAACGCTAAGAGCGTTTATTTTTTATGATACATTGACAAATAGCAATGCGTTTACCGAATTGATCTGGTAACGATTTTCCAACACGCATGTTATCAAAAAGGTGACATTATAAATGGGAGAACAAGAATGAAAATTGGTTTTATTGGTTTGGGTACGATGGGCATGCCCATGGCCCAGTGTCTTGCCAGCGGCGAACTCAACATCAGCGGCTGGGATACCAACTCGCAGTGTCGTAGTAGTTTTGACCATTGCGCCCAGTCCATCGAGCAACTGTCGGAAGACACCGATGTTTTCATCACCATGTTACCAGAGGCCAAACATGTTCTGGCAGTGGTTGATCAACTACTTGAACATTGCGCTCACTCAGGGTGCTTGTTTATCGACTGCTCTACCATCGATGTCGACAGTACCCGCCAACTCGCTGAGCGTCTTGCTTGTCACGGTCACGGATTTGTTGACGCGCCTGTTTCAGGGGGGCGCGAAGCGGCAGAACAAGGTACGCTTAGTTTTATGCTGGGCGGGAAATCAGAAGACATCCAACGAGCTCGACCTTTGCTCGAGATAATGGGTAGTAAGCTTGTTGAGTTTGGTCAATCAGGTAGTGGCCAGGCCGCTAAAGCTTGCCACAATATGATATGCGGGATAACTGCCCTTGGTGTCTGTGAATCTTTCGCACTCGCCGACGCTCTTGGTCTGGATATGGAACGTTTTTTTGAGCTGTGCAAGGGCGCTGCTGCACAAAGCTGGATTCTTGAGAATCGCTGCCCGGTGCCAGGGCCGGCGCCTGACTCTCCCGCCTCAAATGACTATGCACCGGGCTTTGCTGCGCGATTAATGGCAAAAGACCTTGGGCTCGCGCAACAGGCGGCAACGTCGACCGGGCAGAAAACCCCGTTCGGGGAGGCAGCGGCGGCCCGATTTCAGGAATTTGCGGACAAAGGCGATGGCGAGCTCGATTTTTCCGCTATCTATCAAACTATTCGTGGATGAAAAACCGGCCCAATATTCTTTGGATTGTCAGTGACCACCAGATACACAGCACTCTCCCACAAGGGCTGCCGCGTTTTCCACTCCAGAAAAAAATGGCCGAAGTGGGTATTGAATTTACCCGTGCATATACACCACTTCCAGTATGCAGTCCTGCCCGAGCGTCGATGCTTACCGGGCTGTATCCACATGTTCATGGGCTAACAGAAAATGATGGCCGCTTCGGCGGTCGCAAAGGGCTGGATACAACGGATTGGATGATTCAACAATCGCTCAAAGAAGCAGGGTATCGATGCGGCTGGATTGGCAAATGGCATTTACATCACCAACAGTCTGCAATGGATTTCGGTTTCGAGGGGTTTTCTTTACCCGGTTACGGTTACCCCTATCGCACCAATGAGTATAAGAACTATCTCAACAAAAAGGGAATTGCCCCAACCACGGTACGTATCGAAATTGCCGGTGAGTCTGGCACACCCGTAGGCACAAAAATTGAGCTGTGCAATCAAAAGAACTGGTTTGACTACGAATCCGGCGTTGCTTTATTCGACGGACCAGCTGAAGCCCATGAAGCATTTT